>NC_013943.1:2255453-2577661 GCF_000025725.1 Denitrovibrio acetiphilus DSM 12809
CCCCCTTATTAATCTTACATACAAGTATACCAGAAGTTATGCCGTACACGCTTAGTTTTCTAGCCAAATCTGCTTCATTTATTGATTCTACGGTAAAAAAACCGCCTGATCTTGCTTTCGTCAGCTTCATCTTTCCCCTCCGCTTCTCATCGCATAAAGGAGCGTCCCCACAGTGGTACCGTTGTGCATCAAAGCGGATTGAAGAGGAGTTATAAGCCCGAGGAAGGATAGAAACACGGTGACACTGTTCGCTCCGATATTAGTAATGGAAACCTGCTTGATGGTTTTAACTGTTTCGGCGGATATCTTTCTTGCCCGCAATATCCCATGCAGGTTGTTCCGCAGGAGGATTACGTCGGATGTTTCTCTGGCGAGGTCTGCACCTTCCGGCATACTTACACCAACATGAGAGGCAAGAAGCGCAGGGGCATCATTGACTCCATCACCGACAAAAGCAACTTTGCAACCCTGAGAATTCAGCTCTTTTACCACACTCAGCTTGTCTTCAGGTTTCATTTCAGAATAAACCTCAGTAATACCGAGTTCTCCGGCAATACACATGGCAGTATCCTTATGGTCGCCCGTGAGCATCACGACACGCTTAACCCCTTCCTCTCCAAGCCTCCTGATAACCTCACATGCCTCTTCCCTCGGTACATCCTTAAGTGCTATCAGTCCGGCAAGTTCTCCGTTAACAGCTATATATAATATACTGCGCCCTGTCTTCCTCAGCTCATCACTTTCAGCATCGGAATGGGAACAATCGATATGTTCATCTTCATGTACAAAATGCCTGCTCCCTGCAAGGACATGGCTGTCCTCAACATATGCAGACACACCGTGGGCTATGATAAAGTCCACTTCACCCGTTTCCTTAAGCGCAATCCCTCTCTTCAAAGCTTCCTGTACAACTGCGGAAGCAATGGGGTGGCTGTAGTGCTCTTCTGCGCTTGCGGCGATACAAAGCAGGTCTTCTTCGCTAAGACTGCCGTATGAAATTATCTCGGAAACCTCCAGTGAGCCTTTGGTGAGGGTTCCTGTCTTATCAAAAACAATTGTGTCAACTTCTGCAAAATTCTCGAGTGCCTGAGCACCCTTGATAAAGATTCCTTCTGAGCCTGCGGTAAATATCCCTGCTTTGATTGCAGTGGGTATCACAAGCTTCAGAGCACATGAATAATCAACAGAGAGCACAGACGAAGCACGCCTGAAATCTCTGGTCAGAAGAAGAGCGGCAAGACCTATTCCAAATGTCACCGGAACCATCTTGTCTGCTGTTTTAAAGGCACGCACTTCTGATGTTGACCTGTTTTTAAGCGACCCTGTTATAAACTTAGCTATTCTTGCTGATGTCGTTTCTGCACCAACTTTAGTAGCTGCAACAATGATTTTACCTTCTGCTACTACAGTTCCTGCATAAACTTCCGAATCCTTCTCCACACTGACAGGCAGACTTTCCCCGGTAACCGAAGACTGATTTATAAGCCCTTCGCCGGAATAGACAACTCCGTCAACAGAAATCATCTCTCCCGCACCAATTATCACAAGCGACCCTACACAAACATCATCAATAGATACCTTAACCTCTTTCTGCCCCTGAAGTACCCATACATACTCCACATCGGGCTTTATGAGACTGCGGAGCATTTTGTCTGACTTATACTCCGTTGACGCTTCAAGATAGTGCCCGAGGTTCAGCAGGAAAGTTATAGAGCCCGCAGTAAAATAGTCCTTGCGCAGTAGCAGCAGAGAGATAACTGCAGCATCCAGAACTTCTACACGCAGTCCGTCCCTCACAAGTGTTTCCACTCCGCTGAAAAGAACAGGCGCAGCACCAGCATAGGTAAGAGGCACCTTAAACCACGACGGAAGCCCCATTTTCAGAACCCACATTGTCCCCGCCCAATAAACATTTATAAGATCCGGTGTGTCATTAAGTTCTTCGTCAGCATAAAAAACCGCATGAGTAAATGTACTCAGTGAGTTCAAAAGCTGTTCAGTTATATCTGCTTCAGGATCGTGCACAACGACAAGACTTTGCGCCTTCTGGTTTATGCGGACAGACTTCACACCGTCCAGACACTCCAGAGAAGACTCCATAAGAGTAATGTCCAGAGCAGGATTGCCGAGCACCTCCGCCCTGAACCTTATTCTCCCGTTAGTCCTGTGGGCAATATCCACCCGCTCCAGTCCAGTCAGGTATTTATTTAATGTCATATATCAGCTTCTGTTTTTGTAGAGCAGAGTATGATAAACAGAGAGTCCCACCAATGCAGTTCCGGCAGCGATATGAAGGGATCTTGACGTTCTGCCCCTCTGCATACCGGTATAAACCAGAACACCCATAGCACCCGCCATGGCGTATTTGGCATATCTGCGCTTTTTCTGTAACGGGGGTAAGCTCTTTTTCGGCATACTATTCTCCGCCCATCTCTGCCTGTACATCTCTTATCTGCTCTTTGAGCTCTTCGACTCCGCCCTGAAGACCTCCCCAAACTTTGACAACACCTTTCACAAGTGCTTTTTTCACAGCAGGATTTGTCAAAACAAGTGCCAGCCCTGCACCAACCGCAAGACCTTTCACATATGAAGGCTCACGAAAGTTAAACCATTCTTTCAGATGATAGGCAGGATTAGGCTGGTAGTACGCCTGCTGAGGATGAGACGGAGTATTCTGATAATAAGTCTGCTGGGGCTGAGCCTGATATTGCGGGTTTTCGTGTGATTCTTTTTTGTGATCCATTGTTATATCTCCTTATTTCTTAGCTGGTTCGCATTTAGGTTCTGTTGTCTTTACGGAAGAATCCCAGAGATACTTCACCCCTGCGGATGCCGCTGTCATAACAAGTATAGAGCCCACAAGCCCCATCCCAAGTCCGCCGGCAAGAACCATTCCCGCCGCTGTGGCGACACCTGCGCCTGCAGCATCTTTTGCAGTGTTTGCAACCGCTTCTTCTTTAGTTATTTTATTCTCTTTAACACTCTTCGCCTGTTTAGCGGCAGAGACTGCACCACCGATCACTGCTCCTGCCACCGCACCGCCTATTGCTATTCTGCCGGCGGGTATTCCTGTCACATGCCCTTTCATTTTATGCTTCCTCCTCTTCGCCACCAAGCGTTTTGGTAAATATATCAGTTAGTGCGGAACGCACTGTTTCACTGCTCATAAGCATAGCCACACCAGCCCCTACCAGCATCCCTTTCAGGAAATCACTTCCGGTGGAGTTGACCATTTTTGAAACTTCGTTGAGCTGCGGATTATTCCCGAGCATATCTCCAAACATCCCCATGACTCCGCTGAGCGGATCCATCTCCTGATGATGTCCGCACCCTTCCCCGCCTGCCTGAGGCGGCTGATAGCCGTGTTGTACCGGTTCCTGCGGATAATACCCCTGAGGAGGCATTACAGGCTGCTGCGGGTACATCATCGGCTGAGGCATATAGCCGTATGCAGGCTGCTGCATATAATACGGAAATCCCTGCGGAGGCATCATCTGCTGCGGGTTCGGCATATATGGCTGCTGAGGGTATCCCCCCATCATTCCCATCTCATAAGGATTAGCATACTGCTGAAACTCCGGTCGCCCGCCCTGAGGTTCTTCGGAACCCATTTGCTGTTGATGCTCTTCTTCGTGAGCATGTTCATCTTTCATGGCTTTTTCCTCCATACGATCCTCCATATTTATTTTATCAAGTCTTTATACTTATCAAGAATCTTCTTGCTTACTTCAATATCAGGTGACCCCAGCAGTGCCTGCATGTCCTGCGGCGGAACGACAGAGGGGTCATAGCGCAGCACAACTGACTTCGCCATCATATTTATCCTTTTATCAAGAACTCCCGGAAGGCTCCCGCTTATCTCTCCGAGTTTTTTGCTCAAAGGGTCTTTCATAATCGCCGGATTAACCTTCAGACGGATTCGTCCGTCAACATGATGTACTACGGATATATATTTCTTAAGGTTAAGCAGGTCTTCAGTCATGTTCCTCTCCTTTATACGCTGTCAATCTGGATGAATTGGCGAGAACACCGCCCGTGTGAGCTATATGCAGCAATCCCGCCATAACGGGATTTATCAGACCGAAAAGCCCAAGCCCGGCACCTATTACATTTGAACCTGCCGCCAGCATAAAATTCTGATTAATTATCTCTTTTGTCTTATGACTGAGGTCACGAAGGTAAATTATCTTTTCAAGGTCATCGTCCACCAGAGCGATATCAGCGGCCTCTATAGCCACATCAGAGCCTGCCGCCCCCATAGCTATCCCAAGGTCAGCCTGAGCAAGTGCAAGAACGTCATTAATGCCGTCCCCTATCATTGTTACTTTGTGCTTCTGCTGAATTTCAGCTATGATTTCTGCTTTTTTATTAGGAAGAACAGAACAGTATGTTTTATCAAAACCAAGCTTTTCAGAGAGGGGCATTGCAGTCTGCTCCTCATCTCCGGTGACAAGTATCAGTTCCTTCACCCCGTCAGCCCTAAGGCTATTGATAACGTTGCCGACACCGGCTTTTTCCAGCGTTCTAACAGCTACCATACCTACAATTTTCTTCTCTCTGGCGACATAGAGCACACTGCTTCCGTCTTCTGTCATTTTTAATTTCTGTTTATCCAGATGAGATGTTTTAATATTGAACTTTGACATCAGCTTACGGCTTCCCACATACACTTTGCCATACTCCGTATCCGCCACAACCCCCATACCGAGGATAGTTTCGCATACGGCATGTTTCGAACCTGTAATCCCTTCACTTTCAGCAAGGGCGCGAACAGCGGCAGCCATAGGGTGCCTGTTGTGAAGTTCTGCGGCATAAGCATATTTGAGCAGTTTTTCCCTGCTGTAGCCTCTGGCGATGTAAACATCTGTAACTTCAGGAATATCTGTTGTGATCGTACCTGTTTTATCGAAGCAGAACGACTCCTGCGAGCCTGCCTCTTCGAGATATCTGCCGCCTTTGATAAGTATCCCCTTTGAAGCGGCGTTACCTATAGCGGCACTCACGGCAGAAGATGCGGCAAGTATTGTTGAACAGGGGCATGTCATTACCAACATGACAGAAAGCGTACGATAAAAGCTTCTGGTCAGAAGCCATGTACCCAAAGTCATAACAAAGCCGGCACTGACAAGTTTCTTTGCAAGTCTGTCCGCTGCAAGCTCCATAGGTGCTTTGTTTACTAGTGATTCTTCCACCGCCTGCAAAATTCTGGACAGATACGTACAGTCGCCTACTTTCTCTGCCTGAACATATACAAGCCCTTCCTGAACATAGGTTCCGGCATAGACATAGTCACCTTTTTTACGATGCATAAGTTCCTGCCTGCCATTTACAGGAGCTTCGTTTATAAGCGCTTCACCTTTAAATATCTTTCCGTCTACAGATATCTTCTCACCTGTCCGTATGCTTACTACATCTCCGCAGCAGACTTTTTCAACAGGAAGCTCTATCTCTTCGCCATCACGCAGAACAAAAGCCGTTTTGGCTGTTAAATCTAGGATATTTTTGATAGATTTTCGTGATTTCTCAGTAACATATCCCTGAATAAGCTCAGATCCGCTGTTCACCCATAATATCTCAAGAGCTGTCATAGTCTCACCGGCTCCGAGAGCGGCGGCAACACCCGTTCCGAGAAAACCGCTGAGGGCGATCTTCTTCTCTTTGACAATTTCTCTGGAAGCTTTGATGAGCAGTGGGAGTGCGAAAAGAGATGTTACAAACCATAGAGGCGAAAAGACTGTGGATGCAACAGTTCTACCGAGAAGTCTTTTAGAAAGCACCGATACTCCGAGAGCGGCGGAAAGTCCGGCAAACTCTACCTTACGGCTTCCGAAAGTGGAGTTTTTCGTTATATCCTCACACTCGCAGTGACAGGATTTTGTGTCACAGCTCTTTTGTATGGGAGCAGAAGCATATTTACGCAGGACTATGTCTGCGATAGAGTTTGTATTGATAACATTTTGATCAAAACCGACGATAATACTTCTGCACGGTAAATTACACCGAACATAGCTTACGCCTGCTTTGTTTAAGAGTGTCTGCTCAATGGATGCAGCCTGACTGCCGGACAGCCCTGCATATTTAAGCCTTACACGTCCATCTGATGAGTGAACTATTTTTAACACATTAACCACCGTTTGCCCTCTGTCCGAAAAGAGGACTTAAAACGCTAATGTGTCAACCCGAACGCTAACTTAAGTAAATATCATATAAGGTTAAATGTCAATCATATTAACAAAAGCTTAAATCAGCAGATATCAATTTTAATATTGGTATGCGGAGGTTTTTTAAGTATAATCACATGCATGACCAGCTCTTTTTTGGCACAGAGAACACTCTTACAGCCAACGCTGAATCTGCGCCGGACAGATATTAACCGCTCATTAACGATTAATGTAATCACCTGAGACAACTATCAACAGCAGGTATATTTGATGAAACAACATACAGCCGGCACACCATATTGTGTTGGTGATGTCCACTTTTATACACTTGAGACTGAAACAGGCTTTGTGATGTTCGACACCGGACCTCCCACAACAGAAATGCGGGATTACCTGAACAATAACTTAAACCTGCAAAAACTCGAAAAAGTATTTGTCACACACTGCCACATAGATCACTGCGGAATGCTTGACTTTCTGGCTTCCAATTCAGACGCCGAAATATACATCCCCAGAGTCGATTCTATTATGTGCAGAAACAACCTAAAGCGTCTTAAAACTATACGGACACTGTGTATCGACATGGGTTTCAGTGCAGAAATAACAGAAAAAATGCTAGGCATGTACGATCACGTGAATTTTATTCCCGACAAACACAACATCCTCGAGGATTCGGTCGATGCACTCAAAGAGCTTAACCTCAGCTATACCTCCTTTAAATGGCATTCCCAGAGCGATATTGTCTTCATGCATGAAAACCTGGCAATTTCCGGCGACATAATGCTTCAGGATATATTTACAACACCGCTTATAGACTCAGACGCAAACGATCTTCAGTTGAGATTCAACAACTATGGGCACTTCTGCGAAGCTCTCGTAAGGCTGTCAAAAATAGGCAGCTATAAGCTCTTACCCGGGCACAGGAAAACTCTGGATGATCAGAAGCAATGGCTTATCTTTTATATTTCAAAAACGCTCCAGAGAACGATAAAACTCCTGCCAAGATTAGGCAAGGAAAGCCCGGCAGAGATTGTACGTTCGATTATCTGCGATATGGATTCAAAACCTTATGACGCCTTTATAAAATTATCAGAGATAATGTTTTTTAAGGATATACTGGCTAAACCGGAACTGTTGAAAGATACATTGAGCACCATAGGCTTATATGATAATTTCAGGCAGCAGCTCGACCTGCTCTGACAGTTTAAAACAATATGGAGGTCTGAAATGATAGATATACTCAGAAACAGAAGAAGCGTGCGGAAATTTACGGATAATAAAATTGAAACTGAAAAAATAAATATATTACAGGAAGCACTGCTGTTGTCCCCAACTTCCAGAAACATTGACCCCTGCGAATTCATAATGGTGCGGGACAAAATTACACTGGAGAAGTTGTCAAAACTCAAACCTCACGGGGCGGCATTCATTAAAGAATGCGATACAGCTTTCGTAATATGCGGTGACACAGCCAAAAGCGATGTGTGTGTCACTGACTGCAGCATAGCATCAATAATCCTCCAGCTGGAAGCTGAATCGATAGGTCTTAAAAGCTGCTGGGCACAGGTGAATAAAAGATTTCATAACGAAGAAATGTATGCCGAACAATATGTCAGAGAGCTTTTACACATCCCTGAAAACTTTACTGTTGTATCTGTAATCGCTGTTGGGTATCCCGCAGAGACAAGACCGCCAAAGACATCCGACAGTCTCAAAAAAGAAAAAATACATAATGAACGCTTCTGAATATATTGCAGAGATAAGCAGCAGATGCACAGGCTGCGGTGTATGCATATCAAAATGCCCTGAAAAGGCACTGGAATTTTTCACTGAGGATTATGTTAAAAGGGCGCGATGCATTGAAACGATATGTACCGGATGCGGTATATGCGCCAGTCATTGCAGTTTCTACGCAATAAAAATCGTCAAAAAAAAGCCGACCAATTAAAGCCGGCATTAAGTCCAGTAATTTATCAGTTGTTGCACTTCGGGCATGCACCCTGAAGCATAACGGCGACACGCTCGTACTTGCGCCCTGTCTGCCTGACAGCCTCTTTGATAAAAGGCTCAGTATCAACATCCATAAGATCTTCAACATTACCGCAGTGCGGGCATGTCACATGAACATGATCTCCGATGTTGATCTCATAAACCGGCTTTCTGCCGTGGACAGGCACTTCAGTAAGGATATCTTCTTCAACGAGAAGATGGATATTCTTATAAATTGTCGCAAGACTTACGGAAGAATAGAAGTTTTTCACTTTTTCATGAAGGTCTTCAACACTCGCATGTCCCATTTTTTTGATCTCCTCCAGAATAAATATTCTCTGAGGAGTGACCTTGAGGTCCTTTTCTCTTAAAATTTTGTCATACATAACGCACACTCCGGCTTTTCACAATACATAATAATCAGCTTTTAAACATTGTCTAGTGATAATTTTACTTATTGAGCTTATATTTACCATTAAATATTAAATGCTCGTGAAGAAATAATTTCTAATGTTACCCGCATGGATTTCAGATATAATAAACACAGGGTTTTTAAATTTCAATATATTTATTTACACAAAGGAAAATACATGCTCAAAAAAATAATCTTTTACACATTTACACTTATGCTGTTTTTCTCAACAGCATACGCAGAAAAAACAGTCGTTGTCTCCACAACCCAGATATACGACCTGGCATACAACATTGCAGGGGATAACGTAAAGGTGATAAGTATCTTGTCGCCGGGGCAGGATCCGCACACGTACCAGCCTGTTCCTAACGACATCGACAAAGTGAGAAACTCTGACCTTGTGATAGAAAACGGATTTCATCTGGAAGGGAAAAACTGGATGAAAACTCTGGCAAATGACGCAGGCAAGCCTCTGGTAACAGCTACGGATGGGATTAAGCCACTCATCATGGAGCTTGGAGGAATGGAAGTACATGACCCTCATGCATGGTTTACACCAAGGAACGCCGCAGTATATGTCAATAATATAACAAAAGCTCTAATAGAACTTGCCCCCGAATATAAAAACAACTTCACAGCACGCGCCAAGCTCTATCTCGCAAACCTTAAAGCACTCGACGGGTGGATCCGCTCAGAAGTGGCAATTATCCCTCCTGAGAAGCGTGTACTTGTTACTAACCATGATGCATTCCAGTATTTTGCAGCGGAATACGGCTTTGTAAATACTTCCCCCATAGGCTGGTCAACCGGAAGCGAGATAGGCGGAGGAGTAACACCACAAAGACGTGAAGCAGTCGTCAGTGCTATAAAAATGATGAATGTCCGCTCTATATTTGTAGAAACCACTATAAACCCTAAACTGCTCAGAGAGATAGCAAAAGATGCCGGAGTGTCAATAGGCGGCTCTCTCTATTCCGACTCTATGGGTGACAAAGACTCCCCAGGAGAATCCTACATAGGAATGATGCGGGAAAATGTACTCACTATTGTCGGGGGGCTGCGGTAATGCGTTTTGTACTGACAATAGCAGTATGGGCTGTGATACTTTCTGCCGTGGGTTTCCTGTTCAGCGCACGCTCGGACATCGACAGAGTACAGGAGGTAAACGGCAGCACAAACACCTATCCGGTAACTTTTGAGCTTACAACAACATTCTCAGTGGAAGAAGATCCTTTTGCCCTGCAAATAGATGACACAGCCTCCCCTTTCATCCTGACCCTTGACGGAGAAGTTATACTCAGCAAAAAGCAGGGTATAAAGGACAGAGAAATGTTTATTACAGAAAAATATGAGCTTAAACCGGGCAGACACGAACTATTTATAAAGGCTAATCCTTCAGACACCAGCCTTAATAATGCCGTACATATACGGGTGCTGCAAAACGGTAATCCGATAAACGAAAATACATACTGGTTCACTCCGGGGCAGACAGTGAATGCCGCTCACTCCTTCACACTGGAAACAAAGGATAATAAAGATGAACACTGATTATGCCATACAGGTACGCAACCTTACAGTCAGCTACGGTCCCAAGCCCGCACTGCTTGACGTAAGCTTTTTCATAAATAAAGGTGAGCTGGTCGGGATAATAGGTCCCAACGGAGCAGGAAAATCAACACTTATGAAAGCGATACTCGGTTTTGTCAAAAGGGATATAGGCGAAGTCTTCATATTCGGCAAACCGGTAGAACATACAAGAGGGCTTGTGGCATATGTGCCGCAAAGGGGAACAGTTGACTGGGACTATCCGGTAACGGTACACGATGTTGTAATGATGGGGCGTTATGGTCACCTTAAGTGGTGGCAGAACGAAACAAAAGAAGATCACGATATAGTAGACAGAAGCCTTGAAATGGTTCGTATGTCAGAATTCCGCAACAGACAGATAGGACAGCTCTCCGGCGGGCAGCAGCAGCGTGTCTTCATGGCGAGGGCTCTTGCGCAGGGTGCTAAAATCCTGCTTCTTGATGAACCATTTGCCGGAGTGGATGCAGCTACAGAAAACGCTATTCTTGACGTTCTTTCTGAAGCGAAGAAAGCAGGGATAACACTTGTCGTTGTCCACCACGACCTTGCAACCGCATCAGAATATTTCGACAAGCTTCTTCTTATCAAACAGAGACTTTATGCTGCGGGGCCCCCGTCGCTTGTCTTCAGGCAGGAACTTCTGACCGAGGTTTACGAAGGGAAGCTTAAAGTATTTACTGATCTCATAAAGGATTGATATATGGATATATTTTTCACATCTTTAATAGAACCGCTTACCAAGATGTACTTTCTGAAAGCACTAATAGGCGGGAGCATTGTCGCTGTGGTATGCGCTGTCGCAGGGTGTCTTGTAATACTTCAGCGGATGGCATTTTTGGGTGACGCACTCTCTCATGCCATGATAGCAGGGGTCGGTGCCGGATATTTGTTTATGAAAGTTTTTTTCGGCATAGAGGCAGCAGCGGGGGCGATGCTTGTAGGGTCTCTGATAGCAGCAATGATTACGGTTTTTATGATAGGCTTTGTAGCAAAGGTTTCACGCATAAAGGAAGATACGTCGATAGGGATAATGTACACTGGTATATTTGCCGCCGGCGTGGTTCTTGTCTCTGTTTTCAGTAAATATATCCACATAGACATTGTTCACTTCATTATGGGGGATATACTCGGGATATCAGATACAGATATGATTGTGTCTTCCATAGTTTCGGCAACAGTTCTTTCTGTGATCATCCTCTTTTTCAGATATTTTAAGCTGACAAGCTTTGACCCTGTAATGGCCGCTTCCATAGGTGTTCCGGTTTTATTTTTTAAATATCTGTTCACCGGATGCGTTTCACTGATAGTTGTCTCCGCTGTAAGTATGGTGGGGGTAATACTTGTCGTGGGACTCCTTATAACACCGGCAGCAACAGCATACCTTCTCACCGACAGACTCGAAAAAATGATGGCGCTCGCGGCTCTCTTCGGGTTCACAAGCATTCTCGGCGGACTGTATCTTTCTCTTTGGATGAACTCCGCAGGGGGCGGTGCAATAATGCTGTTTGCAACCGTACAGTTCCTTGCGGTTCTGATTTTCGCACCGAGATACGGAATGCTTGCAGACATGCTGCGCAGCAGACGTGCAGTACCGCAACAGCTCACAGAGGATATAATAGGAAGCGTATTTAAATCCAATGGAGAAATTACTCTCCAGTCACTCACAGGTTATGTTGAAGCCGGCAAAAAGCAGTTTAAAAATGCACTGAACAGACTAACAGCAGATGGACTTATAATTAACAAAGGTGAGACAATAAGCCTCACGGAAAAGGGAAAAGCAGAAGCTTTACGCCTTAAAAAAGCACACAGGGTTTGGGAAACATATCTGCACCATATGGGTGTTCCTTCTGACCAGCTCCACGAACAGGCGCACGTCCTTGAGCATTATAATGATGCAGATGCTATTCAGTATATATATGAACAAATGGGCTCCCCCGTCACAGACCCTCACGGAGCGGTGATACCCGACATATACGCAGACGGTTCCTTCTGTCTGACTCAGATGTTCGGCTTTTCAGGAAACAAAGTAGTTGTAGTAACAATAGATACTGACAAAGGGATAAAGCCCGGAGATATCGTAAAGGTTTCGCAGGACGATGAGGGATTTGTTGTGGAAAAGGACGGTCAGACAATAGAGCTTACCCAAAAAGAAGCCGCCAGTCTCACCGTAAAACTGCCGGATAATCTTTGATTTTCATCTCTTTTTCTGATAGTTTCATGAACCGGTCCGGAGGAACAATGAAGAAGATCAAATATATTCTTTTCCCGTTATTGCTGTTTGGATGCGTTTCTGCAAACTTTTTCCTTAATCAGCCCCCAATGCAGCAGATAGTTACTATTTCACAAGGGGAAAGGAGCCTTAAGTTTGAAGCCGAATCCCTAATACAAGACAATACGATAAGAACAAAGCTAACTTCCGATCTCTATCGCGGTTATGCAGAGATAGTATACGACCACGGACAGTACAAAATTAAATCCAGAGCACTGCCGATAGACAAGAAGAAAGCTGGCTCACTAAAAGGCGACCTTTATGCTGCTTTCTTTGCAGGAGACTATCCTTTTAAATCTGATGAAAAAATGTTCGGTAAAGTTGAAATCACCAACATTAAAAAAAGCATCTATGCAGAAGACGGGTACCATCTCTATGACGTCTTTTACAACGGGAAAGAGATCCGTATTATGAATTATGTAAAAGAATACATCATTACAATATTCTCCGACAAAGAATATTAGCTAAACCCTGTGAAATCTCAGACGTAAAGTTGATATCCTGATATATTTTGAATCATTCAAAATCAAATTGACAACACAGGATTATATAGACAATAATATGTCTCTGACAATTGACGTAATTGCGTATTATCAAACCTTTTTGATCTGCTTTTACTGATCGGTTTCAATACAAACTACAGGAGTCCATAAGTATGAAAAAACTGATGCTTCTTGCCGTAATTTCGGCATTTCTCGCTATAACAGGCTGTTCTGACAAGCCGAAAGAAGAGTCTCAGACCGAGGCTGCAAAAACTGCTGAAACAGCAAAAGACATCAAAGCCGCATTCGTCTATGTCGGACCGGTTGGCGATGCAGGCTGGACATATTCACACGATCTCGGACGCAAAGTTATGGCTGAACTCCCATTCGTAAAAGAGACTAACTACATCGAATCTGTTCCTGAAGGGGCAGAATCTGTCAGAATTATAACAAGCCTCGCTCAGAAAGGCTACAACCTCATCTTCACTACCAGCTTCGGATACATGGATCCTACCATTGAGGTAGCTTCTAAATTCCCTGAAGTAACATTTATGCACTGCTCAGGATACAAATCATCCGACAACGTGGGCACATACTTCGGACGCATGTACCAGCCTAGATATCTTTCAGGAGTTTTAGCAGGCAAAATGACCAAAACAAACGTTATAGGGTACGCTGCTGCTTTCCCAATTCCTGAAGTTATCAGAGGCATAAACGCATTTACTCTCGGAGTCAGAAGCGTAAACCCTGACGCAGTCGTTAAAGTTGTCTGGACACAGACATGGTTTGACCCTGCAAAAGAGCGTGACGCAGCGGAATCACTCCTTGACGTTAACTCAGATATTATAGCAATGCATCAGGATACACCTGCGGCTCTTCAGGCTGCTGAAAAACGCGGTGCTCTTGCCATCGGGTACAACACTGTAATGCAGGAACAGGTTCCCAATGCATGGCTCACAGCTCCTGTATGGAACTGGGGATCAGTTTACACAAAAATCGCTGAAGAAGTACACGACGGTACATGGAAATCTCAGGATCTCTGGGGGGGGATAGCTGAAGGATATGTTGATATATCCCCGATGTCGGATAAAATACCGGCAGATGTTCAAGCCTATGTGCTGGAACAAAAAGCCAAGATCGCATCCGGTGAGCTGCACGTCTTCTCCGGTGAGATCAAAGACAATAAAGGTAATATCGCTGTCGAAGCCGGTAAGACCATGACAGACGGAGAAATGCTCGGAATGAATTTCCTCGTTGAAGGTGTTCAGGGTAACATCCCAGGCTAACAAACTAAATAAAATAAAAGACTTATACGCCCCCCGCCTTAAAAACGGGGGGCATCTTTTTTCAAAGGTATATCTTGAAACCTATACTCCAGATAGAAAAAATTACAAAAACCTTCCCGGGTGTGAAGGCACTGGACAACGTATCGCTCAGTGTCTACGAAGGAGAAATACACACCCTGCTTGGTGAAAACGGCGCCGGCAAAAGCACACTGATGAATGTCCTGAACGGACTTTATAAGCCGGACAGCGGACAGCTCGTCATTGACGGCAAACCACAGCTATTCAACTCTCCAAAGGATTCCATAAAGGCGGGCATAGGCATGGTGCACCAGCACTTTATGCTGGTACGAAACCATAGCGTTCTCGAAAATATCCTCCTTTCTGTGGAAGGTCTTAAATCGCTCTTTAATAAAAAACTTATTATCAAGCAGGTAGAAGACATCTTAACCCGCTTTGATATGGACATAGACCTTAACGAACCTATGTGGAAACTCTCCATAGGCTCACAGCAATGGGTCGAGCTTATTAAACTTCTTATCAGGGACTGCCGTGTTCTTATCCTTGATGAACCAACAGCAGTTCTCACCCCGCAGGAAGCAGATAAACTATTCTCCTTCCTTCTGAAACTTCGCAGTGAAGGTAAATCTATAATATTTATTTCCCACAAAATGCGCGAAGTCATGGCTCTTTCAGACAGGGTTACGATACTTAAAAAAGGCACTACTGTTCAGGAGCTGACCAAGGGCAATTTCGACGAACATAAGCTGGCAAACCTCATGATTGGCGGCGATGATGTTCCTGCATGGGAACGCAAGCATAAGGACATAGGCAGCGAAACCCTCAGAATTGAAGGACTGAGTGTAGATAATGACAAAGGGCTGAGCGACCTTGAAAATTTCACAATATCCCTTCGCAAAGGCGAAATCCTTGGTATCGCAGGGATTGCAGGAAACGGACAGAAAGCTCTCGCCGAGGTTATGACAGGGCTGAGAGAAGCAAAATCAGGTCGGATACTGCTGGAAGGTCAGGATATCACAAGGGACAACAGCCGTAAGAAACATATTGCAGGGATAGCGCACGTTCCGGAAGACAGAAAAAGTATGGGGATAGCTCCGGAAATGCCTATAGCCGAAAACCTCATTCTTAAAAGCTACAAAGACAAGAAATTCAGAAGATCATTCCTACAAAACAAAAAAGCAATAAACGAAAACGCAGTAAAACTTATAAAAGACTTCGCTATAAAAGCAGGTCCGGCAGGAACCCCTGTCCGCCTGCTTTCCGGTGGGAACATCCAGAAAGTAATCATAGCACGGGAGCTGTCACTTGAACCGTCCGTTCTGGTAGCGCTTTACCCAACGAGAGGTCTGGACATAGGCTCTGCGGAATACGTACACAAAGTCATTATGGATGCACGGGACAAAGACATGAGCACTATACTTATATCTGAAGACCTGGATGAGCTCCTAAAGCTTTCAGACAGAGTGGCAGTCATGTTCAGGGGCGGAGTTACAGGCACCGTAGACCCTAAGAACACGACCAGAGAAGAGATCGGTCTTCTCATGAGCGGGGAGAAACAGAAATGATTAAGTTTATCAAACGCAGAAACAGATCAAAGCTTTTCACCTTCACCGCTCCATTTGTCTCCGTACTGCTGGCTCTGGCAACTGCCGGAATCATCATGCTCTTTGCAGGGGTAAACCCTCTGGAGGCATATGCAGGTATGCTTCAAGAGTCAGTTGGCTCTTTTTACGGGCTCAGCGAAACACTTGTGAAAGCAACTCCTCTTATCCTTACAGGGTTGGGTGTTTCACTCGCATTTCGTATGCAGATATGGAACATCGGCGCAGAAGGACAGCTTATGATGGGCGCAGTAGGTGCTGCATGGGTGGCTCTTTATTCAGGCATAAGCGGATACGCTATCCTTCCGGTAATGTTTTTCACCGCTGCTGTCTTCGGTGGTCTATGGGCTGGCGTTGCCGGCTTTCTCAAGGCAAAATTCAGAGTGAACGAGATAATCGTAACACTTCTTATGAACTATATAGCAATATCAATAGTATCTTTCCTGATCTATGGACCGTGGAAAGACCCTAAAGGTTTTAACTTCCCCCTGACTCCGCAATTCGCTGAATTTGCCAGACTCGGCTCAATTTTCAACACACGTCTTCATTACGGTTTCATAATGGCGCTCGTGCTGGTACTGGTTATGTACATTTTCATGGAAAAAACCATATGGGGCTACGAAATAAGAGTCATAGGCAACAACCCGAACGCTGCGAAATATGCCGGTATCAAAATAGACCGGTCTATAATAGGGGTGCTCTTTCTCAGTGGAGCACTTGCGGGTGTTGCAGGTTTCTCTGAGGTAGCAGGGATTCAGTTCAGGCTTCAGGAGGGGATATCCAGCGGATATGGTTATACGGCGATAATAGTCGCATGGCTGGCTGGCAGAAGCGCTCTCGGAGTGCTTTTAGTTTCTATAATAATGAGTATAATCCTTGTGGGCGGCGACAGTCTCCAGATACTTATGGGGCTGCCTGTGGCATTTGTTAATCTCTTCCAAGGGCTGATACTCTTTTTCATCCTTGCATCTGACTTTTTTATTAATAACGAAATAAAACTTATCAGGGAAAACCAATGATAGAAGTGCTCCTGTATGCAACGATAAAAGCCGGAACTCCGATACTTTTCGCAACACTCGGTGCAATAATAATGGAACGTTCAGGTATTATAAACCTCGGGATAGAAGGGTTGATGCTGATAGGCGCACTTTCAGGGTTTGCTACAGCGCTCTTCACAGGAAACCTGTTTCTTGCTGTGCTGGCTTCATTCTTTGCCGGTGTTGCGGCGGGTTCAATCCACGGGGTCATCACCATCTACCTCAGAGGCAACCAGATCGTAAGCGGACTGTCCCTTACGATGTTCGGTGTTGGGGTAACAGCTCTTTTCGGTCGCTCCCTTGTGGGGCGCACTATCGACGGGTTTTCAAAGGTCGATATACCTGTTCTTTCAAAAATACCTGTGATAGGTCCGGGACTTTTCAACCATGACATACTTGTATATTTCAGCGTGCTTCTGGTAATACTTATCAGGCTGTTTTTTTATAAAACCAAATGGGGTCTGTATCTTCGTTCTGTTGGAGAAAACCCCTCAGCAGCAGATACATCCGGCATCAACGTAAACAGATACCGCATGTGGGCTGTTCTGGTAGGCTCTGGTCTGGCAGGTGTAGGAGGCGGTTATCTTTCGCTGGCATATACCCCATTCTGGGCGGAAAACATGTCCGCAGGACGCGGATGGATTGCCGTTGCCCTTGTTATCTTTGCCCAGTGGAACAGCACAAGAGCACTTGCCGGTGCTTACCTTTTCGGCGGAATAAACGCAATACAACTCCGGATGCAGGCCATGGGAACAACAATCTCAGCCCACATTTTGGAGATGCTTCCATATATCTTCACTATAATCGTGCTTGTAATAGCAACGATGAGACTTGAAAAGGGCTCAACGCCTCAACCCGAAAGTCTGGGGCTGCCGTATGACAGGGAGGACAGAAAATGAGAAAAGCTCAGCAGACACTGATAGACCTTATAAAGAAATTCGGCGAGGTCAACGGAGAAATAGTCAAAGTTGACAGACTGCTGAACCACATGGTGGACATAGACCTCATCAAAGAGATAGGGGAAGATATCGCTGAAAAATTTGCAGATGTCTCAGTTGATAAGATCCTCACGGTAGAAGCAAGCGGTATACCGGGCGCACAGGCTGCTGCCTTCAGCATGCATAAGGACTATATATTTGCTAAAAAGAAAAACCCTATCACGATGAAAGGTTTCTTCTCTGCCGAAAGCTTTTCATTCACCAAAAACGAACACACAACGCTCTACGTATCTAAAGAAGTTCTTAAAAAAGGTGACCGCATCCTCTTTGTTGATGACTTTTACGCAAAAGGCAATACCCTTAAAGCAATTAAAAAAATTATAGAACAAGCAGAAGCAGAACTTGTCGGAGTAGCTGTTATAGTTGATAAAAACGATACACCCGACATACACAGCATCCTGACTCTCAGCCAGCTTAAATCAGCTATGGGTAAATAGGTTATGCTTAATCTGGTAATAGCTCTTACAGTCGGAGTTGCTGTAGGTTTTTTTATGCCAAGCGGTTTTATGAGCAAACCTAAATCTCTGATATTCTACACCGCCCTTCTCGGTCTGCTCTTCTTTATGGGGGTTAATCTGGGGCGAGACCCTGAGCTCCTCTCAAAACTTGCTCACTTCGGTATAATATCACTCGTGATGAGCTTCACTGTTGTCGTTTTCAGTGTTATTTCAGTGGTTGTTCTTGTAAAACTTTTCAGCGGGCAAAAACAATGATGATATTTCTTATGCTCACGGCTGTTATCGCAGGGACAGCACTTTCATACACACATATACTCTCCGCCGCTCTTATAGCAGGCTGTCTTAGTATTACTCAGACCTCACTCATAATACTACTCTTCCTCATAGGCTTCGACATAGGGAACAACCGGGAATCACTGCGTGCGCTCATCAAAGCTGACAGGAATGCACTTCTCATACCGGCAGGAACTATAATCGGGACGCTTGCCGGCGGTTTTGTTGTTTCGCTGATAACAAGCCTTTCTGCAAACGAAGGGATGGCTATTGCTGCGGGGTTCGGCTGGCATTCACTTTCAGGGATAATGCTTGCAGAGATGAAAGGGAGCGATATAGGAGCGATTGCGTTTCTGTCAAACGTCTTCAGGGAGAATATAGCCATACTGTCTATGCCCCTGCTCGCCAAAATGGTTGGTTCTCATGCAGCGATAGCCACAGGCGGAGCCACAACAATGGACGTGACACTGCCTGTTATTGAAAAATTCTGCGGTAAAAATGCCGCAATACTCGGCTTTATCAACGGCGTGATTCTGTCTACACTGGTACCTATTATACTTCCGCTCTTTTAAACAGCAGGTTTGCTTGTGTTACTGCGCATCTTTATATTCAGTATTTCAACACACGAAGAAAATGCCATTGCAAAATACAGGTAACCTTTTGGTATATGAAAGTGTAGGCTCTCCCCGATAAGGCTCATACCGATCAGGATAAGAAATGAGAGCGCAAGAACCTTCAGTGTAGGGTGTTTGCCGATAAAATCACTGATAGCTCCCGAAGCAGCCATCATCACGCCAACAGATATGACAATAGCCACAACCATTATCCAGACATGACTGACCATACCGACTGCAGTTATCACTGAATCAATAGAGAAAACCATATCCACCAATACTATCTGGACTATCACTTTTGAAAATGATGTAATCTTCTTCTTGCCCGCCAGCTTATCTTCTGCAACTTCTACTGCATGGTGGATCTCTGTTGTGCTTTTAGCCAGCAGAAAGAGCCCTCCGCAGAAAAGTATCAGATCCCGCAGCGAAACAGCAAAGCCGCGCACTTCGAAGAGAGGCTTTGTCATGCCAACGATAACGAATATCATGAAGACAAGCCCTATACGCATCAGCATGGCAAGGGCAAGCCCTATGATTCTGGCCTTATCCTGCTCGCTCTCCTCCAGCCTGCCTGTGAGTATGCTTATGAAGATTATATTGTCGATTCCAAGTACAATCTCCAGCACTGTCAGAGTCAGCAGAGCAACAATAACTTCAAAACTAAAGATAAATTCCATATACTCTCCGATCTTTCTGTACGGCACTGGCTGATAAGCTGATAACTTAGCAGGTACTCACTATCCCACAGAAACAACAGCACATTACATACTTATCCTTAATCTAACGGTATCCCCGTTGCCATTCTAAAGGATCTGACTGAGAAACAACTTCAGACGCTCACTTTTAGGGTTGTGGTAAATCTCTTCCGGAGTATCCTCTTCAATCTTCATTCCTTCATCCATAAAGATTATCCGGTCTGCGACCTCTCTTGCAAAGCCCATCTCATGAGTGACAACAACCATTGTCATCCCATCTTTAGCGAGATCCTTAATAACATCCAGAACCTCCCCTATCATCTCCGGGTCAAGGGCAGATGTGGGCTCGTCAAAGAGCATAACCTTCGGCTTCATGGCAAGTGCTCTGGCGATAGCAACACGCTGCTGCTGCCCACCGGAGAGCTGTCCGGGATAAGAATCGCGTTTGTCGGACAGTCCTACTTTTTCAAGAAGTCCTTCGGCAATGATTTCAGCCTGTGCTTTCTTTATCCCTTTAACGTGTATAGGCGCCATAGTGATGTTCTGAATTACAGTCTTATGAGGAAAGAGGTTAAAAGACTGAAAAACCATCCCCACCTCTTCTCTGATCTTGTTAATATTAGTTTTCGGATTTGTAAGAGCCTCGCCGTCAATGCTTATGTGCCCACCCTGAACCTCTTCAAGCAGGTTAAGCGAACGCAGGATCGTAGACTTACCAGACCCCGAAGGACCGATAATAACGAGCACTTCGCTCTTTGCAACTTCCAGTGAGACACCTTTCAGAGCTTTCACTCCATTTGGATATATTTTTATTACGTCATTAGCTTTTATCATTTCATCCCCCCTTATCTGTCCATTGCCGACATTCTTTTTTCAAGACGCTGCACCAGATACGAGAGTGCAGATGTAAGAACCAGATAAAGAGCCGCAACTGTAAACCACACCTCAAAGGGGCTGAATGTTGAAGCAACAACTTCGCGCCCTGCTTTGGTAAGGTCTGTGATCGATATAACAGAAACAAGTGATGAATCTTTGATAAGAGAGATAAATTGTCCTGCCATAGGTGGCAGGGTTCTGCGGAAGGCCTGCGGAAGGATAACCAGAACCATAGCCTTAGGATAGCTCATACCAAGGCTTCTGGCTGCTTCCATCTGCCCTTTATGCACAGACTGAATCCCGGCACGCACTATCTCTGCGATATATGCCCCCGTAAACACCGACAAAGCGGCAACCCCCGCCGTCATCCGCTCAAGATTAAAAACTGTCCCAATAAAGAAGTAAAATATAAATATCTGCACCAACAGAGGGGTTCCCCTGATGATTTCAATATAAAAGACTGAAAGTTTTTTCAGAAAGGGATTTTTTGATATCCTTGCAAGTCCGGTCATAACACCGATAATGATGGCGAAGAATATAGAATATATGGATATTTCGAGAGTAACAAGAAGGCCCGACAGCAGCGGGCCCATCCTGTAAAATTTATGTTTGGCTATAACGTCGCCTTCAAAAACAGTATCTCCGTCTGAAATAACCAGCCCTTTTCCTGCTTTAACCTCTGCGGGTGTTGCTCTGTCGCCCGGAGGAGTTATTTTAACAGTATTCCCATTAATACTGGCAGTGCCGTCTATGGGTGCTCTGATTTCATCAAAGCCTGAATAGACAACATACTGCGGCAGCCTCTCCCATCTCCAGATATAATCAATGCTCTTGCTGGCACCGTAAATTCCGGCAGCAACAGACGCCAGAAACAGAACCAGAACGATATTCCAGAATAAATTCTTGTTTTTTAAATTCAACGTATTAAACCTCTGATTTACTGCTGTATATCTTTAAGCCATTGGTCAGTGCCAAACCACTTGTCGTAGATTTTCTGATATCTTCCGTCACCTTTCATCTGAACAAGAATGTTGTTAAGGAAGTTCATGAAATCAGGGTCACCTTTTCTGATCGCCCAAGCAAGTGGTTCATACGTGAAAGGCACATTAAGGAAAGCAAGGTTTTTTGAGTTCTGAGCAAAATAGAGTGAGTTGTATGGAAGGTCATAAACGAAAGCATCTGCTTTGCCGTTAACAACTTCCATAGCGCCTTCCTGCTCTGTTTCAAAAAGGTTTATCTTAGCGTTGCCTATATATTTTTTTGTTGCATAGTCCCCTGTGACACCAAGCTTTGTCGCTACAGTGTATTTAGGGTCGTTGAGGTCTTTATAGCTTTTGATCTTGCCTGCGAGCTCTTTTCTGATGAGGATTGTCTGACCGACTACGATGTACGGGTCAGCAAAGTTGACCTGAAGGTTTCTCTGTGGAGTAATGGTCATACCGGACATGATGATGTCATACTTGTCAGTAAGCAGAGAAGAGATGATACCATCCCATGCGGTGTTCACGAGTGTAAGCTTAACACCCATCTCTTTGGCAAGTTCTTTAGCCATATCGACGTCAAAGCCGATGATTTCACCCTTTTTGTTTTTAAGTTCAAATGGCATATAGCCTGCTTCCATACCAACTCTGAGCTCACCTCTTTTGAGTACCTGATTCAGAGTGGACTTTTCCCAAAGGGAATTGTCATTTGCAAAAGCTGTAACACAAGCCATTGCAAAAACGAGTAGAGTAACAACAATTTTTTTCATATTACAAATGCCTCCTTAGCATGATTTGCCTTCTTCAAGAATTTCGTGGATATTCATCTTTACCCTGTGCACCGGGCAGAGAGGAATTTCCTCTTTCGGGATGTAAACGATCTCCGTATGATCGCACTTCGGACACTTCACCTCAACCATAGTGGTTTCTTCTTTTTCTGATGACATAGTGCAGCCCCCTTGAATAATTGCGAAAAGCAGATTTTAAAAAAAAGTAACAAAAAAATAAAGACCTAAGTTAATTTAGACTATATTTTAGCAGAAAACATATAAAATACGTACTAAAAAAATCTTAAAATCAGACAATCACTTAATATGCATTAGCAGCAATTTTGTTCATATTTAACATAGGCTCTATTCATAAAAACAGTCTGTACCCGCTAAACCAAGTTCAAAAGCGAATTAACATCCTGCTCTGTTGTGGCAAACGAACACATAAATCTGCATAATCCTGTCTCTTCGTCCCACACATAAAAGCCAAAGTTTCTTTCAATTTTGCTTATAAGGCTGTCCGGCAAATAAACAAAAACGCCGTTACTGTTAACAGGATAAGCCAGCTTCAGTCCTGCTTTCACAAATCCGGAAGCAAGCTTTGCTGCCATACTGTTTGCTTGTACGGCATTTTCACGCCATATGCCATCACGCAGATACGGGATGAACTGGGCGGACAAATAGCGCATTTTGGAGAAAAGCTGCATCCCCTGCTTGCGGTAATATTTTATATTCTGACCTATTTCAGGGTTCAGCAGTAACACTGCTTCTCCCATAAGCATACCGTTTTTGGTTCCGCCAAATGATACCAGGTCTGCCCCTTTAACAGCTTCCCCCATTGAACAGCCAAGGTGTACTGCAGCATTAGCGAGCCTTGAGCCGTCTATGTGAAGAAGTAAGTTATGTTCGGATGCAAATTTACTAAGAGCTGATACCTCCTGCGGGGAATAGGCAAGCCCTGTCTCCGTTACCTGTGAAATAGAAATAACATACGGCTGAACATGATGCTCGAACCCTTCAGAATGCAGCAGAGGTGTTATATCCTCTGGAGCAAGCTTTCCTAACTCAGTCCTAACACTAATCAGTTTACTGCCGAGAAAACGTTCAGGAGCACCGCACTCATCGACATTAATATGTGCAGATTCAGCACAGATGACTGCCTGAAAAGGAGAGAGCACCGAAGCCAGCGAAATAACATTTGCACCCGTACCGTTCATAACGGGATAAAATTCCGCATCCGCTCCAAACTCCGACCTGATAAGCAGCTTTGCCTCATTTGTCCACTTATCATAACCATACGGCTTTTCAAAACCTGTGTTTGCTTCTTCAAGAACTCTCAGGATCCTGAAATCAACAGGAGCGGTATTGTCACTCATAAATGCTTCATTCATATCGACCTCTAAATTACTTTTGTTAATAAGTATTATAGTATCAACAGACAAATAATTTCAAATTATAAAAAAGAAGGGCAGCGTTTATAAGCTGCCCTGGCAGGTACTTATGTTCTGAATCTGCGCACCAGTGCGGACAGCTCTTCCGTCTGCATCTGTAAATCCCCTATAGTTCTGGAAACTTCCCCGATAGCACCGTTACTCTGCTCAAGTCCGTTGCTCAGGGTCTGCACATTATCATTTATATTATAGATAGCACTGTTCTGTTCGTTAACAGCGCTTTCGATATTCATACTTGAATCAGTAATAAGAGTTACTGCCTCAATGATACTCTCAAACATATCCTCCACATTATTGATACTGACAACACCGTTTTCAACTTTTCCGCTGGCAGCATCCATATTTGCAGACGCAACCCGCGACTCATTCTGAAGATTCAGTATTATAACCTCTATCTCTTTAATCGCATCCTGTGAGCGTTCTGCAAGTTTCCGCACCTCGTCTGCCACCACAGCAAATCCGCGTCCGTGCTCGCCCGCCCGCGCTGCTTCTATGGCTGCATTAAGAGCCAGAAGATTTGTCTGATCTGCAATATCATTTATGACATTCAGAATATTACCAATCTCCAAAGAAGAGTTGGTAAGCTGTTCGATAGTTCTGCTGAGGTCTGAAACCCCTTCTTTTATTGAAGTCATGCAGGACACACTCTCCCCGAGCATAACTTTACCATTATTTATAAACTCATTTGCCTGTCCTGCTCTTTCGGCAACCTGCCGGACGGATATTCCAACTTCTTCCGCAGATGTACTCATTTGTTCAGTAGCCGATGCTATAGTCACAAGCTGACTTGTCTGCTCATTAAAACTCAATGCAAGCTGCTCCGTGGCAGCAGATAGCTCTGTGTTACCGGAAGCAATGCTTTCAGAATTAATCTTTACAGTGCTGATGACGGCATGAAGCTTAGCAATAAAACCATTAAAATAAGTTGCAAGCTTGCCAACTTCATCCTCACTATTAACAGGTAATGTTGCTGTGAGATCACCCTCGCCTTCAGACACGTCTTTAAGCACATCTGACGTACTGGTAAGACTGTTAACAAGGTTAGCTGCAAGCCTGTTACCCACAATAAAACTTATAAACAGTCCAATAAGAATGGTTATTGAGAAGAGAACTGCCGTTGTTTTATAATATTTGTCAGACTCTTTATCGTTAAAATCTGCATTTGCAAGACTCTGTTCAGTCAAAGCATCTATGCTTCCTCTTGCTTTCTCAAAGAGAGCCTCTGTCTTACCAAATGAAAGGGCGGATGCCTCTTTTATAGATTCCGCAGTACCTTCATTAACCAACTCAATAACTCTGTCTGACGATTTCTTCCATGCAGCAAAATCTTTATAAAACTGAGCAATAATAGTTGCATTCTCTTCTTTGACTGAAAGTTTCTCATATTTTCCAAATCTCATAGTTACCTGATCTCTGTTTGTCGAGTAATCATCAAGATATCTTTTAAAATTTTCGCTGCTCTTAGGCGTAACCAACAAAGCTCTCTCAGCTATCAACATTTGATGGTAATCCCTGTCTGCCTCAATGAGATAATCAATCGATGGAAGTTCGACTTTAAAAATCATCTCCAGATTATTATGAATTCCACTCAGCCCGCCAAAACCTATCAACCCGTTCAGGGAGATAATAATGAGAAGTATCCCAAAACTGACATACAATTTTATTCTTACTGATAAATTTCTAATAAATCTCATAGCGCCACCCTATAAAGTATTTATACACGCAGAAGCCTTTCCGCATGCAATATCAACCCGATCTTCAATCTTTATGTCGCATAAGTATAACCTTATATCTCTTCATAATCAATGTAATATTGTTTCTATATCAGTTGTTTATCTTAAAAGGTATAAATAAAATATTTCTCATAATAATTAACATTATAAGATTTTAATAATGATAAACTTAAGTATCATTACCAATATAACTGAGTATTATAACAAAATCATAAACAAATGCTCATAAACAGTTGATATCATTGAATCATTTGCAGGCATATTTTGCCTTTACATAGAACTTAAAAAACATTAAGATTGTTTGTTTTGTGCCGATTTTTCAAAAACCGACAGGAGGACTATAGAAAATGCAGGACAGCTTTATTAAAACTCTTATACTTGGTGTGCAGATGCTCTTTGTAGCATTCGGCGCATTGGTTCTCGTACCTCTGCTTACAGGATTTGACCCTTCCATTGCTCTTTTTACAGCGGGCGCAGGTACTCTGCTCTTTCAGATAATCACAAAGAGGATGGTACCGGTATTTCTCGCAAGTTCATTTGCTTTCATTGCTCCTATTTCTTTTGGAGTGAAGGAATTCGGCATGGGCGCAACGCTGGGCGGTCTTGCCTGTGCTGGACTCGCATATATTGTCTTCTCTATCATGGTTAAAACAGGCGGTGTCGAAGCCATCGAAAAGTATCTGCCGGCGATAGTCACCGGTCCGGTAATTATGGTCATAGGGCTGAACCTTGCACCAACAGCAGTCAACATGGCAAAAAGCTTCGACGGATCCGGTAATTACAATGGTCAGGCAATGCTTATCGCAACTGTCTCACTTCTCACAGCAATACTCACAGTTACATACGGCAAAAAGATTTTCAGCCTTATCCCTATATTGTCAGGGATTGTTGTCGGATACGTATTTTCAATAATACTTGGTGTTGTCAACTATGATGCCATAACAAATGCAGCATGGTTTTCAATACCTTGGGTTGCAGCAATGAAAGCGGGGACATATGCTGTTCCTGTTTTCGACATAGCTGCAATACTCTACATTGTACCTGTTGCAATAGCCCCTGCCATCGAGCACGTGGGTGATGTTCTTGCCATCTCCAGCGCAACAGGCAAAAATTATATCAAAGAACCTGGGCTCCACAGAACACTTCTCGGTGACGGTCTGGCGACATCACTGGCATCTGTTCTCGGCGGACCTCCTAATACAACATACTCAGAGGTTACAGGTGCTGTCGCCCTTACAAAGGCTTTCAACCCTATGTATATGACAATAGCAGCCATAACAGCAATCATTCTCGCTTTCGTAGGTAAACTCGGCGCTGTTCTCAGAACAATCCCCGTTCCTGTTATGGGCGGTATCATGATCCTCCTTTTCGGAATGATTGCATCTATCGGTGTAAGTACACTTGTCCGTGATAAAGTAGACTTTTCCAAATCACGAAACCTTATTATCGCCTCTGTGATCCTCGTGATCGGTATAGGCGACCTCTCATTCACAATGGGCAAGGTTACACTTGGCGGGATCGGTCTTGCAGGTATAATCGGCATAGTCCTGAACCTCATACTTCCTAAGGAGAAATAATGGATTTTAATAACTTCAGCGTAGTAAAGCATCCGCTCATAGAGCACAAACTAACCATCATCCGTGACAAAAATACCTCTAAGAAGGAATTCAAAGAGCTGGTGGACGAAGTCGCAATGCTCATGGCATATGAAATCACAAAAGATTTTCCACTTGAAGAAGTGGAAATTGAGACACCGATGGGCATGACAAAAGCAAAAATGGTTTCAGGCAAAAAAGTTGCACTTGTGCCTATCCTGCGTGCAGGGCTCGGCATGGTTGACGGCTTTCTTCGTCTTATGCCGTCAGCACGTGTGGGACACATAGGTCTTTACAGAGACCATGAGACTCTTCAGCCGGTTTCATATTATTTTAAAGTGCCGCCCAATGCCGAAGACAGAGACTTTATCCTGATAGACCCTATGCTCGCTACAGGAGGCTCTGCCATTGCATCTGCCGACAAACTGAAATCAGAAGGTATCAAAAACATTAAGTTTATGTGTCTGATAGCTGCTCCGGAAGGCGTTAAAGCTTTCTGTGAAGCTCACCCCGACATACATGTTTATGCTGCAGGACTGGACGAAAAACTTAATGAAATGGGTTATATTGTCCCAGGGCTTGGGGACGCAGGAGACAGACTTTTCGGTACTAAATAAGTATCACGACGATGTTTCTGAATAAAAATACACTTTCATAGACAAAATAGTATTCATAGGGGTGGTCACACGACCACCCCTATTTTTTTCTATATTTTAAAACTATCTGAATGGTCCGATAAAGAAGCAGCGTTATCCTGAAGACCTGCAGCCGCTTCTGCAATCTGTACGACAGCGGAAGATGCTTCCTGAATACTGGCAGATATCCCCTGTATTGAATAATCCACCATTTCTATATTCTTCGCTGAATCAGACATACCTTCTGATATTATTCTCTGCTCTGAATTGATCGTCTGCATATTGTCTGAAACCCTCTTGTAGAAGGACTCCAGATTCCGGATAAGACTCATCCCTTCTTCTACTTTCGCAACAGAAACTTCCATAGACTCTTTAGCACTGGCAGTATCATTCATCAGATGAGACACTATGCCTTCCACTTCGCCTGTTGCTTTCTGTGTACGCTCAGCCAGCTTGCGCACTTCGTCTGCAACAACAGCAAATCCGCGTCCTGCATCCCCCGCTCTTGCTGCTTCTATTGCAGCATTCAGAGCCAAAAGATTTGTTTGCTCTGCTATATCATTTATAACATGCAGAATATTCTCAATCTCGCTGGATGAATCCACGAGACGTACCATAACGTCAGCAAGCTGTGCTGTATCAGAGCTTATCTCTTCTGTTTTATTAATAACCTCTTCCAGGTGGTCAAAAGCCTGTCCGGTCTCGTTATTTGTGCTTTCCACAAGCCCAGTCATCCCATCAAGCCTGCCTATAATATCCTGCGACGAATTAGACAGCATCGTCATGGAAGCCGCTATATTGGATATCTCTGCTGACTGCTGACCGAATGTTACAGAAAACTCTTCTGAGGCTGACGAAAGTGTGGAACTGTTTTCAGTTATACTTATAATTGTTTCTTTCTGTGTCTGAACAAGCTTCCTGAGCGAACGGGTAAAGCTGTTAAAGCTGTCTGAAAGCTCGCCAATCTCATTTTCCTCGCTATAATCAACCTGAGTTGTCAAGTCTCCTGAAGCACCTTTCATAAAACTTTGTCTAAATAGGAAAAGCGGAGAGAGAACTGATTTGGTAATAACAAAAGATAAAATCCCTGCAACCAAAAGCGCAAAAGCCCCGAACAATACTGACATCATCATAACTTGCCCCTGCTTATCTGTGAGGTCTTCAAGAGCTTTTTCAAGGTGTTGTTTATGTTTTAAGACTATCTGGTTGATTGAGTTGCCAAGCTTTTCAGCATAGGGGTCAAACTGCCCCATAAATTCATTACCAGCAATGTGACCGGAACTGACGTAAACCTCCGCCATCTGCTTTCCGACACGGTAAAAATCATCTATTTCTCTTTTAATACCTGCGAGAGTACCTTTCATACCAGGCATTGAGGCGTTTTTTGAAAGCTTTGCGATAAGCTCGCCTGAGTGTTCGTAATAAGTTCTCGCCTCATCAAATCCGTCATCATACCCCTCTGCCCCTCTGGTGGCAGATACATCTGTGAGCCACTGCTGTATCTGGACAACATCAAGATTTAACTCCATCAGGAGAAGGGTCTGATCCACCGTCTCTATTTTCAGTAATTTAAGCTGCTGAAGTGATCTGTTTGTAGTAAAAATATTATATATGCTAAGCAGCATTATTAACACAGACAGCCCGACGAAACCGCCTATGATGCGGGTACGTATTTTAACTCTGAACATTGGAAATCTCCTCCTTAAAAACAAGCGCAGAAAAATTAATAAATATGTTTTGGTTATGGTTTTCGCGCATGATATAAAATAAATAATTGAATTATCTAAGATATAATAAGGAGTTGGTTCAGTTTTTCATCATCTTTTTTGAGCTGTTACAACAAGTGTATAGCTATCCTCTGAGGCAAATGCGGCACTGTCAAATCCACCGAATATACGTATATTACTAAAATTATTATTTGACAATAATTTACATACAGAAACGCTACTTAAAGGATACAGCAAAACTGATGATTCCGTAGATTCGTTTCCTCTCTGTAACTTTCCTGAAAACCTAATACTGTCAGCTAAATAATCATATGTTCTCAAAAACTGAAAGTCGCCTGTCTGAATGACTGGAAGTTCAGCCGGCTGTTCCCGCATTATCCTGTCATAATTAAGAATCTGCAATACAAGTCCCCCCCCAGGCTTTGTTACTCTGGCGAACTCCTTTATTACCACTGAAGGTTCTTTTGAGTGAACCAGTGTGTTCCCCGTGCATATCACACCGGAAAAATCGCCATCCGCAAACGGCAACCTGTGCATATCCCCCAAAAGAGTCCTGTCCGGAAATCCAACAAGTTCCGGAACATACTCCACCCCCCATGCATCTTTCCCTTCCGAACACAACCGCCTCAGAAGGTCACCTTTTGCACAGCCAACATCAAGTACCCGATCTCCACTTATATTATCTAAAGTAAATTTCAGCATATTTTCGCTGACCGGAAATATCTCTCTATAATTTTCAGAAAGCATTCTGTAAAATTCCATATATCACCTCTTTGCATATAAAATATCACACACAACTTATGATGTTTTGATTTTGGTCAATAATCCCAAATAACATTGTAATTTTGACTCTCGCCTGACTTTTTTAAAGCTGGATTAACTCATTTTACAAATGATTTATATTTATCCATTTTTTAAATACATACTATTACATTTCTCATTGAGAATTTTTCGATGCATTATTATTTTAACAATATAACTATTTTTACAGGTGCAGGCATGAGCGTATCAACCGAAATCAAATGCTTCCCTGGCGTTATCAGCAGCATAAGGGAAGTGCGTAATTTGACTGAATTGATAGAGTATATACTTCCATACAGTATTGCTAAAATCTATCTCACAGCAAACAGGAGATGGTCTTTTCTGGAGAAAAACAGGCGAAACAAAGCCCTTGCACTGCTCATAAACAGAATAATAAGACGCTTTGCATTTAACATATGGGATGTCCGTGCAGCCGGAGGCGGTTTTATTGAGGATTTTCACACCATGCCGATCATAGGCATCATAAACATACTCGCCACTGAATATGCAAAACAGGAAAACATGATCACCGAATCAGCCGGTCTTAATCTGGCTACTTTTAAGCTGTGCGGTAACGGGTATATCTCTGCTGATCTGAAATCATCAATCGATAAACTCTACATGCTGAAAATGCTTAAAGAGCATAACAGCAGACAGCCAAAGCCAGAGATCAGAACCAAACCATACCTTTATGAAGAAGCAGTGAACTCTCTTTATGAACTTGAGGAAAGCCTAATCAGAAGTCATAATAAAATAAGCAGGGTACAGAATACCTAGAAAATTACCTAATACTTTCGTAGTCCTTCCAAAGTTTTCTGATCTGCTCTCTAATGCGTATTCTATTTATAAGCCACACATGATTATGAATCCACTCTTTAAGCCCGAGTCTCCTCGCGCCAAGCCCGTCAATTATAACCAGCCTGAAGTTCTCTTCGTCAATTCTCATAAGGAGTATGTTGTTTGTTGTTGCATCAGCAAAAAGTATTTTGTTACCTGAAAGATACTGTGTGAGCTCATCCAGAAGTTCTTGCTCTTTATCTTTAGAGAGCAGCTTTTTCCGCACAGCTTCCCTGAACGTCAGAACTTCTGAACCATCGTAATTCTGAACTCTGTCAACAACCAGCCCAAGACCTTTCGAAGTTTCCACCCAGCCATAACATCTTGTTATAAAAGAATAGTCCACAACTCTATTCTTTATCGAATTAAAATACCGGTAGTCTATAATATTGTCGTTACGACGGTTTTGTTCCTTCTTTTCGAATCTGTAAATACCATGATTTGCTCTGGTCACCTTAATAACTTTCGTGTTGTCTTCCGGATGAATATAGCATTCACGCTGCCCGCCAGATGAAAGATATAAAGAATTATCAAGACTTAACACATCTGCACTTCCCAATTAAAATTACAGAAAATATACTATGAAAAACATTAATAATGCGACTTTTCTCACGGGCGTATAATACAGGCAATTAAGTTTTTTTTGCAACCGGCAATGAGTATTAAAACAAAATAACTTATTAAAAATAATGCTTTACAGAAGAAAAAGCTGCCCCGTGGGGGCGGGACAGCTCACTTGTTAGAAGGAAGTCCGCTTATCAGGGGACTTCAGGAATCCAGCCTTCACCGTGACAATCTGCACAAAAACTAACGGAAGGCTTGTGCATTTTATGACACATATTGCACTCCATCTCGCCGAGGTGAGAATCATGCGGGTTATAAGCTTTAAGATATGCACTCTGCTCCACAATATCCTCAAGGTCGTGACATTCGCCAAGACATGATTTTGCAGAACCAAATTTCTCCCTCTCTTTGAAAGGAAACTCATAATCACCAGTCACAAAAACAAATGCTTCCCGCATAGCTTCTGTCACCGTTGCTTTGTGGCAGTCTTTGCATACAAGGTCTGCCTCTTTGTGTGTGTTTGCAAGTTCGCCTTCATGGTTGTATGTTTCAACATATTTATCCATAACATGGCACATACCGCATACTTCCGGATGATGGCTAACTTTCTGGTATATCGGGTCAGCCAGCACTACCCCTACGATGAGGAGCAGCACCAGTATCCCGAAAATTATTGCTAATTTCTTTTTTTTCATAAACATACTCAACGACTTTACGCCTGTTCCTTTGCAGCATTCTGAGCAGCAATACGCCCGAAGGTCACACAGTCACCGACAGCATTACCACCGAGTCTGTTTGTTCCGTGTATACCGCCTGTACATTCGCCGGCAGCATACATACCTTTAATAACATTGCCGTCAAGGTCAATAACCTGACCTTTAGTATTGATTCTGACCCCGCCCATTGTATGGTGTATCGCAGGTTTAACTCTGATTACATAAAACGGCCCTGTAAGGAGTGGTCTCTCAAGGTTTTTTCTGGCATACACAGGATCTTTCCCAGCTTTAACATATCCGTTATACTCCTTGAGAGTAGCTGCGAGAACCACAGGGTCGAGACCTGCTTTTTCAGCAACTTCTTTGAGAGTCTCGCCTTCAAAGACCAAACCTGACTTCTTATAAGCCTCGACTTTAGGGTGATATGTTTCTTTACTGCCTATGAGATACGCATATTTACCAGGCTGGGCAAGAATGGCTGCGGAAACTACATCTCTCCTGTCAAGATCCTGAACAAAACGTTCTCCATTTGTATTAACAAGTATGAATCCCTCACCTCTGAGCCCCTCAGTGATAAGAATATTATTTTTGCCGGGTGTATTAGAGAAAGTCGGATGGATCTGGATATAATTTATACCTGAGGTATCAACGCCATTTTCCATAGCAGAGATCATTACCTCGCCTGTGGAAGCATCTTTAAAGTTAGTTGTTTCATAGCCCACAAGAGAGGGATCATATCTTTTAACAAGCTCAGCATTAGCGCCAAAACCACCGGCAGCAATGATCACAGCTTTCTTAGCTTTTAACCTCTTTGTCCCTTCGCCGTCTTCGACAACAACGCCGTCCAGAGTTCTCATCCCGGTTTTTTCATCCTGACTGACAACAAAGTCTATTACTTTAGTTTTCTTTCTGAATTCAACATCCAGTGCTTTTGCACGGCTGTAGAGAAGTTTCACAAGCCCTCCGCCATATTCATCAGAAGGGGCGTGTGCTCTCTTCCTGCTTGCACCGCCAAGCATAGTGATTTTTGAAAAAGGAGCACCTAGACCTTTCAGCCACTCTACACTCTCAGTCACTTTATCCGTAAGTTCTCTGACCAGAACAGGATCATTTTTATAGTCACCGCCCTTCAGTGTATCCTGATAGTGCAGCTCGTGAGTGTCATTGGTAATACCGAACTTTTCTCTCTGAATTGATGTTTCAGCAGCGTTCAGCCATGCAGTAGAAAGAACTGAGTTCCCACCAATGAGTGATCTTTTTTCCAGAACAACCGGGTTGCCGCCATTCTCTTTTGAAAATATAGCGGCTGTCAGACCTGCAAAACCTGATCCTATAATAATTGTATCAAGCTCTTCGTCCCATTTCTCTTTTTTGGAACCTCCAAACAATCCGGCATTTGCCTTGGGTGCAATTGATGCCGCAGTAAGACCTGCCACACCAGCGGCCATACCTTTAAGAAACTGTTTTCTTGTAATACCTTTTTCAGATTTATTGCTCATTGTAACCTCCTAACTTTACAAACTTCGCTAGGATTAAAATACGAAATAAGTATTTATCTGTAAACTATACGTAATTAAAGATTTTTAAGTAGTTTACGTATATTTTGTTCATATTGTTCATACAAAAAAGATAAAAAAACAGTTATTCTGATTAATAAGACATAGAATCAATTATTTGGTGTAATTATGATCATATTAGCTCTTGCGGAAAGGATATCATCCAAGTCATTAAAAACACAGATGTTTATCATGATAAGCTTTATTGTGCTTTTTCAGGTACTTTTAAGCGGCATAATACACTATATCCAGATGTCCGCTTATATAGAATCTTGGACAGGAAAGAGAGCAATGGACATTGCTTCCACTTTTGCAGAGGATGAAACTGTACGGAATAATATCGAAAACATGGACAGTTACGGTCTTATACGCGAAAAAGCAAAGAAAGTGAGAGAAACTGTAGGTGCAAGATATATTGTAGTAGCCAACAAAAACAAAATCAGGCTCTCTCACCCCAAACCGGAAAGAATAGGTGGTAAATTCGCAGGGGGGGACAGTGATAGGGCTCTCAAAGGTGAAACATATTTCTCTATGGGAACAGGCACCCTTGGACCTGCTCTAAGGGGGTTTGCTCCTGTGAAAAATGATCAGGGGCATGTCATAGGCTTTGTTGCTGCGGGAGTTCTTCTGAAAGATGTCAAACACGACATTAACAATAATATATTCAGTCCGCTGGTCTATGTTCTGCTTATGACCCTCACTGCCATATGTGCTACTCTATTTATTACCGAATACCTAAGACGTCAGACGCTCGGACTTGACCCTGCCGACATTACGTCACTCTATATACAAAAAGAAGGTATTATACATTTCGTTCGTGAGGGCATAATAGCCGCTGACAATAACGGTCATATCATGACAATAAATCCTTCTGCGATGGAGTATCTTAATATAAGCACCCCTGAGGAAATCATCGGAAAAGATATAACGGCTCTCCCCTTCTTTGATACTATGGAGAGTGTGTTGTCCCTGGGTATTCAGGAGCTGGACATGGAGCTGGTAGTAAGAGGACATATTATGATATTCAACTTTATCCCTGTCTTTTATGAAGGTCAGATAAATGGGGTTGTGGCAAGCTTCAGACGTAAGGATGAGACAGACTTTCTTTATAACAGGCTTTGTCAGGAGCAGGAATATTCAGAGATGCTCCGTTCTCAGGCACACGAATTTTCAAATATTATGCACACAATCGGGGGACTGCTTCAGGTCGGAGAGGTTGACGAAGCTCTGAGTATGATCCTTCAGGAATCAACTGACTACGACCATCTGGTTAAATTCCTGAAACATTCCATAAAAGAGAAACGACTTAATGCGCTCTTGCTGGGTAAGTATAATAAATCTAAAGAACTGAAAATATCTCTGGAGATAGACGTGTCAAGCAGTTTGAAAGAACTTCCGGCAACCCTCAGCAGAAAAAGCCTGCTCTCAATTGCAGGCAACCTCATTAACAACAGTTTTGATGCACTGAAAGACAGACATGAAACGGAAAAGAAAATAGTATTTTTCATTACTGATATGGGATCAGACTTAATGATAGAAGTTGAAGACAACGGAAGCGGAGTCCCTGAAAAATTATATGACACAGTATTCGAAAAGGGTTTCAGCCTGAACAAAGGGGTAAAACGGGGGCTGGGACTTTTTTTAGTAAAACAGGCTGTGCAGGAAGCAGGCGGGGAAGTCTTCTGCGGTAAATCAGAACTCGGAGGGGCACTTTTTACAGTTATAGTCCCTAAGGAGAAAAATATATGCGACTGATACAGGTTTTAATAATTGAAGACAATGAAAGAATTCTGAAGCTCCATAGATTGTTTCTTGAGAAGGTTGACGGTTTTGAGCTGGTAGGTATAGCAAAATCTCTCAAAGAAGCAGAAGAGACAATAGCTGTACTTCAGCCGGATCTGATACTTCTGGATCTCTTCTTTCCTGACGGTCACGGCATGAGCTTTCTGAAGCATATGAGAATGCAGGATATTAATTTCGATGTAATTCTCATTACTGCTGACAAAGATGTCAACTCTCTGCAGGATGCGCTTCGTAACGGTGCGTTTGACTATATTGTCAAACCTGTTGTCTTTGACCGTTTCAAAGAATCTCTTGAGAAATACAAAACCTTTAAAACAGGGATCTCGGCAAAACAAACTATAGAACAGAAGGATGCCGACTCAATATTTATGTCTGCACAACAAGTTGAATATACTGATGACGATGTCCCCAAGGGGATAGACCCTCTAACCCTGAAAAAAGTAAAAGACACCTTAGTGGAGTACGGAGAACGGGGAATATGTGCACAGGAAACAGGTAAGCTCATAGGAGCCAGCAGAATCACCGCAAGGCGATACCTCGAATACCTCGTCAGCGGGGGCTTCATATCAGCCGATATCACATACGGCTCTGTCGGACGCCCAGAGAGGAAATATTTCTATAAACCTGAAAAGAACTAGATCGAACATAAATTCCCACGTGGAAACCCGGGGCTCTACGCTTCGCTCATGCTTGACACATGAAGTTACAACTTCGTTGTCAAAACTAGAGCATATGCAAAATACGTCACTGCGAAGCCCGCAGGACTGTGGCAGTCTCTGGACTCGTTAGTTAATCCTGAGATTGCTTCGTCATTACATTCCTCGCAATGACTTATAAGCTCTAAAGCTGTGATTAGCTCATTCGTACACGCATAAATGCGTGGTGTTCTGCCTTCGAGCGCATAAAAAAAAGGGCGGAAACTCCGCCCCGACATTTTTATTTTTGAAGAAGCCTCACAGTCTCTTTAAAGGAACCGCGAAGCATATACGCTATGCCTTTATAAAAATCAGTCAGCGAATTCGCAAGCATAAGATCAGTAAACTCATCTACCCATGTCATCGGGTGTTCTTTAATAAAATCTATAATCTCTGCTTTTATATCTTCGCTATCCTCAGCAGATGCAGCACCGGCACAGAGATAATTCAGATAAGCACATTCGTAGGCAATATGGTCATCCGGTTCTTTATTAAGATTGTTAATCTCAATCCCGAATTTTTTATAACGTTTCCGCACTTCAAGTGTAGCAGCACCAAATATTGTCTTATCCTGTTCTTTATAAACGGATTCCCATGGCGGTGCAAATAGATGCCCCGGCCCTATGAACAACTTGTTAAAGTTATCAAGCAATGCAGGAAAAGCCTCATCATCATACTTTTTCATATACTCTATGAGGATTTTCAATCCCTTAACAGAGTCATCATCAGAAAACGGCCATTCTTCGAACAGCTCAAGGTTTCCTTTGACTGACTGCATGTATTCTTTGTCTGGAGCATCAAGCAGCACTTTGTTAAAAAAACTGAACGCTGCCATCATCTCAAGATATATCTCACTGTCAACTACCTTGTTCATACTATTTCCTTATATAGCAGGCAGGGGGGGTACCCCTGCCTAACTGTTAACTGATTATTAAAATACTTCTTCTTTATTAACTATAGTTGTGCCTGATGAAGCATCTTTATGAGGTTCATAAACAACGTTAGGATCTGTTGTATTTATGAAACTTGCAATTGTGTTCAGTGAACCGTATTTTTCCTTAAGCTCTTCCATTTCTCCGAAATCAAGAGCTCTGGAAGGGCATGCTTTTACACATGCAGGATTAGGTACACCATCGACACCTGTTTCATCTGAACACATGATGCATTTTTTCATATGTCCTGCTTCATAGTCGTATACAGGTGCAGTATAAGGGCAAACCTGCTGGCAGCCGAAGCATGAGATACATTTTTCAGCATCATATACAACGATACCATCTGATTCGCGTTTAGTATACGCATTTGCAGGACATATGTTCAGACATGCTGGATCATCACATTGGTTACACGCCATAGAAACGTAAAATGCATATACACTCTGGCTGTATGCATTAGCGTCTTCTTTATTCCATGTACCGCCTGAAAATTCATATACTTTTCTGTACTTTTCACCTGAATTCAGATTTTGTCTGTCTTTGCAGGCTACAAAACAAGCCTTGCAACCTGTGCAATGTTTAGTATCTATATAAAATCCGTACTGTTTGCTCATCATATCCTCCTTATCCGACTTTTTCTATGCTGGCAAGAACACTGTGCTGACAGTTACCTTTTGAAATAGGTCCCGGTCTCAGACTTGTCAGAACGTTCATACATCCGCCATGGTCAACAACGCTTGTGTTTCCTATTTCTGCTTCAGAAAGAGTCCCCACGTGCTCAATATCACTGTTATACCATTTGCCGCCAGGGTTATACCATGCCCCCTGAGGAAGACCGATAACACCGGGCATTACCCTTGATGTAACTTTAGCAACGATTCTTACTCTACCTCTGTCATTGTAGATATCCACTATATCGCCATGGGATATCCCGAGGTTCTGAGCATCTTCAGTGTTGATCCATGCAGCCTGCTGGCTAGCCTCTCTGTTCCACTCAGTGTTATAATATGTTGAGTGTGTTCTTTGTTTATGGTGGAAGCCAACAACCTGAAACGGATATGTGCTGATAGTAGGATCCTCATAGCCGTCCCAAGCAGCATAGTATTCCGGCAGAGCTGTGATCTTATCCTTGCCGTCCTGATACTCAGCAGGGAAGCTCCACTGATGGCTGAGGTTGTAAAGTCTTTTTGAGAATATTTCAAATTTACCAGAAGGAGTAGATACTCTGTTAGATGAAGGATCTGAAACAAAGTCTTCAAAAGCTACAGACGGTACTGCTGTGGTGCTGTAATGTTTGATGAGACCTTTTTCATGACATTTGGCAAATGTATCCTGTCCTTTTTCAGCTGTAAATACACCCTGATCACCATATGTCGCTATAGATTGATCAAACAGGTACTCAAGCCATTCTTCCTGTGTTCTTCCTTCAGTAAATTCACCTTCGATACCAAGTTTAGCAGCGATGAGTGACATCATTTCGTAGATTGTTTTACACTCAAACATTGGCTCAATTGCTTTGTTCTGAAATTTAATATCACAAGTGTTACCACCGCTGTTTGTTGATATATCATTCTGTTCAAAGTTAGTACAGTCAGGCAGAATGTAATCAGAAATCATCGCAGAAGGGGTAAAATAGTTATCAATTGTCACTATGCACTCAACAAGACTTTCATCTTTGTACATCTCCATAGTGTTGTTTATATCGCCGTGCTGGTTGAGCATACAGTTACCTGCATAGTTCCAGATGAATTTTATCGGTTGTGGAAGAGCGTCGTCAGGTGTAGGAAGGCCTCTTACGCCCCATGTCTTCCCTGTCATTACTGTATTGTCTTTTATAGCCTGTGGCCATGCGTAGTTTGATATAGTCTGAGGCACTGGATTTGCAGGAAAAGTGCTTACCCATTTGTTCATGCGGATACTTACAGAGGCTGCGCCTTCTCTGGCTGCTGTACCGCCGCCTGTAATACCGATGTTTTTAGTAAGAATAGTTATAAGACCGATAGCTCTGCAGTTATTACCGCCAAGTGAGTTTCTCTGTGGCCCCCACCCCTGAATAACCATTGCCGGAGACTGATTTAAAAGTTGTTTTGCAAAATCCTGAATAGTTTTTTCAGGGATACCAGTAATGTTAGAAGCCCATGCGGTGTCTTTGACAACGCCGTCTGCGCCAAGCCCCAGTAAGTATGATTTATATGAACTTTCAGGAGCAACAGGAGGTTCAGTAGTGTCTGTGTCACCCCATGCTTTATCATATGCAGGTGCATATCCTGATTCTTCGCCTTCAAATACTTCTTTAACATTAGCAAAAGATGCTTCACTCCAGCCTACGCTGCGTTCATCAATCCAGTCTTCATCAAGAAGGTTCTCAGAAAGAAGATAGTGTGTCATACCTGCAACAAGCGCAGCATCTGTCCCAGGGCGGATTGAAATCCAGTCTGCTTCAAGGGCAAGAGCTGTATCTGTGTAGAACGGGTCAACAACTATAAATTTAAGATTAGGGTTAGCTTCTTTCGCTTTCTGGAGGTGATATGTCCAGTGTCTTCCAGAACCCATACGAGTATTTGCAGGGTTATTACCCCACAGAACAACAAGATTACTGTTCACTGCGTCTGTAATAGTATTGTTACTAAAGCTTGAGCCTTCAAGGAGGCAGAGACTTGCAGTAATCTGGGATGTAGAGTAATCTGAATAGTGGTTCAGCCACCCGCCCCAAAGGTTGTGCAGTCTTGCCATAGGTGTTGATGCCGGCGGCCATGAGCAGGCGATGGAAGCATCAATTGTCCCTGTAGCATATTGGATATAAAACGAATCGGGCCCGTAGTTAGATTTTACAGACTGCATTTTAGCAGAAATCTCATTAATAGCTTCTTCCCATGTAATGCGCTCATACTGACCGGCACCTCTTGGGCTTCCGGCAACTCTTCTCATAGGGTATTTCAGTCTGTCGGTATTGTAGATTCTCTGGCGCACAGAACGTCCTCTGACGCAGGAGCGCATCTGATAGTTAGCGCCATAGCTGCCATAAACATCTTCGGTTTCGTTATCAGTGCTGACACGGACAACCACACCATCCTTAACATAAAGTTTCAGAGGGCAGTTACTACCGCAGTTAACGTTACATGCAGACCATACTGCTTTATCATAATCAAATTCTTTTGGTTCAATAACAGAGTCTGAGCCTCCGCTACCACTGCTGTCGGAGCCGTCAAGAGAGCCGCAACCGACTGTGGCAGCAGCACCCAGAAGGGCACTCCATTTCATAAATGTTCTTCTGGATACGTCCAGTGCTTTGCTTAAACGTTCGTTTCCTGATACTGACATCCTAGCCTCCTTGGTTTCCTAACAATTCTCTGTGACCGTATGAGAAAATAACGCTTATGCAGCATATATTTCCTACATACGGTGCTGACAACTTCGTCTGAAATACAGATCCTTGTCACCGGCTGTTCAACCTTGTCAGTTTGTTCTTCGCAAATGCTGAATCAAGGCAACAGTCAGGGTTGTCTTTGCCGGAGAATTTTTGAATATGTCTTTCAAATATAAAAACATTTCCCATAGGTATTCCTTTGTTCACCGGACACCCCCCACTCCTCTGAAACATGCATTGCTGCGTTCAGTCTGTGGATGTCAGGCGGTAGTATTAATGAATACTCATATAGTATGCTTGCCTCAGGATACAAAACAAAAGGTCAAATGATGGTCAAATTATAGATTTTTATTAAGATTATTTAAGAAATAACGTTATGTATGAAAATAATAGTGAAGTCCCTCCAGAAATGTTTAATTACGTATATTACGTGTTATTCTGGGTAACTTTCCTTGTGATCCGGATCAATTTTGTAACCTCTTCCACGGACACTATGCAAAAGCTGTTTTTCATAAGGCTTGTCTATTAACTGTCTCAAAATATAAAAATGTGATTTGAGAGAGTTACTCATAGGCGGCTGATCACCCCATATATCGTAAATAAGCTCTTCTTTAGTCACTATCCCCGGCGAACGCTCAATCAGCCTAAGCAATATACGGAAACAGACATGGGAAAGATTAATTTTCTCTCCGGCTCTTTCCACTATCCCTTTTTCCTGATCCAGTATCAGATCTTCTATCTGGAAAGAGTTTTCAAGACACTGATTATATCTTCTAGACAAAGCCTTCAGTCTGAAAAAAAGCTCTTCAAGATCAAACGGTTTAGTAAGGAAATCGTCAGCTCCACATTTAAAACCGTTAATCTTATCTTTAAGCATCACTCTGGCTGTAAGCATAAGTACAGGGATTTTAAGACGCATATTTTCTCTTATATGCCTGCACACTTCAAACCCGTTCATCTTATGCATATTAATATCAAGAATGACTGCATCATAAAGATTATCACGAAGCAGCTCCAGAGCAAGTTCGCCGGACATGGCATAGTCCATTCCACACCCCTGCTCTTCAAGATAGTCCACAATATTTTCTGAAATATCCAGATCATCTTCGACTAATAAAAATCTCATTACTTCTTGTTTTTTTACAGACTTACCCAAATTTGCACCTATATCAAATATAATTGTAAAGGGAAAATGGTCAAATAACGGTCAAATATAGCTTTAAATATAGTCAATATGCCAAAAGCAACAAGGGCATTTAATCCAAGCCTATCATCCTCCGCTTATTACAGGATTATCGTATGCAGTATTCTCCGGAACTTTGTCTTGAACTTTTCTTATGTGTAGGTAAAATAAAGTCTGCAAATTGTAATATAAGTTGGAAAGCTGATAAACAAGTCGGCAAGTAGTAAAATATATTGGAAACTACGCATTGCGGAAACGCTGTTGTGTTCGTTTAAAATATGCCACCATTTACAATGCATAACCAACTATCATATAAGGTAATATTTTATACGTTGCATAACTGAGTTTTAAAGACTTACTTTTATGCCACTTATGAGTAAGATAATGGACACATTTATTTCCAACTAATTATACTGAATAATAATGAGCTTGCTCAGAATAGTTACTTTCGGACTCTATACTAAGGTTTGTTGGTTAATGTATTTGACAGTAATTTATCTGCGAAAAGCTTTCAGATTTTATTTTACCACAACATCTTATCGCAACAAGGCAGCTGTTAGCAGAGATCGCCTGCGCAAGCCGGGACGTAGGTCTGTCTGAGGTCAGAACATTGACTTGCCCGGAAATACATCTGGAATTGCTGTCTGCCGGGTCTTCCGCTGCAAACCATGCTCCTTCTTCAATAGCAACCACTCCCTTGATTATACCGTCTGAAACATGAGTGCCGGCAATCACTTTGCCTCTGTTATTATAAACTTCAACAAGATCCCCCTCTTTTAGTCCCATCCGACTGGCATCCTCAGTATTTATGTGAATAGGTTCCCTTCCGCTGATCTTATACTTTTTAGAAAGATCAGAGTTATCAAGCTGAGAATGAAGCCTGTGTTCGGGGTGCGGAGATATAAGCTGAAAAGGATATTTCCTCGACAGGTAAGAGCCGATACCTTCGGAAGGCTCGATCCACGCGGGGTGCCCCGGGCAGTCACGATAACCGAAAGAGGCGATCTTCTCTGAAAACAGCTCTATTTTCCCCGACGGAGTACGCAGATGTTTCTTCACCGGGTCATTTCTGAAATCAGCATGTCTTACAAAGTCTCTGCTCCCCTTTAATGGTGGGAAATGAACGTAGCCTTTATCCCAAAAATCAGCAAAACTGACTTCAGCACGAACTTTACTGTAGCTCCACTCAATCCATTCGTCGATGCTTCTGCCTTTGGTAAATTCTTTTTCAAAGCCAAACTTAGCTGACAGGTCTCTGAATATATCGTAGTCATTTCTCGCCTCAAACAAAGGGCTGATGATCTGTTTCATAGCAAAAACATACTCGACTCCATACGAGGAACCGAATGTAAGATCATTTCTTTCGAAACTTGTTGTCGCCGGCAGAACTATATCTGAATATTTTGCAGTTGGAGTCCACCAAGGTTCGTGGGTTATAACAGTGTCCGCTTTCCGGACACCTTTTATCAGCTTATTAACATCCGGCTGATGCCCGATAGGAGTCACTCCGGCAGAGTATATTAGTTTGATATTCGGGTAAGTGAGTCTTTTCCCGTTATATTCAATGGTCTTCCCGGGATTAAGCAGCAATTCCGCCATTCTGGATGCGGGGATAAGTGTTTGAACAGGGTTCCCCCCTTGTGAAACCATAATAGGTATACCAGCTCCGCTATATGGGGCTCCCGCAGTACAGTATGCCATATTCAGGTACAAACCGCCGCCGGGAAGCCCTATCTGACCGATCATACTGCCAAGGGCAACAAGGCTCCAGTGAAACTGCTCTCCGTTCTGAATCCTCTGACATGCCCAGCTTCCTGTGACCAGAGTCCTATGTTTTACTGACATTCTGGCAAGTTCTTTTATCTTATCCGCAGGAACTCCGCAGATCTTTTCTGCCCATGCAGCATCTTTTACCACTCCGTCCTTTTCACCTGTCAGGTATTTCAGAAAGGTGTAGAAACCAACTGTATATTTTTCTATAAATTCTTTATTATAAAGACCTTCAATGTAAAGCGTATAACACATGGCAAGTATCATAGGGACATCGCTTGCCGCTCTGATAGGCACCCATTCACTCCCAAGCTCACGGCAGGTTTTGCTTTTAAGCGGGTCGATAGTTACAAACTTAACCCCTTTGTCCCGCATCGCTCTGAACCATTCAAAATCGCTGTGTATAGGCACATGATAATCAACCTTTTCTGTTTTAAAAGGGTCTGTCCCCCACATAAGGATCAGCTCTGTGTTCTCCAGCACAACATCCCTTGCTGTCTGTCTGCTGTATACCTCCATATCCCCCACAACATAAGGAAGGATACGCGTTGCTGCACCGGCAGAATAATCACCAACAATATCTGTAAAGCCTCCGAAAAGCCCCAGCATCCTCGCCTGAAGAGACGAAGCCTGATGAATCCGCCCGGGGTGTGACCACCTTGCGTATGTAGTTTTAAAAATCGACTCGTTGCCATATTCCTCTCTTGTTTTTATAAGAGATTCAGCAACCAGATCAAGAGCTTCATCCCAGCTAACTCTGACAAACTCTTCAGCTCCACGCAGATGTCTTTTGTCAGAACCGTCGAGATAGCTCTTCCGTACGCAGGGGTGTTTAATCCTGTTTGGTGAATATGTAACATCCTTCAGGGCATATAAAAGATCAACGGGATCCATATCCATTCCCATCGCTTCTATCTTAACTATCTTACCGTTCCTGACATACGCTTTCAGCGGCCCCATGTGCGTGGCATGGGTTATTACCCTGTCGCCCTCACTTGCCAGCACTTCCGGACTATAGGCAATTGCAGCAAAAGTTGCTGCAGCCATACGTATAAATTGTCTGCGGTTCAACAGCATTTATCCCTCCGTCACAGTATTATGTAATTGCCTGCAGAGGTCGGGACAGACAAAATCATGGTCTTTATTGTTAAAACAAACAATAACATTCGCCCCTTTCCCCTCTTCAGATATTATATTCAGTTTCCATCCTACCTGAGTGCACATTCTATGGGCTATAGACAAGCCAAACCCAAACCCGTCAGCTTTCGAAACTCCTTCAACGACATTAATAGCATCCAGCACGTGTTTAGGTATCCCCGGTCCTTCATCTCTAACTGAAATGCATGTTTCATATATAGAAACAACAACTTTGCCTCTCGGCGTGTATGTTACGGCATTACGAACAAGATTACCCACGACAACCGAGAGTATTTCCGGTGTAACAGAAAGGGTTGCGTTTGAATGCACATCTATAATAACTTTCAAAGGCTTATTTCTGATCAGATAACTGTTGTTGTCCACGCACTCGCGCACTACAACAGCAGCGCTTACCGACCCCCACTCTTCCTGACGCTCTTGTCTGGACAGCCACAGGAAAGAGTTAATAAGATGCTCCATATTATTAGTGGCACGCTTTATGCGAGAGATCGCTCTCTCTCTTTTCTCTTCATTGTCATTAATTCCGCAGGATAGGATTTTGATTGCACCCTGTAAAACTGTTACCGGAGTACGGAGTTCATGGCTTGCGTCTCTGGCAAAAGCCTTTTCACGGTTTATAGAAGACTGCATCTCGCTGATAGCACTCTCAAGAGTCTTTGCTAGGTACCCTACTTCATCATTTTCAAACATTTGCGACATATTTTCCGGCAGAACACCCGTTGCCTCCTTAGCCTTGATCATTCTCGTCAGCCTTACAACAGGAGATACCGCTTTATAAGATGTAATGATACCCAGGAGCAAACCAAAGATGAATATAGGCAGCATCATAGCTATCAGCAAGCCCCGGGAAAGATTCAGAATTACGTGATCATTGATAAGTGTTGTAACGTTGAATAACAGATAAAATCTTCTTCCGTCCTGAAGGTCTCTGATCGACACATAATAGTGCTGCTTATCGTGCTCTTCCTCGTAGTCCCCTGCGGGTCTGTCGCTAAGAGTAGTTGCAGCCCATTCAGGCATAATATCTTCCCCGATATATGTGGTCATATAAGGAGATTCTGGTACTGTTATATCTCTGCTGAATGCCACGGGAGCAACTGGCGAAGTATCCACAGACTCAAGATACCTACTGGTCTCAAGCTCAAGCCTCTTTTTGAGGGCATACTCTTCTGTATATTTAGTTGAAATAAAAATACCAACAAAGAGAGCCATACCCAGTAAAATGCTGAAGCCGGAAAAAACTAAAACTATTTTCAAGCGGAGAGAGCTACCAATGAAATCCATTAATAGGTTCCTCAATTGTGTATTAAATATGCTTATGTAAATTATCAATCAACGGCAAATAATGCTGCTGATGAATCATTTTCGACCCACATGTTTTTTGTCTAATACCTGCAATGTAGCCGTAATCAGGCAGTCTGTCCACCTTACTCTTGCAACTTTTTTAGTAAAACAGCAAAAGTAAACCTAAACTTAACATCACAAATCTTTGAGAATATATAGGAAATTCACAATTACAATATCCAATAATAATCTCCTTATTATTAAAATATAGAATCGATTTCGAGATGCCGCCATAAAAATCTGCTTGTCATTTATGTGATGTATTCAAACTGGCATATAAAATTTCAGTACAAGCTGACATCAGAAGAATCCTGTCGGCGAAGTAATAAAAGATCCTGAGATTTAATGTCAGATTTTATTACCAAAGGTGATGAATCAAAACGATAAACCTTTACTGCCTTGGCTGCGAGGTTCAACCCTGAGACTGCTTCAGAAAAGCAGTCCGTGAAACTGTCAAATGTATTATCTGTAAATGTACACTCAAAAGAATTAGGAAAAAGAGCCATGAAGAAGATATTGCTCTCTACAAGATCCTGAAAAAAATGAGAACCGAATGAGAGTTCAGGCATGAGTCCCCCCTCTTCAAACTCTATCTCCCCTATTGCGTTCATATGATTTATGTCTGAAAAGTTTACAGGAACTCCCAGAGAAGGGGTTGACGTACCCCACCTGCCTGGCCCCAGAAGCAGTGTATTGCGCCCTGTCTCTTCAATATCCTGATTAATCTCCCTTATAGCCCTTGCGAGCTGGTACTTTTCGTCTTCTTTCAGCATAGAATATTCATATGGGTCAACCAGAACAACCTGCTGGATTTTCATAACGACATTACCGCCCATGAAGTTGCTTTTTGACTTAAATATAGTTGAATATTTTTCCAGCTCTTCTGCACTTATATCTTTCGTATCGGAAATGATATTTGTCTGATGTGGTCTGCACTGAACAAGATTAATTTTGTAACTGTCGTCTTCAGTAAAATTCACAGTAAATTCAATGTCCACAGGATATTCGTATTCGGCTTCTATAGTATTCATCAAGTCTTTCATCTCATGAGTAAAATCTGTCTGTTTGAGCAGTCTGCCGAATGTAAGTATCCATATATTTTTTCTCTTGCGCCCACGCTCAACAAGCATACGCTCCGCTTCCCTGTCGTGATTTGCTACCTTGTTAAGGTCAAAAGGGAAATGTTCATCATAAAGTTCATATAACGAGATAGCATTCTTTCCGCTCACTCTGGTGTCAAGCACATCAAGCTGCTTTTGTGAAAATCTTTTGAGGTCATGCATATCATTCACAGGTATCATATCAGGAGCATTGAGAGCAACTATTCTGGGATAATCATCTTTGACCCTGTTAACAGCCCTTGTCCCAAGCCCCGCAACAAGACGCAACATACCCGCATCAGGGTCAATATCGTCATGCCAGACATATGTATTATAAGAAAGCCCCACACCGGCGACATGCGGATAGTAGTAATGATTGTGAAAACAACCTGAAACTCTCTGAATGAGTATCCCCATCTGCTCATCTATTTCAGCAAGCCCTTTGCTGCTACGGTACTCCAAAGCATCTTTACACATTGCGCTGGCATAAACTCTTTTCAGATTGCGAAGAAATTCATCAAGTCTTATCTCCGGCGCTCCTTGAACAGAGCAAAAGAAACTTTCATATTTACCGGCAAATGCATTTCCGAAACCGTCTTCGAGAATACTGCTGGATCGGACGACAATGGGGTACTGCCCGAAATAGTCGAGCATCTCACGAAACTGGTCGATTATCTCAGAAGGAAATTTTCCCTTAAGCATGAGTTCTTCCAGCTTTCCCCCTGCTTCCAGATAGCCTTTCTCTGTTTTGTGTTCGATATATAAATCCCACCAGCCGTTGTGTATTATATAAGTATGGAAAACATCGGAACCGACGTAATAAGAGTCATGAGCCTCAAGTAGTTTACCCCAGCGAGAATCATCAGAGTTTTCCAGAATCTTTCTTGCGAGAAGCATCCCTGCGGCTTTACCGCCGATAAACCCCGTACCTATCATTCTGGCTTTTATAGAGATCAGATCCCGAAGGGTAAAATGCTTCTTTGCCAGTTGCAGTATCCTCTCATCCCTTCCTATAATAAAGCCGGCAATTGTGTTAAACACTTCTGCCTGCTTCTCTAAGTCGGAAGATGCAAGCACCTCTTTTGCCTGTAGTATCATCCTGTCCCATGCATCAAGTTTCTTTTGTTCTGATGCGCTGAGCGAACAGAGAGTATAAAAAAGACCTGTCGCCTCTATACTGTTTGCCACAGGGTGAAAGCAGCCGTTACTGTCCAGCTTATGAGGCAGAAACATAGTCGGTGAGCTTCTCTCATAAACCTTCTGAGGGTGGACATAGCAACCATCTTCACTTTTATAGAGTTCAAGAAAGAGCTGCGTAGTATTTTTTATTTTATTTATTGTGCTGTATGAGTGATGATTTTTTAAAATAGCAAAATATGCCATAGCCTTCAGTTTATAAAGGTATGGACATGTCACCATAAAGAGATTTGCAATCATGGAGTCTGTAGCCCAATGGGAGAGGAGCGAGGAGAGGCAGTCAAAAACAAAATAACTTCTTTCGCCTGCCTGCTGAATATGCTCGTGGACAAGCTTTGAAAAACTCTCAAAACCGGCGCTTGCATTCAGCTCATGCAGAACAACTCCCTCTATTCCTGGTTCCAGAAGCGGGTCATGCTCTGCAAAACGGATATAATGAACTTCATTGCCTCTTATTAAGGCTTCATCAACATATGATCTGACAAATTTACGGTATTCTTCAACAGACGGTGTGTGCCATACGACATTATCGCCTCTCCGGAGAAAACTTAAAAGACTATCCAGGCTTTCATTGCCAGTGCTGATCAGTTCATCATTTTTCATCCGCGATACCTTAAAAAAAGCGGAGCCGAAGCCCCGCATTAAATTTTATATAAGTCCCAGTGAGATCATCGCATCAGCAACTTTACGGAAACCGGCTATATTGGAGCCTAAGATATAGTTGCCCGGGCTGCCGAATTCTTCTGCCTGTTCGTAGCAAGCCTTATGGATGTTTTTCATTATACCATGAAGTTTGTTTTCGGTAAATTCGAATGTCCATGAATCACGGCTGGCATTCTGCTGCATCTCAAGTGCGGAGGTTGCAACACCACCTGCATTTGCCGCTTTGCCAGGTCCGAAGAGAACACCGCTGTTAAGAAAAACTTTTGTACCCTCAGGTGTTGTAGGCATATTTGCGCCTTCCCCAACTGCTATACAGCCATTTTTGACAAGCATTTTTGCATCTTCTTCATTCAGTTCATTTTGTGTTGCGGACGGCATAGCTATCTGACAAGGAACTTCCCATATATTGCCCCCCTGCTTAAAGACTGCATGTTTGTGATAGTCGCAGTAATCTTTGATCCTGCGGCGTTCAATCTCTTTGAGCTGTTTCACAAGCTCAAGGTCTATACCTTTTTCATCGTAGATATAGCCGCCGGAGTCAGAGAGTGTAACAACCTTTCCACCGAGTTGATTGATTTTCTCTGTTGTGTATATCGCAACATTACCAGACCCCGATACGGAACACACTTTGCCTTCTAAGGAGTCATTTTTCATCTTGAGCATTTCATCTACGAAGTAAACCGCACCATACCCTGTCGCCTCAGTACGAACCAGAGAACCGCCCCATGTGAGCCCTTTCCCGGTAAGAACTGCTGCCTCGTATCGGTTGGTCATCCTTTTATACTGACCGAACATATACCCCAGCTCTCTCCCTCCGACACCGATATCACCGGCGGGAACATCTGTATATTCACCGATATGTCTGGAAAGTTCAGTCATAAAACTCTGGCAGAAACGCATTACTTCATTATCTGATCTGCCCTTTGGATTAAAATCAGAACCGCCCTTACCTCCACCGATAGGAAGCCCTGTCAGAGCGTTTTTAAATATCTGCTCAAAGCCAAGAAACTTAACTATTCCAAGATACACAGACTCATGAAACCTGAGTCCGCCTTTATATGGTCCGAGGGCAGAGTTGAACTCAACACGAAACCCTCTGTTTATATGGATATTACCTTTGTCATCCGACCAGGGTACTCTGAAGATGATCTGACGTTCCGGTTCACATATCCTTTCTATTATTTTGTGATCAGCGTAATCAGGATACTTTTCAATAACCTGCCCCAAAGAATCTAAAACTTCTGCAACAGCCTGGTGAAACTCTGTCTCCCCGGGATTTCTTGCAACTACCTGCTTATAAATGTCGTGGATTTTAGGTGTAATAGTGCTCATACTCAAATTCTCCTTTTAAAGTAATGTATTATAACATAGATAGATGTCATTGTAAGCTTTATAACAAGTTTAACATTAAAAACTATTACTTTATCGAACGCAATCTTTTTTTACGCTTGGTAAAATTTTGTTTGAATATAAACGGCTGGAAAACTAGGATATAATTTTAGCTAAACAATTAATAGTAATATATATTTTGAATTCAGATAATAGCATTCAGAGATACTGCAACAGTCATCAAAAAGCTTTTGATAAGCAGTGATATTATCGGCGAGAGAGACAAAAAACGGAACTGTCCCTGTTCGGGGCAAAGGATTAATTATAATCAAGCAGTCGTTTTTCACCGGAGAGAGACCTTGCCTCTGTTATGTCCTGACTGACTTCTATTGTTCCGATATACTGCCCGGCGGCGTCTCTGAGTGCGAAATATTGAATAAGTATGAATTTCCCCATCATCTGGATCCAGAAGCTCTCAACATCTTTCTTGCCTGATTTCAGGTTTTCCACAACATCATTTACAATATGTACACTCTCAGGCGGATGGCAGTTTTGTACACTCCTGCCTATAATTGCCTTAGACCGAGGGAAAATCCTCTCCTGCGGTGAAGAGAAGTATCTCACTTTGTCTTCTGCGTCAACATATGTAATATCCACAGGCAGAGTGTTCAGCATCGTGACAAGCTCCTGTGCGGAGAGTAATCCAGTGTCAAGATTTACCATTCCATCGGGGATACTGCTTTCGCTGCTCTTCCGGATTTCCACTTCCGGTGCTTCGATAAATGAGTAGCCGATCTCAGGGCACTGAGAAATCATTTCAGCAAAAACATCCTCCGGAATCTTTAATGCTGACACAGGCAGAAGTATATAATCCTCTCTGAATATAAGACCGTATATGTCAAAAAAGAGCTTGCCCACCGTTCTGTTAAACCTGATACCGTCAACATCAGTTTCTGACAGCAGAGAAAGCAGAAGCTTCATCCCCTGACGTACATCATCGTGGATAGACCACATAACATTTACACATCTGTACTCCGGAATGTACTTCTCAACATATGGGAAAAGGATATTTTCCTTTTTAATATAGTGATTATCTATGACGGCGAGGTCTTCTATCAATTTTTTGAGAGACAACCTGTATCTATTAAATTCAGGAGTGCCTTCTTCAGCTTTACTAAAAAGCTGCAACTGTTCTTTGATAGACTCCATATGAGCGGTAATCGCTGTATTCTCTTCTGCTAATATGGAGATGAAACGGGGCACATTCCTGCACAGGTCAAAGACATCCCTGTCAAGCTGGCTGGAAAAAATATTAATAATCCTGTTCAGAGCCCCTTTAATATTCTCCATGTCATATTTTTCACAGGAGACCATCCAGTCCACCAGCATCATTATTTCATCATAACGAACCGACTTTATGTCATCTTCGTACTCACGATAAAGGGCGCCAAGGTCTTCATCTTCGAGGATCCCCTCACAGTAGAGCCTCAGATTTTCCATATGAGGATCGTTTTTAGCAAGCCACTCAGACATTTAATTTCTCCGGTAAACTTATTTCGTAAAGTATACATGACGAAAACAAACATTTCAACGGCACGGAGAATTAAATTGTCTTCCACCTCAGTATCCGCTTTTGTATCGGGTTCAGTACGACGTATTCCAGACAAGCAGCTATTAAAAGAGTGACAACAGCCCATGCAAAAATAGACTCAACCTCAATACTTGACCTTGCAGTAACAACTTCAAAGCCTATTCCGTCTGATGCTCCTAAAAGTTCAGCCAAAACCACCACTCTTATTCCGCTCCCCATAACTATCGTCATACCAGCCAAAACATGGGAAGATATAGCCGGCAGATATATGTGCCTGAGCAGCATAAAAAAATTGTACTTATACAATTTTGCCATACTTAAAAGATTATCATCCACCATCTCCATACCTTTCAGGGCATTAAAATACACAAAAGGAACAAGAAGGAGAGAAGCGATAAAAATAACCATGAATGACCCCATACCAAACCACAGCATAGCCAGCATAGTCACTATCACAGGGGGAATACTCATAAGAACCCATCCGAAAGGCTCAAGTATATTCTTAAGAGTGTTGTTGAGCCCCGCTGCAATCCCCAGTATTAAACCTGCCATACTCCCCGCAAGAATCCCCGCAAAAAGCCTGTATACAGTGAGAAACAAAGAATGATAGAACTCATCATCAGAAAGTAGCCGGATCAGACTGATAAGGGTATCTGACGGTGAAGCCACAACTATTTCATGCAGAAAAAGAGAAAGCACCTGCCAGCACACAATCAGAGCCAGCACTCCCACTGACGTACTAACCCATTTTTCCGATACAATACGGTAAATTCTATCTGTCATGATAATAGAGGTCTCCGTCGGGCATCTGTCCGCCTATTTTACTAGGATCTGACTCATGCAAAATAGAGAAAAATAGTTTTATCTCCTCCAAAGCGTCATATGCGGGGACAGGATTCATGTCAGAATTCCTGATACCGATCACAATAGCTTCCCGGCTCATATTAGGCAGATAATTAACTATAATGTCAGCAGCCTTTTCTGGATTATTTTTAAGCCATTCTGCCGCCTTTTCAAACTCTGCTTCAAAAACTGACAGAAGCTGCCTGTCTTCGATTACTGAAGCAAGAGCCAGTGTGCCTGCCTGTGCAATTCTAGGTGATGTATCATAGACTCTCCCCCATTCCTGCTGAAGGTCTATCACCTTTACCAAAGGGTTACCCTTCCCCTTTGCTGCCAGCTCTTTTGATTTAGCAATCGTCATTGATACCGCAGGTTCGGCAGACATCGCTGTATCTGCTCTGCCAGACAAGAGAATCTGAGCAATATCCATAGGGTGAGCAACATATATCAGATCATAATCCTTTTCAGGTTCTATACCGTTCTTCTCTGCCAGATGCCTGAATATGAGGTCGGGCATCTCACCACGGAAAGGAACTGCGACTTTCTTGCCTTTCATATCCTGAAAAGTTTTCACCGCAGGGTCAGAAGACATAACGTGCAAAATACCCCACACAGAGATATTCATTAACTTGACACTGATACCTTTATTATAAAACATAGCGCCGACATAGGATGGTGCTGCAGCAAAATCTGCCTGCTCACCAGCTATCATAGCCCTTAGCTGATCAGGGTTTTGCCAATAACGGAACTCGGTTTTATGTGCAAAGTCCCCCATACTGTTCTGATCAGCCATGTAGATGAGCGGGTAGGAAACAGCAGTAAACGGACCTGTAAAAACCAGCTTGTCCCGTTTTTCTGCATGGGCTGACGCAAAGATAACCAGTATAAAAAATACCATAAACAGATTTTTCATTTCTACCTCACAAACAATTTTCATAAGCTTATATTCGTGAGATATAATCCACCTTAACAACAATCAAGGTTTTTGATTTTGATAATCATCACCAATAAGCACCACTCGTCTGCCTGTCACCTCGATCTCTTTATTATCTATAAGTTGACGCATAATTCTTGACAGATTTTCCGGAGTTGTTGCAAGAAACATTGCTAGTTCGCACTTTGGCATAGGCAGCATTACACTTGTGCTTTTCTGCTCTTTTGACAAATTATTCAGATAACTTATAAATCTTGCCTTACAGTCAAGCAGCGACAGATTCCCTATAAAATTGGTAAGATTATTGATCTCTTTATTAATGATACTTAAAACTTCATCCATCAAAACATGGTCTCTCTTCATCTCTTCCCTAAGCTTCTCTCTGTCTATAGCAAGAAGTTCAGAGTTAGACAATGCCATGGCACAGAGAGGGTAAACTCCCCCAAGGATCCCATGCCCGAAAGATTCACCGGCTCTTATGAACTTGACAATAACCTCACGCCCGCTGTCATTGACTCTATAGAGTTTTACAAGTCCTGATACAAGATAGTAGATATGCTCCCCGCACTCTCCCTGCAGAAAAAGAGTCTCCCATTTCTTTTTACATTTTATACAGCACGACTTACAGAGATTATCTACAAAGCAATCATTTACGCTACTGTATCTCTGAGTAACGTAGTCTTTTACCAATCTTTTTTTAAATCCCTTAACAATTATCAAGGTCTTCTCCAGTAAATGATATTAATACTCAATATCACTTATCGAATATACTGCCAAGCACAATAATGAGGATGAAAAATGATTACAGAAAAAACTAAAGTTTATGAAGCTGTTTCAGGAAACGAACATATCAAGGATATTTTTATCGCATTTGGATTCGAGAACATTACTAATCCGGTAAAGCTAAACACAGTGGCTAAAATCATGACGATCGAAGCAGCCTGTCACATGAAGGGTGTAAACCTTGAAAATTTTCTTAATGCTTTAAATTCTGCAATAGAAAACAAATAGGAGGATATGAGAATGAAAAAAGGATTAACGTGTATTTTCTTAGCAGTATTTGCTCTCTCTGCAAATGCAAAAGAAATTGACAAATCTATGATACCTGTCGGTGCAGTAAATATGTCTAACGGAGTGGTGTTTGCTAAAGGCGAATTCGGAATCATTACCAAAAACCACTACACTGTAAAAGATGAAATATATAGCGGCACTGATGAAGCGGATTTTAATCCGGCTATGGGTTCGTCTCAGGTAAAAAAACTAACGGTAAATATGACTCAGGTGGCGCTGAGGTATGGTATTGGGAATGGATTTGATATCCGTCTGATAGTCCCCTACATTTCAAAAGAACTTGAAGCAGGCGCCGGAACCCCTGGGGGAATTATGAAGAAAAAGTTTGACACAAGCGGCTTAGGCGATCTGAAACTTCTTTCAAGATATCAGATAATGAACCAGATGAAGGGAGCGCCATTTTTTCTGCAGGCAGGGCTTGGCTTAAAATTACCTACAGGCGAATCTGAAGAGAAGAAGGACGGTACATATATGCCAATGGGTGTACAAAGCGGTTCAGGCTCAACAGATTATCTTGCAGAAGCAGGGCTTACAAAGCTGCTCGGAAGGCACAGACTAGACATGTACCTGTTATATATGTACACAACAGAAGGTTCACAGGACTTTGAATTCGGCAATGTATTCCAGTATAATCTCGGCTACAACTTCTCTTTAACAAAATTCTTCGACCTTGAACTTGAATTTAACGGTAAAACCCAAGCCAAAAACAAACAGAACGGAAAAAGCATTGATGCCAGCGGTGGTACATTCTATGCGCTGACCCCAGGATTTCATATCAGAAAAGGTCAGCAGATACATTTTTCACTTGGGGTGCCCTACACAATTTACAGAGATGTAAACGGAACCCAACCAACAGAAGACCTCAGTCTGGTAGCGCGCTTCACCGTAAGATTCTAGTTAATGAATAACATTTTAACATTTGAATCAGTCTCCAAAACTTACGGAGAAAATAATGTACTGAAAAATCTCAGCTTTTCCGTCAGACAAGGTGAGGTAATCGGGATACTCGGCCCTAGCGGCGTCGGAAAATCAACTATGCTGAATATCACTGCCGGACTTGAGAAAAATGACAGCGGAAATGTAGTAAACCATGGACAAAGAATTGCATATGTTTTCCAGAAACCAAGGCTGCTTCCATGGAAAAATATTACTGACAACGTAATGCTTCCTCTGCTGGCAATGGGGTTCTCATCAGAAAAAGCTAAGCAAACAGCGATGGCAGAATTAAATAAAATGGGATTAGGCAGCTCGACCGACCTCTTCCCTTCCCAGCTCTCAGGCGGCATGGCACAGCGGGTTTCCCTTGCCAGAGCGTTCGCACTGCAGCCTGACCTGCTTCTGCTTGATGAACCATTCAACGCTCTGGATATAAAGATGAAAGAGATGCTTATGTTTATGATGCAGGAGAATCTCAGGCACAGCCCTGCAACAGTTCTTTATGTAACACACGCTCCTGATGAAATTCTGCACATTGCAGACCGTATATTCATTTTCGGAGAAGGGGGGACGTTTGAAAGTATGGACTGTCAGGAAAAGTGTCTCAGCAAATACTATGCACAAGGTGCCATAAAGGGATTCCTTGGGCAAAAAACAAAACAGAAAGGAGAAAATATTATGTATGAATGGATGAACAATAAAGACAATTTCGAAACTATGGATATGCGGAGAAAGACACCGGAGTTTATGCCGGAACTGCTCAGGATGGCAGAAGATGTGCAGGAAGGAAAAGGGCTTCATATTATACAGAGTTTCGAGCCTATCCCGCTTTATTATCATATGGAAAAGCTGGGATTTATCAAGTATATGGAAAAACCTGAAGATAACGAATACCATGTATATTTTTACAGACCGCCTTCAGACTCAATGGCAAAATCAGCCAAGATGTCCGGCTTCCTGAATATAAATGAAAAAAGAGCCGAAACTATCGCTTCGATAGTCATGGATTTTTTTAACGGTAAAAAATTAGAGGAGCTCAAGCCTGCATATGATGCCATTACCCCCGTTACAGCAGCAGAATTCGCATACGCCGAACAGATGATTTCTGACAAGGGAATACCTGACAGCAATTTTGAAAATAATATAGATGAACTCATTACTCTTTTTCGTTCATCACTCGACAAAAGCACCGCCGGCGAATTTCCGGAAGGACATCCGATAAATACATTTATGGCTGAAAATAGAGCAATAGAAAAGCTGATCATCAGCATAAGAGATGAGGTCAGCACAACTAAGGATTACAATAAACTCACAGAAATGTTTAAAAATCTGAAGGAAATTAATCATCATTATGTCAGAAAAGAGACTCAGCTATTCCCATATCTTGAAAGGAAAGGCTTCGACAAACCATCCACAGTCATGTGGTCATTGCATGACAAAATCAGGCAGGGGATTAAAACATGCATAAAGATGCTGGAAGATAACCAATTCGACAGCTTTAATGAAATATGCGGTTCAGTTCTGGATGAAACAGAAGGCATGATATATAAAGAGGAAAAAGTGCTCTTCCCCACAGCCAAGCTGATGCTTACAGAAAACGAATGGAAGCTTATAAGAAAAGGAGAGAGAGAACTCAGCTACTGCTTTATCGACACTCCTCCGACATGGGGCAGCCATACTGCCACAGAACATATTCATCCTGCAACACCATCAGGCAATGGGCTTTTCCTGAAAATGAATGAAGGCATGCTATCCTACGAACAGCTTGATGCAATAATGTGCCATATGCCGGTAGACGTATCTTTTGTGGACGCAGATGATAAGGTCAGGTATTACAACCAATCAAGCGAAAGGATATTCCCAAGAAGCCCTGATGTTATCGGCAGAGAAGTCAGATACTGTCACCCTCCTAAAAGTGTAGACACTGTTGTGTCCATCCTTGAAGCCTTTAAAAAAGGTGAACAGGATGTAGCAGAATTCTGGCTGACTCTGGATGAAAAGTTTATCTATATCCGCTATTTTGCTGTAAGGGACACATCGGGAACATATATGGGAACTCTGGAAGTCATGCAGAATGTCACACACATTAGAGAACTGGAGGGGAGCAGAACTCTCATCTCTTGGGATTAGATGTTGCACATGGTGACTAAAAACGGTCTTTTCCAGTGAAATATTTTTTTAATGCAAGACAACAAATAAACGCCCGGGAATCCGCAACAAGCAATAACCCTCGCACTAAAAAAGGGCTTCATGGATTTATCCTGAAGCCCGCTGTTAAAAACTGTCACATCAAAGATATAAGCTATTAATAATTAAGTAATCACACATAAAACTGTCATAGTTTAAAATTTAACAAATGGATTTTGAGGCTTATTCATCTTCAATGTTGTTAACATTTTCTAATAAGTCTCTCACTATGATATTACCTGACAATGAATAGGGTATCGAAACAAGTTCCCCTGTCTTCCCATTCCGTATAACAACCGTTAGGGACCAATTATTAATTGAAGCTATTCTTGGGGTCACATCTAAGAATATAGTTCCCTCTGTTGCACTACCCGGAACGAGATTGCCACCTTTAAACATCCTGTTTGCGATGTCTGCTTTAATTTGTTCATTGATTTTTAATACATTATGGATGCTAAAACCAGCAAAACCCCCTGTAGCAACAGCCCAACCTCCTGACCGCCAGTAAGATTTCTTTAGTTTATTATAAGTTTGATCCAAAGAAAGTGCAGGTACTCTTCCCCCTGTCTCATTAAATAGGTTTATCCCCTCAGGGCTTAGTAAATATGTATCGTCAGATTTATTCTGAACATATACTTGAACAGGCATTACCCCATATCGTATCGTATCGTATCTTCATCATAATATGCTTTTAAATCATTTACATCATGAGTAGCCTTAACCAATAAAACAATGTCATTCTTTATCATTTTGTTTTGCTGAGCATTTAAATCTAGCCCCAGAGAAGGTTGTTGCATTGCATTTCTTGAAGCACAGCCAAAAATTGTCATAACTACCAATGAAAACATAATAATTCTTCTCATAATCATCCTCAGTGTATTTTGTAGTCCACATTATTATACAATGCATGTCCTTAAGTAAAGTAAAATCAAAAAAATACTTACATTTTGAAAACATAGTAAGAGTTTCATAGGATTATACATATACACATACTTATTAAAAATCGTAATATTTCAGTAAAGTGACAGAAATTGTCAGCTGAATGATCTATATTATAACTATCAAAGGTGAGCTATGAGAAATGCTGTAATAATATCTATGATGCTCTTTATGTCTGGGTGTACGTGGCTGACTGCTAAACAACCTGTAGAGCAATCTAGTAAACAAGAGTACCGCCCGGCTTATTGGTATGAACTGAAAGAAGGTAAGCAATATCACTACCCCACAACACAACAGCCACAATCAGAACAACGCTCCGCATACTGGTACGAAATCAAAGAAGGCAAACAGTATTGGTATCCTAAATAAGTGTGTCTATGCATAAACCAATAAAACTATTTTTATTATTTCCCCCTTGCGGTAATACATACAATACAAACATGGGGTGGAAACATGCTTACAGTTCGATTACCTGAAGATGCAGAAGACCTCAACACCACTGAAAATCCGAATTAAAAAGGGCTTCGCTGATTTCTCAGGAAGCCCTTAGATGCTTATAAAATGGAGGTAAGCGGGATCGAACCGCTGACCTCAACACTGCCAGTGTTGCGCTCTCCCAGCTGAGCTATACCCCCAAAAAGCAAATACACAGAAATACTTCCCCACACAAGGGGGACACTGCGACATTTTGCTTTAGGAGATTTATATGAATATGTCAATAATGTCAAGATATTTCAGCTATACATTAGAGTTTGAAAACAGAAAAACACTTTTAAGGTCTCTTTTCGTTGATTAAAATTAATTTTTAGAATACTATTTAACAATAACCGTGAATTATCACACATATCATGGTACAACATACACATAGCGAAATATCTTTGCTATTTATAAAAAAATAACAAAGATACCGACAAAGACCACATTTATTAAATTAAGTTATTTGATGATTATTAAATTAGAGGAGGAATCATGAAACGAACGAATTTTCTGACAGTACTGCTGTATATCATCTTTATATGCAGCTCGGCAACAGCAGCAACTCTGGATAACAAAGGTACAGAGTTCTGGCTGGCTTTCCCGAAAAACATAAGCAACCCCAGCTACCTGCAACTCTACATAACCGGCGATACAACCACATCAGGAACTGTATCTGTAGCTTCCGAAAGTTTCAGCGAAAATTTCACTGTAACTCCGGGAGAGGTAACCACTGTTGAGGTTCCTGTCTCAACAATGATCACATCCAACCAAACTGTCGAAGACAAAGGTATCCATGTCACATCACAAGAGGAAGTTATAATATACGGAATAAACAGAGCAGGCGCTACAACAGATGCATATATGGGGCTTCCTGTCGATGTTCTGGGAAACGAGTATTTGGCACTCTCTTATGCAAATAATATATCAGACAGTAACTTCACTATACTCGGCACAGAAGATGGTACATCTGTAACGATATCACCATCCGCAGCATCAGGATTAAGTTCAGACATCTCATTTACTCTCAATCAGGGAGAGATATATAACCTTTCCAGAACGGGAGCTGATGAAGATGTCACAGGTTCTGTCATAACTTCAGACAAGCCGATAGCGGTTTACGGCGGATCACAATGTATAACTATCCCGCAAGACATCGGGGCGTGTGACCATATTGTTGAACAACTACCTCCTACAAGCACATGGGGCAAGAACTTTGTAACAGTTCCACTTGCCGTAAGAATAAATGGAGACACATTCCGTATCCTTGCGTCTGCAGATAACACAACACTACAAATCGATGGAACCTCTGTCGCTACACTTGCAAGAGGCGAATATTACGAAACCATCCTTGACGCATCCTCATACATAGAAGCTGATAAACCCGTTCTAACTGCGCAGTACTCACATGGAGTGTCTTACGACAATACAACTGGTGATCCATTTATGATGCTCATACCACCATATGAACAATTTCTAAACAGGTATACTGTAACGACTCCCGCCGAAGGATTTGATGTAAACTACGCAAACCTTGTTGTACCATCATCCATCAAAAGCAACGTGACATTTGACGATGGCACAGTACCGGAAAGCAGTTTCACTCAGATAGGTGACACTGACTTTTACGGAGCTCAGGTATCCGTATAGCTTGGCTCACACACCTTTTCGGCAACGAAAGCATTCGGAATTTTCTCATATGGATTTACCAATGCAGACTCCTACGGCTATCCTGGCGGAAGCTCGTACGCCCCAGTGGCAAGTTTTGACCACGTAACATACACTGCTCCATCGTTAACCACATATGCAGCAGGTGCAGAAGTATGTTCATCCGCAACAGCTTACAACTCAGAGAATAGCACTTTGGAAGGTATAGCAGTAAGCTTCAGCGTAAGCGGAGCAAACACAGCATCGGAGTCCATATCCACTGACGCAAACGGAGTTGCGGAGTTCTGCTACATTGCAACAAACGAAGGCACAGACACTATCACATGGCTGGACATTAACAGTAATACCGGCTCAGCGGAAGTAACTATAGGTGGTGAGCCGAGCACTGACCTCACCGTGCCGGAACTGCTTACTCCGGATACAGGCGACACACTGACTAACTCTAATGTAACTTTTACATGGGACAAAGTTGAAGGAGCTGAGAAATATATCATCGTTGTTAACGGCCATGTTTCCATAAAAGCCAGAACGCTGACATCAAAAAACTTTACAGTTTCAGAGTCCGGTGTTGTATCCTGGATATGCCCTGTAGCACTCTCTGACGGGGACTACACATGGACTGTTGCAGCAGCGAATACCGAACAGACAACTGGTTATGCACCTGTTTCAGCTTTCTCCATAGAAAGACCATCGTCTGTCACAGACCTTGGCGATGGTGATGACATAGACTTTGCCAGCACCAACACAGTAGCGCAGACTACACTGAATTCTATAGCCAGCCTTAATGCCGCTTACCCTATTCACACCGAGACAAACTTAAGCGTCAACAAACCACAAGGCACAGGCACAGCAACTGTGAACACTATCAGCCAGATAAATATCGGCGCAATGATTGCAAGTACAGACGTAAGTGAAATAGTTGTCAACAGTGAAGTCGGAACAATAACATTTGCCGATGCAGACTCGTTCCCTAACGCACAAACCGACGAAGGTGAAACAGTAGAAGCCGGTAATCTTGGACTGATCATTCAGGCATACGAAACAGATACCGTCTCTGCTGCCTTTGATGTCACAATGCTCATCACATCGGGAGCAACTGCCGGAACGATTGTCCATACACTTGCCAGCCCCGTTACATTTATCCTCACAGATATTAATCTGATATATGCATCCGGTAAAACACAGGTCAGGTTAAACGATACAATTCTTGAGGAAATTGCTCAGGGTGAAACTTCATCAAATGCTGACGGATACTGGTACTATGACTCCACAGAGGAAAGTTACCACATAACTGTTAACCATTTTTCAGATGTTTCAGTTCAAAACAAACCTTCCTTTGGAGGAGGTGGCGGATGTTCTGCTGCTGGTTCAGCCGGAGCAGACCTCGGGATGATGTTCATAGCAGTCTTTGCTGCCTATGCTTTCTACAGGAATCGCAGAGAAGCTTAGAAAACAAACATACGCCCAGTATAAACTCAGTGTCCGCAATTTTACGGACAAAAGCCATATACGGGTAATTTATAATAAGGCGGCGTCAGCATAGAGCCGATGTCGCCTTTTTTTATGCTCCCTCCGACATACTCACGTAAAAACTGAACAAATTCATCCTGTGCTCTGTTATCAATCAATAGCATAATCAAAAAAAGACCCATCAGCATTTTAACTAATGGGTCTGAAGTTTACACTGTTCCGAGCTCACAGTTTAGAATCATACAAACTATTCATGCATAAACTAAAGCGCAACACCATCCCACTCAGTAATAAAATCATCTATATAATGAGCAACATCATCCGGTCTGTCTTCCTGAGCGTAGTGCCCCGCCTTTTCTATTATCTGTGTTCTTGTAGGTCCGGCAATCTTTGCTTTCAGTTTAAAAGCAGTCTCTTTAGGCATGAAGCAATCAGCAGCTCCCCACATCACCATTGTCGGACATTTGATTTTTGTATAGTCCACATCAGTATCCGACTGCTTAGCATCAGTAGACACTCTGATAAGGGATTTGAATCCTGTCAGCCCGTCTCTGCCCCAATATTGCAGGTAATTCTCCTTCACACTTTTATCTGTAAAAGGCGTGCCGTCATAGCTCCCCATCCTCATCAGACCGGGAAATCCTGCCGCTGTCTGTGCCTGAGCCTGCATCAGTATTTCATCTGGAGCACCATCCAGAGCAGCGAGTATTTCGACCTCGCACACAGGCCAAAGGTCAAAACATATAGGATCAAGCAGCACCAGCCTTTTGATATAATCACAATATCTGGAAGCAAATACCTGAGAAACACCGCCGCCGTGATCGTGCCCAATCAGTATCACATTTCCTTTCAGCCCGAGCTCTTCTATAACTAATTTTAGAACTTCTGCCTGATTCATAAGTGAATGCTCGAAGTCATTAAGGGGCATGTCAGACCTTCCGTACCCCACAAGGTCTATAGCATAAGTCTGATATTTACCCTGCAGTCTATCCTGAACATGACGCCAGAGTCTGCCGTTAGTAGGGATACCGTGGACAAAAAGGAGGTTTTGTCCCTTATCGCCTTTTTTATCAACATGAACATTAATATCTAACCCTTCAAAATTTACTTTTACTTTCATTATTTTACTCCGCCTAATCCAGCACTTTCAAAAAGCTGGATACTATTATACTAAGTTTTTCTACAGAAACACCTGAACGGCTCACTACAAACAGCCCCTGAGCATTGTTCAGCAACACCATAGCAATATGTCCGGCATCAAGATCACTGTTGATCTCGCCCATCTCCTGCCCTCTTTTAACAGTCCGGTGAAAAACACTTTCAATATATTCTAACGATTTTCTGGTCTGCTGCTGTACATCTGCGTGATGCTCTCCTAACTCTGTAAGCGAGTTTGTCACAAGGCACCCGTTGATAATGCAGGGATCGTCCACATCTCTTATCCGCTGGTTAAAATACTCTTCTATTGCTTTCCTTGGTGAAGGTGCGGTCAGAAGAGGTTCCAGATTATTCTCCAGTACATTTTTGTGATAATACTTCAGCGCTGCCATAAAAAGCTCATGTTTGCTCTCAAAAGTATCATACAAGCTTTGCTTCCTGATCCCCATCTCAGCAAGCAGGGTGTTTAAAGAAGTCGCCTTATAGCCCTGTGACCAAAAGGTAAGCACTGCCTTAAAAAGCACTTCCTTCTCGTCAAACTGTTTCTGTCTCATGTGTTCCTCGTATATTGCAATATAGTTCTGGACTGTTTAGTCAAGTATTGCTATTTTTGACCAGTCAGTCAAGAAGAAATACGTCATTTTTAAATAATTCCTCATCAGATTGATAATGAATAAAATTTTAGAATATGTAATTTGATAACTCTCAGGTTTTATGCTACACAATAATATGCTTCATAAAATACTCAAAGATAAAAACTCACCAAAAGAACACAGGCACAGAGTCTCAACAAAGACTAAACGCCTCATAATACCTAAAAAATTTACTATCTCCAGATGGATCACACAGAATTTCTTTATCATCCTCGGGAGCGCAATATCAGCCTTAGGATATGTATTATTTCAAATCCCATTTGACCTTGCGGCAGGCGGCATCACAGGACTTGCTATTATCCTGCACCAGTACCTCCCTATAACAACAGGCATGGCGTATCTGCTTTTAAACATCCCCCTTGTCATATTGGGGTATTTCAAACTGGGCAAGATGAAGTTCCTCGGCTCAACGCTAATTGCTGTAATAACATTTTATATATTTACAGATTTCTTTGTAATATACCTGCCAGGAGCCTTTAAGCAGTACCCTATCTCTCAGGATTTGCTGCTGAATGCGATATATTCCGGCATCCTGTTCGGAATAGGGATGGGTATAATCTACAGAGCGGGCGGAACTCTCGGAGGTACAAGCATTCCCGCAAGAATCCTACAGCAGAAAATGGGCTATCCACTCTCGCAGTCATACATGTTCACAGACCTTTCAATCATATTCATAGCCGGCTTTATTTTCAGTTGGGAAATAGCAATGCTTGGCGTGCTTGCTCTTGTACTTTCAGGCATAGTAACCGACTTTGTCATGGAGGGGAGCAGCCAGGTTCGTACCGCATTTATTATCACCAAGCACCCTAAAGTGCTCAGCAACACACTTATGGCTGAACTCGGCAGAGGTGTCAGCACATGGATGATCAAAGGCGGATACACCGAAGCTGACCAGACAATGGTTTACTGCACAGTACGCCGTTCGCAGGTGAGCGACCTGAAATACCTTGTAGCCGCTGTTGATGAAAAAGCATTTCTCGTAATAGGAACTGCCCAGCAGGCATGGGGTGGAGTTGGCTTTAACCAGCTTAAACACCGCAAAGCTGACTAACATCTCAACACCTCTGACCTTTTCTTAAACCCTTCACAAAATTAATTAATAATATTCTTACGTCTAAATACAGTTTGCTAATGCTTTTAACCTGCATTCTTCATAACTTCTTCGAATTTACATTCATACTAACATAAAAAATTACATTTCATCTTAAAGATCACAACAACTAATCCTCCTCCATCTTTTAAACTATTGATAAACAACACTATAACCATATCTCTTTTTTACATTTTTCATTACATTTTATATGTAAAATTACTTTACATTTGAAATAGATAATGGTATATAACTACCTATAGTTCATAGATTTTAGTATTACATTTTCTGTATAACGAGGTATTACATATGGTTACGAAAAGAGTTACAGCAACATCAAAGGTTTTCCTATTCAGCGATTCTTTCGATAAAAAAATACTCAACGAATTTCTAACCAGAGCAGCAATCCTAAACACCACCATCAGCGACATTCCAATGCTCCCTCAGCAAGCATCAGACATAGATACAGAGATCATAGCCTCATCTATTTCAGGCACAGCGGCAATAGATGGTAATCCCTACACAGAAAGCGATATCCGCTCGGTCATGGAAAAGACAGATACAGAAAACTACTCACTCAACCACAAAATAGAGATAGAAAATCTGATAGCAGCCTATGAATCACTTGATTTATTTTCTGCTGAAGGTAAAAATTTTATAATAACTGAGGAATTCATTAAAAATCTGCATCATTCTTTAACACAAGACCTCACTTACAAAGGCAATACTCCCGGATGCTACAGAGACAAGCTCGTCAAGGTCGGCTCTGAACAACACGGCGGCATTTATCGCCCTCCGTCAACCAGAAACGACATTGAACAGCTCATGAAATCTTTCATCGAATGGATAAACAGTGACGAGCTCCTGAACGCCTCTCCATTCGTCCGCGCAGCCCTTGCACACTACCACCTTTCACTGATACACCCTTTCTTCTCCGGCAACGGGCGCACAGCAAGGCTTCTGGAGGCATACATCCTGCACTCTGCCAATATCCGGCACGTATCAAAAATGCTTGCAGGTTATTATTACCGCAACATGGACAGGTACTTCCTCTCCTTTAGCCAGACTAAACGCAAGAGCAAAGACACCACACCGTTTCTTCTCTTTGTACTCGAGGCAGTTAATGCATGCCTTGATGAGTTGAAGGAACGTGTCTACGGTTATCTTTATGACCTGACTATGCGGGAATACCTGAGCATCATGAAAAATGACGGTGACCTGAACACAAGACAGTACGAGCTTGTGCTTCTTATGATGGAAAAAGATATAGAGATTACACTCACAGGACTGCAGACCAACAAACCTTTTGTTTACCTTTACAGCGATGTTACTGAACAAACCGCAAGAAGAGATTTAAAAAAACTGACGGAACTGAACTTACTGAGTAGTGAGGATGGAAAATCTTACTCTCTATGCTTTGACATGCTTTCTTTCTGATATTATTGAGTTTTATTAAAGCCTCACTATCGACATCTGCTTTTTTAAGCATTTGCCGTGCCCTATGGCACTCCTTAGCTGCTTTCAGCTATTGTGCATGCATTTAAGTAAGAGTTGATTTTTCTGAACATAATCCCATATTAGTTGTATCATAGAAATGTACATCAAATGTACAAAGTGAAATCCGGAGCATACGGAGTCGGAACAATTATTTAAGTGTCACAACATATAAACCGCACTCCTTGGCTGCCGCTTATCTTGAACGATAATCGGCTTTAAATATTAAAAGTCGGAGTGTCTTATGAGATGCTCCGGCTCTTTATTTCAGGAATTTACTGAATTTGTCTCCAAAATCATCAAGACTGTAAACGGTCGTAGACCTGTCAAAATCATTAAGCAGCTCTGCAAGAGCCTCCCAGTCGTCTTTAGGGTATACATTTTTAGATATCTCAGGCAGGACACCTGTATCAGATGTTATGAGAGGTACTCCGCACGCCATGGCTTCCATACCGACACGGCAGATCGCCTCTGAACCGAGAGAGGAAACAACGCACACATCAAGGCAGTTGTATATGTCCGCAATATCATCCCTCTTTCCTGTTATAACAGAGATATGTCTTATCCCATGTTCATCCAGAGCCCTTTCAACATCTGATGTGCTGCTGACAGCATCAAATCCGGCTATTACAAGACGTATGTCCTGACGACCGCCGTGATAAAGCTTTGCAACTGCTTTTATGAGGTTACTATGCCCTTTGATCGGGTCAAACCGTCCAACTATACCCACAACAAAATTATCTTCGCCAAAGCCAAACTCGTCCCGAAGCTTTATTCTGGCAAATCCGCTGGGTTTAAAGACTTCAGTATCCACACCGCCATAAATAACATTCAGCCCTATTTCAGGCGTGTTAAGTATATCCATGTACTGCTGTTTAATAAACTGTCCGGATGTGACAATGGCATCAGTGCATTTATTATGAAAGACTCTGTTCAGCCTTCCGTTTTTCGGCGGACGGATGTCGCCTCTGACACGGATTAGCTTATATTTCTGTTTAGTAATACGCCTATAGGCAAAATACCAATAGAATTCACCCCTGTTGCATATGATAATTTCCGGCTGAAAACTCATCATAAGCTTGTCCATGGCGCCCATAGCCGACAGCACCCGAAACGGGTCTGATTTGTTGATATCGACCTCGAAAGTTTCGAGGCCGACACCATGAGCTTTAAGGACAGGAGGTGTACCAGGTAGACCGCACACAACGACATCGTGTCCTCTGCGCTTGAGGACAGACGAAAGGTTCACGGCATACCAGGCAGTTGCGTTAAACCACCTGACGTTTATCACGTTCAGGATACGCACCTCGTACTCTTCTAATCCGCCTGATTTCTGAGGTAAGCCGGAAGCTCGGATTCCTCTTCATTGAAATCAGACAGAGTTTTTAACCTGTGATCGTTCTTTCTTATACTGCCGAGTGTTCTCTTTATATCTTTCCCCGATGTTGCTTTCTCGGCAAAGCTTTCAAGGTCTACTGCCTTTTTTTCACGGGCTTTACCAAGACCTGTTGCAACAACAGTAACCCTGATTTCGCCGTTCATGTTCGGGTCAAGCACAACACCTTTAAAGATGTTCGCCTCTTCTCCGGCAGCCTCATAAATCTTAAGTGCGATGTTCTCCATCTCGTGCATACGGAAATCCATACCACATGTAATGTTAAGCAGCAGTGCTTCTGCGCCGGCGATGGATGCATCTGTAATAAGCGGAGAGTTAAGAGCGCGCTCAGCAGCAACGAGGTCTCTGTTCTCCCCTTCACCGACACCGATACCCATGAGAGCCATCCCTTTGGAGCCCATGATCGTACGGATATCAGCAAAGTCGACGTTCACAACGCCACTGGAGTTAATAGCATCAGAGATCCCCTGAACGCCCTGACGCAGAACATCATCCGCCATCTTGAACGCTTCATCAAAGAGTGTATTCTCTCTGCACTGATCCAGTATTTTATCGTTATGGACAGTAATATATGTGTCAACATGCTCTTTCAGGAACTTAAGCCCCTGATCGGCAAATGTATTTCTCTTTTTACCCTCGAAAGCGAAAGGTTTTGAAACCACGGCGACAGTAAGTGCGCCCAGGTCTTTAGCAATGCTTGCGATAACCGGTGCTGCGCCTGTACCTGTTCCGCCCCCCATGCCTGCTGTTACAAAAACAAGGTCAGCCCCTCGGAGCTGCTCTTCAATCGCTTCCATATCCTCTATTGCGGACTTCTTCCCCACTTCCGGGTTTCCGCCTGCGCCAAGACCTCTTGTTATAGTTGTCCCCAGCTGAATTTTAACCGGAGCAAGGTTCGCCTTGAGCGCCTGAGCATCAGTATTTGCCGCGATAAAATCGACATCCTCTATGCCCGCCCTTATCATGTTGTTTACAGCATTGCCGCCTGCGCCGCCAACACCCACAACTTTGATGACCGCATTACTGGCGATCTCTGTGAATTCAAACATTTTGTTCCTCCTGCAAAAGCTCGTTTTGCTGATTGTCCCGTTTAAGCTCGATACAAATTTCCTGTCATTGCAGCATAAACCGCAGCGACTTCACTTCCTGATTAAAAAAACTCTCCGAACCAGCTCTTCATTCTTCCGAGTACATTTACAAATGCCTTCTCGTCCGAGCCGGAGAGTTTGTTACCCTGCTGATGTCCTTTCCTGGCTGCTACCATAGCAAGTCCAACAACAGTTGCGTATTTAGGGTCTGTCACATAGTCCGCCAGTCCGCCAACCTTGTCCGGTTTCCCCAGCCTGACAGGCACCCCAAGAATCTCTGCGGCAAGATGCTCTATCCCGTCATGATTAGCCAGACCGCCTGTTATAACGACTCCGGCACCGAGATGATCCATCAGACCTTTATATTGCAGTTCCCCTTTGAAAATCTGAAAAACCTCTTCGGCTCTCGCCTGAAGTATCTGTGTCACCACAGGTTTTCCAACTTCTCTCGGCGGACGCCCGCCAACAGTAGGAACCTCTATCACATCATCTTCCTCAACCATAGGCATCCAGACACACCCATGCTTAATCTTCAGCTTTTCAGCTTCAGACTCCGGAGTGTTCAGCCCTATTGCGAGGTCTTTAGTAAAGTTTCTGCCTCCGATAAGAAGGGCTGCCGTATGAAACACAGCACCTTGTTTATAAACAGCCAGATCAGATGTCCCGCCTCCGCCGTCTATAATGCACACTCCTATCTCTTTCTCATCGTCACTAAGCACAGACTCTGAAGAGGCAAGTTGCTCTAAAACTATGTCATCAACGATAATTCCGGCTTTTTCACAGCTTTTCACTATATTCTGAGCACTGGATACCGCACCTGTGATAATGTGAACATCAGCTTCGAGTCTGACTCCGGTCATTCCCACCGGGTCTTTGATCTCGCTCTGCCCATCCAGAATAAACTGCTGAGGAAGTATGGCAAGTATCTCGTTGCCAACAGTAATATTAGTTGCAGCGGCTGTTTCTATAACTCTTTCAACATCTTTATGAGTAATTTCACGTCCGCCCTTAACTGCTATTGTTCCTCTCTGGTTAAAGCTTTTTATATGTCCGCCGGCAATACCAGCGGTAGCTCTTTTAATCTGAACGCCAGACATGCGCTCTGCTTCTGCCACAGCATCTTTAATGCTTGCGACAGTTGCATCAATATTCACGACCACACCCCTGCGGATACCCTCACTGGGAGCTTTGCCCAGTCCGATAATATCCAGACTTCCGTCTTCGTTCTTGCTCGCAACAACAACACATATTTTTGTTGTGCCGAAATCAAGACCGACAAAGATGTTGTCTCCTGCCATTACATCACCCCTTTGACATATATTTTATCGGGTATGCGCATATCCACATACTCAATGGATTTATATCTTTTCTTTACAGTGCTCTGATAGACTTTAAAGAGCTTTGCAAACTCTTCTCTGTCGTAGTTGCCGAGGATTCTTATTCCACCGTCAGAAACTGTGAAATAAAATTTCTTAAGCTCCACCTCAGCATCTTCCAGATTTGCAGTATTTTCGTAAATGCGGATAAACTCTCTGAAATCCTGCTCATTCACACTGCTGTCCATGCGGACTTTAGCTTCTTTGCAATCCTCTTTGATGAGAAGACCGCTGGCTGTCGCTGTAAAGCACCCTTTGGTTGTTGTCAGGCTAAAGACCGGAGTCTTCTCAAAAACAACAACTTCGAGTCTGTCAGGAAATACCTTCCTGACTTCCATACGCTCTACCCAAGTGTCGTCGACATTTTCTATATTTGTATTCTTAATATCAAAGATGCTTTTACCTACTAATGATTTGACCATATTATCAACTTTTTTCTGGTCAGCCTTTATAACACCTTTAACATGCACACTCTTCACTTTGAAATAACCGCTGTCTGAAAGTGCAACAGCGCCGGATGTGACGCCAATTACAAACAGACTAACGGTTAACAGCGCAAAGACTGTTACTGCCGCAAATCTTAAAATCCCTTTTTTCTTAGCCATTACTCAACTCCGTTTAAGTAACGTCCGCTCTTTCCTGTCGGACTGCATTGCTCTCGCCTTTCGATGCGTCCTGCATCTCCACGGCTTGCAGGCATAAGTTCCTTATTACCTTTATTCTGGTCTGTCACTGCTGAAAACTTAAGCCTTTCACTTAAGTTCTGTTCACAGTGGCTTCAACTACCTTTTATCTTTAAATGCTCCGAGGAGCATCTTTTCCACCATGTTATCAAAGCTCATTCCTGCTTTGTTTGCAGCTTTGGGAAGAAGGCTTGTTTCCGTCATGCCGGGGAGAGTGTTCACCTCCAGCACATACGGCGTCCTGCCGTCATACATAATATCCGCCCTTCCATATCCGCTGCATCCCAATACATCAAAAGCTTTCATGGCAGCATTTTCAACGCACTCTGTTTCACTTGCGGAAAGCCCTGTGTCAAAAACATACTCCGTCATCCCTTTGGTATACTTGGACTCGTAGTCGTAAACACCTTTCTTAGGTCTGATACAGATCACAGGGAGGGTTTCCCCGTCCAGAATGCTCACAGTCAGTTCAACTCCCTTAATACACTCTTCCACGATAACTTTTGAGTCATATTTAAACGCGTCTTCCAGTTTGCTGAAATACTCTTCTTCGTTCTGAACAATGTGTATCCCAACGCTTGAGCCCTGCCTTGCAGGTTTGATAACGCAGCATTCAAAGGGCATCCCCTTCTTTGGCGCATTAAGCTCTATATAATCAGGTGTAGTTACGCCACCTTTAATAAACCGCTCTTTTGAAAGTAGTTTATCAAAAGCAACCATATTTGCCTGATATGAAGAGCCGGTATATGGCATCCCTATGATATCAAGCATTCCCTGCACCCGTCCGTCTTCTCCGTATGTCCCATGCAGAGCGATAAAACAAACATCTGCACCGGCTTCACTTATCTTCTGCGCAACATCTCTGTCCATATCTATCAGAACTGTTTTATAGCCGAGGCGCACAAGGGAATCGTATGCAGCCTGTCCGCTACGCAGTGAAACTTCTCTCTCTGCTGACATCCCGCCGTAAAGGACGGCAACTTTTTTATCTTTCATTTCTTTTCATCCTCACAGCTTCAGAAAGCTCAAAAGAGAACTTTGTGATGCTCCCTGCTCCGAGTGTCAGCATGACAGTGCCGTCACATCCGTATTCATGCAGATATTCAAAAATCCCGTCAAAGCCAGGAATATATTTTACATTCTTAAAGCCTCTGGTCTTTATCTCTTTAACCATCGCCTCAGAGTCCACTCCATCAATCTTTTCTTCACTGGCGGCATAAATGTCTGTGATAAAAAGCATATCAGCGTCAAAAAACGCAGTGGCAAATTCCTTCATAAGTGCCGCCGTACGGGAATACCTATGCGGCTGAAATATAGCCAGTATCTTCTTATCCGGATATGCTCCGCGTACAGCCTTCAGCGTAGTTTTGATTTCTGTAGGGTGATGTCCGTAGTCGTCCATAACGATGCATTCGCCATCGTCATATCTTGATGTCAGTCTCCGCTGCACCCCTTTGAAGCCCTCAAGTGCACGTTTTATAGTGCGGAAAGGGATGTCAAACTGTGTTGCAACTGCTATTGCGCCAAGCGCATTCAGAACATTGTGCTCCCCCGGAAATCCAAGTTTGATTCGTCCGGCTTTCTCACCGCTGATAATGACATCGAATTGCATCGAAAAGCCTTTCTGCTCGACATTAACCCCATGAACATCCGCCTGTGCACGAAAACCGTATGTCACAAAACGTCTATCTATCAGCGGGATGAGGTCTGCTGTATTGTCATCTTCAAGACACAGCACGGCAGAACCGTAAAACGGCACCCTGGAGATAAAATCTGCAAATGTTCTTTTAACATCCTCAAGGTCTCTGTATGTGTCCGGGTGCTCAAAATCTATATTTGTAACAAGAGCCACCGAGGGGGACATTAACAGAAAGCTTCTGTCTGATTCGTCCGCTTCCGCAACGATCACATTACCGCTGCCAAGGGTGGCGTTTGTATCTTTTGTATTAAGTATCCCCCCGACAACGACAGTCGGATCGAGCTTTGCAGCGTTAAGAATCTCTGCCACCATTGATGTTGTAGTGGTCTTCCCGTGTGACCCAGAGATGGCAATAGAGTATTTAAGACGCATAAGCTCCGCCAGCATCTCCCCACGCTTGATAACAGGAATGAAGTTATCCTTTGCACACACAAGCTCAGGGTTAGTCTCTCTGACGGCAGAAGAATACACAACGACATCAGCTCCTTCAGCATTTTCGTATCTGTGTCCTGTCTGTATGCTGATCCCCATGTTCTGAAGACGTTTGACATTGGCTCCTTCTAAAAGGTCGGATCCGCTAACATCAAATCCCATAGTGTGCAGAACCTCGGCAATACCGCTCATGCCTATTCCGCCGATCCCCACAAAATGGATGTTTTTAACTTTTCCAAACACCTTATCCAATGTTCATTCCCCCTGCTATCAGCTCCACGCTTTTGTATGTTTCTATCTTTTCCAGTGCATCTTTATAATTGTCATAATTCAGAGCAAAGCTTTTCATCATGCCTGTGAGCAGCTCCGGCTTTGCTTCTTTCTCGGTCATAACTTTAGCTATCCCCTTATCCTCTGCAAACTTCGCGTTATAAAGCTGATGATCGTCAGCAGATAGAGCGAAAGGGATATAAAGAGCAAGTCTTCTGGCGCTCATAACCTCAAACACAGTGCCGGAACCGGAACGGGCTATAACAATATCCGCCCATTTCAGAGCTTCAGCAACATCATCTATATAACCTGTCACTTCCAGTTTCTCTGAAAGCTCCACACCGAGTTCTTCATATTTTGCAAGTGTCTCATCTAGAAGCTTCCCGCCGGTCTGATGCCGTATAGTAAAACCAGCCTCAAGGAGCGATTCAGCAGCTTCAGTAACCTGCATATTTACAAACCTGCTCCCCTGTGAGCCGCCAAGAATAAGTATTTTTTTATTCATCTGCTCTTTTACAGGTATGTCTTTGAACATTTCCCTTACCGGATTCCCTGTTACAAGGGTTTTCCCCACTGCTTTTTTTGTATCCGGAAAAGATAGAAATACTTTCTCGCACCCTCCGGCGAACTTTCTATTGGTGAGCCCCATCACGCTGTTCTGCTCATGGAGATACATTTCTGCACCTTTCATTGACCCGACAAGAGCAGCAGCAGCAGAAACAAACCCGCCTGTGAGGAGGATTTTGTCATTCTTTTTTATAAGACGGTAACACTTGCCTATCTCTTTCATAAGCATAAACACAGACCTGACCTTACGCAGAGTGCTGACTCCGTTAATTGGTGTTTCTGACTGTTCATAAAAGGGATACTCAAGCTCTGACAGCACCTTGCGCTCAAGCCCACGCTTTGAAACGATAAAGAAACTGTCAACGCCAAACTGCTTCACATATTCCGCCACAGCAACACCCGGGTAAAGATGCCCGCCTGTTCCGCCGCCTGCAATCACTAGTCTAGTCATCCGCTCCCCCCTGTGCTTCTTCGGCACTGCGTATAAGTATACCAACCATAAAGAGCGACATGATCATGCTTGATCCGCCATAACTGACGAAAGGCAGCCCTATCCCTTTTGTGGGGAGCGCACCGGTGACAACACCGATATGAAGCCCTGCCTGCACCACAAGACAATATGCAATTCCGAATGTAAATATTCGTTTAAATTTATTCGAGTGCATCTTTGCAACCTGTACACAAGTATAAAAAAGTGCTGCAAAAAGTAATATAAAAAACACTGAACCAATCAGCCCTGTCTCTTCCGAAATAATGGCATATATAAAGTCTGTATGCGCTTCCGGCAGAAAGTGAAGCTTCTGGGAGGAGTTACCTATTCCCTTACCAAAAATCTTACCGCTGCCCACTGCCGCCAAAGACTGAATAAGCTGATAGCCTGTTCTGTACTGGTCAGCCCACGGATCAAGAAAGCTCAGAAGTCTCGCTTTCCTGTACCCCATCATCATCCCCGCAATAAGGATCGGAGAGATGAATCCGAGCATTCCGCCTATATGTTTAATACTCGCCCCTCCGATCAGAAACATGGCGAGCAGTATTGCTATCAACAAAAATGTAGTGCCGAAATCCGGTTCTGACAAAATCAGAGCACCCACAAGCCCAAGCAGTATTGATGCCGGCAAGAAACCCTTTGAGAAATCTTTCAGCCTGTCCTCTTTCTTGTCCAGATAATGTGCAAGGTATAAAACCAGCGTAAACTTCGCCAGCTCGGACGGCTGAAAACTGAACCCAGGCAGCAGCAGCCACCTGTGAGCACCGTTTATCGGTCTGTAGAAAAACACTGCAACCAACAATACGAGTGTGAGGAAATAAAGCAGAGGAACATTCTTCCGCCATGTTACCAGGGGTACTTTATAGGCAGTGTACATAGCAAAAAATCCGACTATGACACTTACCATCTGCTTCTGAAAAAAGTAAAGCTCCTGCCTGCCAAGGGATATTGCCTGCATACTCCCCGCGGAAAGTATGAAAATAAGCCCACCCATCACAAGCACGAAGGTGATAACAAGTATTTTAAACCTGTTATCCTTTAATTCATTCATCTTCTTCTATCCTTATGCTCTGCACGAGTTCTTTGAAATGTGCTCCTCTGTGCTCAAAACCTCTGTGTTCGTCAAAGCTGGCACACGCCGGCGAAAGTACAACTTTCTGTCCTGCTTCTGCCACCTCTGCACCTTTCCGCACTGCACTTTCAAGACCCTCAGCTTTGTACAAAGGCACACTGATTATATCTTTCAGCGTGCTGTATATCTTTTCTCCGGCCTGACCATATGTGATCACTCCGGCACATTTTTCGTTTATAACATCCTTCAGTGCGGCAAAATTTCCGTTCTTGTCTTTTCCGCCCAGAATGATAACTATCCCTTCAGGCAAACCCTTCAGCGCTGTCAGAGTGCTGTGAATGTTTGTTCCTTTAGAGTCGTTTATATATTCCACACCATTTATTTCAGCAGCAAACTCACACCTGTGTTCCAGCCCAATAAGGTTTTCAGTGAGGTATGTTACATCACCTTCTAACCCTGCAATACTGTCAGCAGCAAGCAAAGCAAATGAGAGATTCAGCAGATTGTGCTCCCCTTTAAGGGGGAACTTATCTGTCGTACAGTAAAAATGTCCGAAGTCAAGCCTGCCATTGTTCACTTCCGGCAGAACCCTAACCGTATCTCCTTTATAAACTGATGATTTCTGCACCAAGTATTCATCATTTTCTATTATGAGTCTGCCTTCCGGCTTTAAAAACCTGAGCAGATTCATCTTATCGTCAGCGTAGTCATCCATGTCTCTGTATCTGTCCATGTGGTCTTCCGCAAGGTTTGTAACGACCACACAATCAGCAGAAAAATGCTGTAACATTCCTGTCTGAAAGCTGGAAAGCTCCACAACATAAGCACCATAGGCTCCACCTGTAACAGCTTCCGCATATGGCAACCCTATGTTTCCGCAAGCAACTGCCTCTAACCCGCATTTTTTAAGTATCTGCGCTATCAGTGTGGTAACTGTAGACTTCCCGTTTGTTCCTGTAACTGCCACGACAACAGTGTCAGTAGGTCTTTTTGCATCAGCAAGCTCTATCTCACTGGTATATATCTCAGGTGCATTTGCCATCTTCCGCAGATTTATCCCAGGGCTGACAACCACACAATCGTATTCATCTTTAAATTCAGCAACAGGGTGCATCTCAGCATTGCCGTCATCAAAGATATCAATTACGGTATAGCCTTCACCTCTCAGCAACTGTTCCGCGGCTCTGCCGCTTTTGCCGTAGCCTATTACTGCTGCCTTCATCCCTTACCTCATCTTCAGTGTAGATAAAGCCACAAGAGCCAGTATTATCGATATTATCCAGAACCGAATCGTTATCTTTGTCTCACTCCAACCGGCAAGCTCAAAGTGGTGGTGAATCGGCGCCATACGGAAAAGCCTTCTCCCCCCAGTCATCTTAAAAAAACCGACCTGAAGTATTACTGAAAGGGTTTCGATAACAAATATCCCGCCAACTATAGCGAGCACTATCTCATGTTTGGCTATGACAGCCACAGTTGCCAGTGCACCGCCGATGGAAAGACTGCCGACATCCCCCATGAAAACACTTGCAGGATGGGCATTAAACCATAAAAAGCCAAGACCGGCTCCAACCATCGCCCCGCAGAATATCGAAAGCTCTCCGGCATTGCGTATGTACATAATCTGCAAATAATCTGCAAACTTCACGTGCCCTGTCATATATGCTAGGATACCTATCGTGGCAAAAGCTATTACGCTTGGTGTGATTGCCAGTCCGTCCAGCCCGTCGGTAAGGTTCACTGCGTTCGAAGAACCGATTATCACAAAAACTGCAAATGCAAAGTAAAAATACGACAATTCAAAAACAACATTTTTAAAAAACGGTAGTGCAAGCTTGGTGGAATTTCCGCTTGTGTCAACCTGCATGATCATCGCTGTTGCTGCGACAGCGACTACTAGCTGTCCAAAAAATTTGGCTTTTGCAGATATCCCGTCAGGATTTTTCAGTATTGTCTTCTTGTAGTCGTCCACAAACCCCAGAAAACCGTATGCTGTGAACACAAAAAGCGTTATCCATATGTATGCATTGTGCAGGTCTGCCCACAGCAGACATGAAAACACAGCAGAACCGACTATGATAATCCCGCCCATTGTCGGTGTTCCCTCTTTCTCTTTGTGTCTGTCAGGTTCGTAACCTTTGGACTTCATATTAAAAGACATCTCCTGAAGCCTTCTTATGGCATAAGGCCCTATCAGAAGAGTAATAAGCAAAGCAGTAATTGCCGCATACGCTGTGCGGAATGTAATATAACGAAATACATTAAGAATACTAAGGTGGTCCGCAAGGGGAACCAGCAAATTATACAGCACTCTTCATCTTCTCCTCTTCCAGATGCCTGATGAGTTCTTCAAACTTCTGCCCGCGTGAAGCTTTGAAAAGAACAGTACCACAGCTCACTTTACTGATAAGCTGCATCGCCTCTTCACGGGTCTGGACTACTTTTATATTCCCTGTTCTCTCGAATCTCGCAAAGTTCTTGCCTACAAAAACGAATTCAACATTAGTGAGCTCTGACGCCTTCTTCATAAGCTTAAAGTAGAGCATCTCCTCATAGCCTTCTATCTCTCCCATCTCGCCGATGAAAGCTGTCTTCTTTTCTACAGGTATCCCTGCCAGATTTGTCATGGCAGATATCACCGATTCGAATCCGGCATTGTAAGTGTCGTCAATGACTTTTATACCGTCCACTTCTTTTATGCGTCCTCTGCCGTCTTTCGGCTGAAATTTTCTGATGCCTTTCATTACGTCTGTGTATGAAAGTCCGGCTGCCATACCTATTGCAATAGCCGGCAGACTGTTATTTACAAAATGACTGTAGAAGTGATTCAGCTTAAAACAGTAAGGAGTATTCCTTGTCACCGCTGTAAAGTAGAAATCACCATCAACAGTTCTGTTCACGTCGCCGAGTATAATATGAGATGCCATATCTGTTCCGAAGTACCTCACATCGGTCTTTTCCAGAACCTCTGATGTGACAAACCTCCGGCAAGAGTCTGCAATGTACAACACTCCTCTCTTCTGCATTCCGCTCACGATAGAGAGCTTCTCTTTCGCAAGCCCTTCGATGCCTTCAAATCTGCCTATGTGAGCATGACCTATCCCTGTCACAACACAGATGTCCGGTTTAATATATTTTGAAAGTGCCTCTATCTCTCCGGCACTGTTTGTCCCCATTTCAAAAACAGAGTAGCTTGTCCCCATCTTCATGTTTGCAGCGCATATAGCAACACCAAGCTCATTGTTAAAGTTGCCGTATGCAGTATAAACACGCTTTCTTGTGCGGAGCACTTCGCTTATCAGCTCTTTAGTTGTTGTCTTGCCGACACTCCCTGTAAGAGCTATTTTACGCCCTTTGTACCTGCCGAGGTTATACGCTCCCAGATCTTTCAGGGCGTAAAGCGCATCCGCAACCAGCACTTTATTACCTTCAATCTGCTCGTAAACATCCTCGTCTGTAACTATAACCATACATGCACCGGACTGAAGCACTGCCTCAGCATAACGGTTGCCGTCGGTTTTTTCCCCTTTAAACGCAACAAAACAGCTCCCTTTACGGGATTGTCTGCTGTCTATAACAAAGTTCCTGATCTGCTGATCATCCTGCACATGGGACCTGAGAACACCGCCCATGGCATTTATTGCCTGTGTGACTAGCATTCACTTACCTCCAGATGTTTCTTCACTTCTTCTCTGTCGTCGAAGTGAATCTTTTCTGTTCCGAGGATCATATAATCCTCATGACCTTTTCCCGCTATCAGGACTATGTCCTTTGGTTCAGCCATCTCAACAGCCTTCTGTATGGCTTTGCTCCGATCCGGACAGATGATAACACTGTCTGCATTTTCAAACCCTACAAGTATGTCTTCGATGACCTGTTGCGGGTCTTCTGTCCTTGGATTGTCGCTGGTAACTATTACCACGTCTGAATCAAGTTCAGCGGTTTTTGCCATCCTTGGTCTTTTGCTTCTGTCCCTGTCTCCGCCGCAGCCGAACACAGTTATCACCCTGTTTTCCTTAAAGCTCCCTAGAGCTTCCAGAACGTTCTTAAGGGCATCGTCTGTATGGGCAAAATCAACAAATATATACGCACCGTTTGACTTTTCAAACTTTTCAAGTCTCCCGGGAACATTTTTGAGGCGTTCAATACCACTTTTTATATGCTTTGCGTCAATACCAAGCATTATGCATCCGGAACCGGCAGCCATAAGGTTTTCAAGGTTATGTAGCCCGACAAGTGATGATTCCATTTCAATACTGCCCGCAGGATAAACGAATTTTGCCCGCAGACCTGAAAGCCCGAACCATATCTCCTCTGCTGTTATCTCAGATTTATTTGTAATCCCGTAAGATACTCTATCCACCTCAGCTTCTTTCAGCAGTCTTTCACCAAACTCACTATCTTTACCTATAACGCCAACACGGGAATACTCAGGAGTAAAAAGAATTTTCTTCGCCTCAAAGTATTCATCCATAGTCTTGTGGTAATCAAGATGGTCGCCGGAAAGGTTTGTAAATATAGCTACATCAAAAACCACACCGTTTATTCTGTGCTGGTGCAGAGCGTGGGACGAAACTTCCATCACCAGAGTGTCGCACCCTGCATCTTTTGCATCTCTTAATACTTTAAAAAACTCATATGTGGGAGGAGTTGTGGAATCCATATAAATAAATTTATCATCGTACTTAACCCCAGTTGTCCCCACCAAAACGGACTTGCGTCCTGCTGTCTTTAGTATTTCATTTATAATATAAGTCGTTGTTGTTTTTCCGTTTGTACCAGTTACAGCGATGGAGTCCATCTCTTCGTCCGGCTTGCCGAAAAAATTGCGGCAGGCACGGGCAAGTGCTTTTCTCCCGTCTTCGACTACGACTGTAGGCACTCCTTCAATCTTATGCTCGGCGACAACAAACGGTACTTTACCGCTCGCATAAACTTCAGCAGCGAATTTGTGCGAATCCACAGCAGCACCCTGAAAGGCAAAAAACGGCGCCTTTCTCTTAATGTTTCTACTGTCAATGTTGATATCTTTCACATCAGTTTCAAAATCCACGTCCAGATCGAAACCCTTGATGGAAAGTCCGTCAAGAAGCTGGGAGACTTTCATAAACATAGCTCCTTTTAATTCCGAGATGCATTGATACCTGTTCTGCCAGCTTACTGAATGTATATGCCGCTGTTGAGCCGCCATATATCGACTTCTTCGGTGAGCTGTAGAGAACAACCATCGCTATCCTCGGATTATCCGCCGGAAACATTCCAGCGAAACTTGCCACATAGTTACTCTTACTATATGTACCTGTGTCACTGTCTATCCTCTGCCCCGTACCGGTTTTCCCCGATATTTCGACATAAGAGGATCGTGCGTTCACTCCTGTTCCGTCTGTGACTGCGTCACGCAGCAGAGACTGAAGTGCTTTCGCTGTATTCTCAGAGAAAATTCGTTTCGCTTCAAATTTTGGTCTGTATGTATCGCCGCCATTTTCAACTTTACTTACAATTTTAGGATTTATGAGTCTTCCGCCATTTGCTATGGCACTATAAAAACGCACCATCTGAAGCGGGGTAACCATCACTTCCTGTCCGATAGATATAGAAGGTTTACTAAGCCCTGACCAATGCTTTGCTTCACGCAGTATGCCTTCTTCTTCTCCTAAACCGGAAACACCGGTCTTCTGTCCGAAGCCGGCATCTTTCATAAATTTATAAAACTCATTCTTACTAACCTTGTCTGAAAGCTTCACAGTCCCGATATTGCTCGACTTCATCAAAACCTGCCGTGCTGTTAATATCTTATAAGGGTGTACATCTCTTATAACATGCCCATACAGGCTAAACCGTCCGTTCTCACAATTTACCATCTCTCTTATGTTCAGATTTTTCTTATCCATAAGGAGTGAAAAGAGCACTGGCTTAAATATTGACCCGGGCTCAAAAAGAAACCCTGCGGAGTAATTCTTCCATTCAGACTTACTGTACTTTCCAAACTCGTTAGGATCGAAGCCCCCGGAGGACGCCGCAAACAATATATCCCCAGTGTATGCATCCATGGCAACTGCAATTCCCCTCTTCGCCATGAATCCGGCAGTGTCCTCTCGGAGTATCTCTTCGGTTAGTCCCTGCAGGTACTTATCTATTGTAAGATAAAGATATGTATCAATAGCTTTCTCTTTTCTTGTATCTTCAAAAACAATCCTCTTGCCTCTGTTATCCTTAAGACTGAGAAGGCGAAGCTTGTGCCCCTGAAGAATTTTCTCATATCTGTATTCCAACCCTCCCAACCCCTTGTTATCAACTCCTGTGAAGCCGATAACAGAAGCCGCAAGTTTCCTTTCCGGATAAAGTCTTTGTTCTTCAAGCAGATACTCAACATTTGGCACCTGCTTTTGTATTTTTTCAGCCCGGTCGATGTCAATATTTCTTTCGAGCCAGACAAAACTATCGTTTTTAAGTATGCGTGTCACAACATCTTTTGAAAGATGCAACCCTGCTTTTTTAAGTTTCAAGACAAATCCTTTCCTGTCATTAATCTCGCCTGCAAAAACATAGAGGGATGCTGATTTCTTATTCAGCGCAAGAGGTTCACCTTTTACATCAAGTATATACCCACGCCCTCTGGTGCTTTCCATAACACCTTTCGCCTGCTTCCCCGCATAGTCAGTATAAAACTCGCCTTCCCATAACTGCAAATAGGCAACCCTTGCAACAAGAGTGCCTAATGCTAGAAAAGCCAGAAAACTGAAAAAATTAATGCGGTTTCTGTCATTTGACATAAAACGTCCTTCGCACATCCGGAAGACTCAGTCCAAGTTCCCGGGCTTTCTTGTAAAGGTTCTCTGTGTCATATTCCTGTGACTTTTTATCCAGCAAAGACAGATATGATATCTCTGACCTCTCCATATTGTCTGAAAGACTGCTTATCTCATATCCTGTCTTAATGCACAGGTGTCTGACGTAAACCACGCTGAAAAGGAGCAAAAGAGACATGGAAGCAAAGAACAATGTCCGCATTCTAAGTCTGCCTGTTTGTGCTGGTGAACCTGAGAGTACATGCGCTTTCATATCTGCCTCCTTTTATTCCCTATCCTAGTTCATTATCGTCATTATAAACTTTTCACTGAAACAGCCTGATACAGAAACCATAACCAGCTCCCCTTACAGACTGCCGTGTCGGCAATAATGCCTTTTCGCAGTGACTTAATTATACTTAAACCCTTTCTGCAACCCGCATCTTCGCACTTCTGGAAAGCGGGTTCATACTGTTTAAGCAAATCAAAAAATACTTCGTGTATTTTTTGATCTACACTCGCCTGTATAAATATCAGGCTCGCTTCCTCTCCGCCTTACGGCTCCGAGAGGCACATCATGTGCCTTATAGAGCTAAACCCTTTCCGCAACCCGCATCTTCGCACTTCTGGAAAGCGGGTTCATCTCTAACTCATCTTCTCTGGGTTCCAGAGGTTTGCGGGTTATCTGCCTGAATGTACGTACCTTACTGCAATTGCATACAGGAAGCTCCGGCGGACATACACATTCCTTTTCAAATTCCCTGAAAGCATCCTTAACAATCCTGTCTTCAAGAGAATGAAAAGAGATAAAAGCTACACGTCCCCCCTCATCCACATAGTTTTCAAGCTTGCCAAGCATCTCTTCGATACTGTCCAGTTCGCTGTTCACAAATATACGAAGAGCCTGAAATGTCTTCGTTGCCGGATTTATGCCAGGCTTCTGAGCCTTTCTGGGTACTGCGGATGCGACTATCTCTGCAAGGCGTGTGGTGGTTTCAATCTTCTCCACCTCTCTTGCTCTTTCGATAGCCCCCGCTATATTCCATGCGAAGTTTTCTTCGCCGTATTTTTTGATTATGCTGCTCAGATTTTCTCTGGAGTAGCTGTTTACAACATCAGCCGCAGAGAGTGTATCGTCCTGATTCATTCTCATATCAAGGGGACCTTCACTTCTGAAAGAAAACCCTCTCTCCGCAACTTTAAGGTGGTACAGTGAAACTCCGAAATCTGCCAGAACAGATGTTACAGATGAGATACCGAGCTCACCAAGAACACGGTCAAAATCGGAAAAGTTTGAATGAGCAATGGTAACGTTCGGAGTGCCTTTAAAGCGTTCCTTCAGTCTTGCAACTGCATCGAGGTCTCTGTCCAGAATAACGAGTCTTCCTTTTAAAGAGATCTTCTCCAGCATTGCAGCAGAATGTCCGCCTCCTCCGCCTGTCATATCCAGAGTTATGCCATCCGGATCAACTGGCAGATACTTCAGCACCTCCCTTATCATTACCGGTATGTGCTTCATTCGTAATTACCACCCCGGCTGCTATGCCATCCGCACTGAGTCTGACAAAGCTACCTTTTTCCATAAACCTGTGGCACTCTTTCGCAAGTGTCTCACGACTCAGGTCTTTCATGTCGAAAACTGACAGGTCACAACCTGAATTTATCTTTCCGGCCAGCCAAGAAAACACTGACATAGTATGCTCCTTAATGTGTTAACCTGCGGCCTGCTCCACTTATCTGATCTTTCCTGCGAACTTCTTATAAAGTTCCGCTTTTTTGTCGTCTGAAGATTTACTCTCCCAGACAGCGGCAGGCCAGATTTCAAAATGATTACGCAGACCATTGATGATACATTCGCCCTTTATGCCGCACCTTTCTCTTATGTCAGAAGTAATCATCACACGTCCGTTTTTATCTATGGACAAATCGTCCATATCAGCATACAGCAGCCTGAGAAACTCCTGAAACTCTCCATCGTCACTGGCTTCTTCTTCCAGCCTGGCTTCCTCTCTGTCCCATTCGGCAGTTGGATAAAGTCTGAGGTGATCCTCCATTGCCAGCAGTGTAAGCTCATCACTGCCGTACTTAACCTTCAGTATGTCTCTGAACTTTGAAGGAACAGAGATTCTTCCGGTGTCACTGATTTTGTGCTGGTGGTGTCCTCTAAAACTTCCTGCCATTTTTTATACCATTCCATGCCTTATAATGACAATATCGTACAATTCATGCCAAAGTTAACAAATATTATGTGATTGTGTCAAGGGATATTGAATCTGCTACGATATGCCAGAATTAAGGCTCAGAAAGGATTTGCGCACTATTACGAGTGTTTTATTGGTAATAGTGCCTAAAAAGTGATGAAAAAAACCTCAAAAAAAAATTGTGAAATATTTTTAAAATACAAAATAGGGGGTGTTTTAATGATTAATTTTTGTGCAGCGACAAAAAAGCCCTGCCTTTCGTGACAGGGCTTTCAATCTGTTATATTTTGTTAATCAGATGCATTTAGCCTTCACAAACATCTTCTCCAGATAACCTATAAGCTGGGAAACATTTTCATGCATCTCCATCAGATCATCGTACGCTTTGTTCATATCTCCCTTGGATATCATTTCTGAAACGTGATGGGAGAGAGCGTGCACCCTCTGATGAGGTTTTTCGATGGCCTTAAAATCAGGATCGTTCTTATAAAGCCCCTGAAGCTCCTTCGAGAAATAAAGCTTGCCAAAATCGCACTCATGATCAGAGCGAAGCCCGACAGGCTGAGTTCCGCTCATAAATGCTGTAAAAACATTTTTAAGATATTTGATGTGAGCCATCTTAGCCTTAACAAAGACGATCCCCTTGCAGGACAGTTCATACTGGATAAGATCCTTTTCAAGTGTGGACAGATCATCCATAAGACCGTCTATCTGCTCCATCAGCCCCATAACATTCTGTCTGGACTGGTTGGAAGCCTCTGCGACTCTTTCAATATTGCTGGCAACCTCAGCGGTGGCACTCGCCTGCTGTTCAGCAGCGGTGGATGTATTCAGCAGGAGAGAGTTAAGCTCTTCTACCGAACTGAGAATCTCCTGAAATCTGGCGTTTGCATTTTCGCTGGTGCGAACCTGCTCCGCAATACTATCCGAAACTTCGACTGCGTTTTTATCTGCCCTTGCGACATTCTCCTGAATGACCTTCACCATCTTCTCAATCTCGTTGGTGGATGCAAGAGTTTTCTCTGCAAGCTTACGCACTTCATCAGCCACCACAGCAAAGCCTCTGCCCGCCTCACCTGCCCTTGCAGCTTCAATAGCGGCATTCAGAGCAAGAAGGTTAGTCTGCTCTGAAATATCATTGATAACTTCAACAACTGAGCCGATATTTCTGGCATTTTCTGTAAGAGAGTTGATGTCACCGGACAACGACAGAACGACCTCTTTAACGTTTTCTGACTTAATGGTTGCCTCACGTACTATATCAGAACCTTCCTGAGCCAGAGCGAGAGTCTTCTCACCTTTGGAAGCCACATCCGCCGTATTTCTGGAAATCTCTTCAACAGTAATGCTCATCTCTTCCCCTGCGGCAGCAACTGTCGCCGCAAGATCCACATTCTCATTAGACGACTTCCGTACTTCCACAAGAGCGTAATATATAGGCATAATCTTCGTAAGCAGATTACCAAGAGAATAAGTTGTGCGGGCGATATTCTGGTCCATAGTATCAAGAAAACCGTTCATCTTGAAAGAAACACTTTCAAGTTCGTTACCGTCTTTCTTGACAGGGAGACGCTTTGACAGGTCACCGTGCCCTTTTGTAACAGCTTCAATAATGCGGCTCATGGTTGCGAGCAGCTTCAGGTAATACTGCATAAAGTAATAGAGGAAAACAGCAAAAGCACTCGCCATTACAAAACCGGCGATAAACTTTTTAACAGCATACTCAAGAGAAGATGTCAGCCTTGCGGAAACATCACGAAAGAAGATTACATTACCTATATCGTTCCCCTGAAAGTCTTTAAGTTCAGTTTTTGCAGTCATTATCTTATGCCCGTCAACTTTAAGAGTTTTCCCGGGTTCAAACATATCCAGAAGTTCTTTAGTATTATCATGTGTGTATTTATAATATACGATGTCACCTTTAACGATGTCGGTTGATTCGGTTTCAAACCTTCTGGCTTTTTCAAAAACAGACTTCTTTATACCTATGGCATAATCCATTTTGAATGTTTTCTGTATATTTTCGACAGTATGAATAATTGAACCGCCATACTCTACAGAGCCGTAGTGTTTCCCTTCATAAGAGATAGGAAATACCGCACGCAGCCCGGGACCGCCTCGTCCAACTTCGAGTCCGACTATAGGTTTTTGCTGTTTATTCGACTCAACAACTGTCTGCCTGAAACCTGACAAATCATCATCGTATTTTTCAGGTTTATGCAGCCGGAGAAAACTCTTGGCGGGCGGGGTATGAAACTGAAACTGCGCAATTCCATACTCATCCTTGATACTGTTGAAAAGCTCAAGATATTTATCTTCAAGTGCTCCCCTGTCGCCCTCAGCAAGAATTCTTGCTGTGTCTTTGTCGCTGGCGATCGTTCGCACCGACAAAGCAAGATTGTTCAGTTTTTCATTAAGGTCATCTGACAGCGAGTTTGCAACGTCACTCATGACTTTTCTTGTGTCGTCATACAGATTTGCTCTATATGACACATAATCGTATCCTGCTAACACTATTGTTATCAGCAAAATACCGATATAAGCTGTGATGGATACAACTTGTTTGATACTTAACCTCAGTCTCATAGCTTACCCCTAAGAAATTGTCTTTACTTTGTCTTCCATTACAACTAAATTAGCATTTAGCATACATTTTAGCACTAAGAAAATTACGTTTTTGAAAAGTTAAAACAATGATTGAAAAGTTTACAAAACTCATAGAAATAGTCAGAACACTTCGTTCCCCTGACGGTTGCCCATGGGACAGGGAACAAAATCTTTTGTCTATCAAAAACCATTTTATGGAAGAAGCTTTTGAGCTGGTTGATGCTCTTGATAATGAAGATATCGACAATATCAGAGAGGAACTCGGAGATGTCTTTTTCCATGTTATATTTCATGCCGTGATGGCCGAGGAAGAAGGTAAATTCAGCATGGAAGATGTCCTGAATGAAATTAACGAAAAATTAATACGCAGACATCCCCATGTTTTTGGCAATCTCGGGGAGATCAACACTGATCAGGTCATAATAAACTGGGATAAAATCAAGTCTGAAGAGAAGAAAGCAAAAAGAAAATCCGCTCTGGATGACATTCCCGCAAGCTTCCCCTCAATGCAGCGATCTATGAAAATGCAGGAACGTGTCAAAAAAGTCGGTTTCGACTGGCCGGACATGCACGGTTGCATGGACAAGTTCAACGAAGAAATCAACGAATTTAAAGAAGCTGTCGCAACCGGCAGCAAAGACGAAATCGAACACGAAATGGGTGATGTATTCTTCTCTTTAATAAACCTCTCAAGATTTCTGAAAATTAATCCTGATGAAGCACTCCGAAGAGCAAACAGCAGATTCCACAAACGTTTCACGTATATCGAACAAACCCTTCAGGAAAAAGGGCTCTGCTCTGAGGACGCCACACTTGAGCAGATGGAAGAGCTCTGGCAGGAAGCAAAAAATCAGGAATAATCCTTGCAAATCAACATTCAGAGTATTAATATCTTTTATCCAATACAAATGCTTATTCTGGTTTATGCATTTTAAACTTTCTCCAATTTACAAATAGGTTACATAATGAAAAAAGAACTGAATACATTTCATACCGGCAGATATTTACTGAATGCGGAAACGTCAACTGACCTCTCGATAATAAATGAATTATTAAATGTATTCCATAGAATGCCGCTCTTCCCTGAAACAATCACTGAACTTCAGGACAATGCACTTGCTAAGGCTATATTTGCAGAAGCAAAGATTGAGGAAAACCCTGTAACCTTTGAGCAGGTTTGCCGGATAATGATACATAGCAGAGATAATTTTTCTCAGGATCAGTCATCTATAGAAGTCTGCAACATATTAGCAGCACACAAGCTTCTGGATGAAAAATTGTCAGAGAAACTGACGCCTGAAATAATCTCTTCGGTTCACAATGAGCTTATAGCGTCCATGGCTAACATCAAAGAGCCTGATGGGAGCTATCGCAAAGGCGGCATAAAAGCTGACGAAAAATGGATATCCGTACCTTATACCCCGCCAGCTTCAACGCTGGATATCAATTTCCTGATAAAACAATTGCTGGACTGGATAGAAAACGATCTCCCCAGCCTGAATCCGATAATAAAGGCAACGCTGCTCCACCTGCATATCAAAAAAATACAACCGTATTCAAATGCCAACGGGCACACAGCAAGACTCCTCGAGATCTGGTACCTGAAGAAGAACCGCATCAAAATTCTTCCATACATACTTCCTCAGATATACAACAGCCGCAAGGAAGACTACTACAAATGTATATCAGAATTTTACGCATCTTCTGACATCCAGCCTTTTCTGCATTTTATAATGGACAGCCTGAAAGACACCGTATCTTCTGTGCGGGATGCAAACTTTGCGGCGATGGCTTCAGTAATTTCCGATTCCAGACTTGCAAAGATGTACGAGAATAAAACTCTCATTAAGCGTCAGTATGATTTCCTGTGCATGATAAAAGAGAGTGGAGCTTCTTTCCAACAGGAGGATCTACAGCTTCGCAAACCCTACACAAAAATGTATGGTAACGTCAGCAGAACAACCGTCGCAAGAGATATTAAGAAATATGAAGATATGGGATTAATCGTTTTAACAAAAGACGGTTACGTTTTCAAAACCGACATTATCTGAAGTCTATACGTTCTTCACCCTTATCAAAATAAAAATAGCCTTTCCCACGCTCATTTTTCAAAAGAATGAATTTACCGGAAATCGAGACTCGAACCTCAGGCCATATCGCCTTCTCTACGGTTATGTGTCCATCCATAGGCGTAGTAAGCATTTTCTGGACATATTTAAGCTCTGTATTTTTTTCCAGAAGCTGCTTCCTCAGTTCATCCCGTTTTTTCATAAGCTTATTCACTAATTCCTGCTTATCACCTGGGTACTTGCGAAGGTACTCATGCCTATCGGCACCTAGATATGTTTCTATTCTGGTAAGGTCTTTCGATATTTCGAACCTTCTAGCCACAATATCACGAAGGAGAATCACATCATTTGCCGACTGGTAAAGAGCAAGTTCTGTTTTAACGTAGCTTTCAGACCCGAACACTTTAGCTGAGATACCGTTGACAGCATATATGCTCCCGCCGATAATCGACCCGGGGCTCCCCTCCACAGAGACAACATCTTCTGAGTAAACCTCAGACATGACTATTGATTTTTTTATGCTGACAGCACCACCGGAAACAACTTTTGCATACTGCATGAACTTCGCATAAACAGGACCATTACATTCGATATAAGCCTTTTCCGTACCGCCGATGATCCCTTGTTTCGAAACAACAGAACCGCCTGCATAGACGTTACCGCTGATGGTTTCAGCCACCACATCGTTTTTCGCCCGCACTTCAAAACCTGCTTTTACAACTCCCTTAACAATAACCGAACCGGGAAAATCGACATTTCCAGTATTATAGTCAACATCACCTTTTATAAGATATACTTCTGAAACATCGATGCTTATTTCATTCCCCTTGTTTTTATTATATTCAACAAGCCCGTCAATCTTACTGATGATCTTTCTACCGCTTTGGTAAACATTCTCACCAAGAATAAGATCAACTTCCTCACCGTCATTTCCTGTAATAGTCTGACCAAATACATCAATCCCGTCATAGCCTTTTGTGGGCTGTATTATCATAGCAACAGGTTTCTCTTTTTCCCCCAGCGCCAGCATTTTTCTTTTATATGTTTTATAATCAACTTTAGTAAGGTCTTCAGAGGAGAGGATGACATCTTCAGGCTGGTTTGTCCGAAGAATAAGCTCACCTGGCTGTCCGTGCACAGGACTTCGACCAGCTGCAATCTGATATTTCGGTTCCAGTTTTAGTTTATCATAAAGCCCTTTGTTAACCGTAGTCACCAGCTCATGATCTATGCCGAACGTAATATTCAGTTCAGAAAGAAGAATTCTGACATCAACAGGCAAAGCTTTAGGGGGGATAATCAGGTACGCAATCATCCCATCTTCAGAAATTTCAATAAAAGGTGTTTCACCGGACGGCTCATCCTCTTCAAAAAGCGAGCCTATTACATCATTTATATCACTCATAACATTGTATCCATACGTATAAAAGAGACGGCGTATTTCGGCAGCTCAGAAACACTTATAACTGTCAGGCTGGCAAGAACCTCGATAGCTTCATTTTCCACTCCCATTAAAAAAACTTTTACCGACTTACCGCCGGAGTCCATCGCTTTCGAAAAGTCACTATAACTATCAAAAAGTTCTGTAATGTCTCTTCCGATATATTCAGATCCGTTTCTGAAAAAATTCACCGCAGCATAGTTCATATCTTCAATCATATTGAGACTGTCAAAAATAATCCTTGGTATAGGCGAGTGTTCAAAAAGCGATTTGTAATAGGCCTCCCCCTGCCAAGCACACTCTTCAGTTTCTTTCTGCTCGGTTACATCAAGGATAATACCTAAAATCCCTGAGATATTCCCAACAGGAGTCATAATTACTTTTTTATGAACAATATGATAGTTGCCTCCCAAAATCGAAAATTTACCACGGTGCTCTATCATTTCATTCCGTTTTTCATTTAAAAGAACAGTATCACTTGAGGTAAGCATCTCTGCCTCCTCAGCAGTAAATATATCAAAAACAGTCTTACCTATGATATCCTTCTTATTTTTATGATAGAGCTTTGCAAGTGCTTCATTACAGCCGACATAGACCCCCATAGGATCTTTGTAATAAACAGGAACAGGAAGCATATCCAGAATAGTCTGCAGAAAAACTGTATTCACCGTTATACAGTGAAGATCGCAAACGCCTTCGCCCATTGTGTGGAGAAGAATATTACTAAACTCTGTCCTGCTCCCCCCCTTTTCAAGCAGAGAAATAGCACTCTTGAGATTAGCTATCGCATCTTCTTTATTAAACTTACCACGCATGAAAAAACCCCTTAATCGTTTACAGCAATATCCTTTAATTATTAATATACACCGAGTTTTAGAATTTCACATCCCAAATCACACATCAATTTCACTTGTGTTTTTACTCTTTTTGAAATAACAATAAATAATGAAATTCAAATCCTTAGTTGTTCAGGGCTTCAAATCATTCGTGGATAAGACCGTGATAGAGTTTCCCGGGGGGATAACCTGTGTCATTGGTCCGAACGGGTCAGGAAAGAGCAACATACTTGACGCTATCCGGTGGATATTCGGCGAGCAGAGCGCCAAAGAACTGCGTGGGGCGGATATGGACGATGTAATATTCGCAGGATCACAGCACAGAAAGCCCACAGGGTTTGCAGAAGTCTCACTCACTCTGTCTGAATTGCCCGAAAGCCTTACAGCGAAATGGGGTTCATTCAGCGAAATCACAGTCAGCAGAAAGCACTACCGCACAGGCGACAGAGAATACCGCATAAACGGCAAAAAGTGCCGCCTTAAAGACATACGCGAAATATTCTATGATTCCGGTATAGGTGCAAGAAGCATCTCTATCATCGAACAGGGAAAAGTCGAAAAGATCATCCAGTCTACCCCCGAAGACCTCCGTGCCTTCTTTGAAGAAACCGCCGGCGTCATGCGCTTTAAAGAGCGTAAGAAAGAGGCGGAGAGACGGCTGTATCAGACAAAAGATAACCTCAGCCGTGTCACCGACATCATAGCAGAAATACGGGCACAGATGGAGACACTGTCTGTCCAGACCGACCGGGTTAAACGCTACAGAGAACTTTCAGCGAAACAGTCAGCACTTTCAAAGTCGGTTATTTTCCATAGATACAGCAAATCATTCAGCGACCTGAAAGAGATAACCGAAACGGTCAACCAGCTTAAAATCGATCTGTCGGGCTACACAGAGAAATTCACAAAACTCACTAACATAGAAACAGAAATTTCTTCAAAGCTCTCCACCTCCCGAAAGGAGTACAACAGTAAAAACGAGCTGATTCTTCAGGCTGAAAGTGAATCCGGCAAAACAGAAGCAGATATCCGCCTCCTTGAAAACGAAATAGAAGCAGCAGAAAAGAGCAAAGACAGCCTCCACGGCGACATTGAGTTTTTACAGAAGAAACTTAACGAACTTACTGAAAGACGTGTGAATGTTCTGGAAAGCAAATCTGAACAAACAGAAAAACTGAAGGAAACTGAAGAAAAAATCGATGAATTCAACGAACGCATAGCAGACTATGAAACTATGCGCGAAGACATAAAAGAAGAGATGTTTGCTCTGGACGACCAATACCTTGAGCTCGCCCAGCGTGCATCAGACACCAGAAACGCCATATTCGAAAACGAAACACTCCTGACACGCTCCGAAAAAGATAAAGAAAGACTCCGTAACGAAAAAGAAGAGAGTGAAAAAGACAGTCAGTTCGCCAGAAAAAACATTGAAGACCAGTCATCAGATGTTGACAGACTAACACTTGAACTGGAAACAATCGCAGAAACTCTTGAACACTACTCAGACGAGCACTCAGAGCTGCGGGATGAAATATCCGTGATCGAAACAGAACTCAGCGATAAGCAGATCGAAGTTAAGAGCATAAACAGCCGCATTAAAATGCTGACGCAATCACTGGATGCAGAATCTGCCAGCGACGACATAAAACAGATACTTGAAGCAACAGGCGGGACATTGCTTCTGCCTAAACTGACAGAAGAACTCACCCGTGAGCTCGGAGACCTTATAATAATTCCTGAAAATGTCAAAACAGACATTGCAGAGATTCTGCGTGACGTTAAGCAAAGTGTAAGGTTTGTTTATGAAAACGATGTCGATGCACTTATCGACTATGCAGAAAACAACATTGATGCCGGAGAAAACATTGTCCGCAACGGCTTTATCCACCGAAAACCGGGAGCAGACGACAAACGGGAAAACGTCATCAGGCTGAAAAAACAGATTGAAGGCTATGAAACAGAGCTCACAAAAGCACAAAAGGATTGCGAGGAGCTTGAGCAGTCACTGCCGGAACTAACCGAAAAACTTGAGCTTCTGGCGGATAAAAAAGACGAACTCCTTGAACAGAAACAGACAACAACTCTGGATCTGAAGGACAGAGAAAGAAGCCTGAACGACCTTAAAAGCAGACACGAAAGGCTATCAAAAAGATCATCAATAATTGACAGTGAAATACAAAATATAGACAGCGAAATAGAACAAGCAAAAGAAAAGATTGAATACCTGAAAGAACAAAACAAAGAGCTTTCAGTAAGTATTGCAGCAAAAGAAGAAGAAAAAGATGCAATGCAGAGCAAGCTGGAAGACATCGATAATATGTATGAGGATGTCCGGGATGAACTTTCGGCATATCGTGTTGAAATGCGGGGAATTCAGGAGAAGATGAATGCCGTCACAAACGAACTTCACTTCATCGACCGTGACCTTGACGAATCCTCCACTAAACTTACCGCAGCTAAAAACAGACTTTCCAAACTCGTCACATCAGACATTGTAACGTTAAAGGATAATCTTGAGAAAAAGCGCATCGATTACCAGAATGTAATTAAAAAGAGACAATCCCTGAATGATGAAAAACTCCGGCTCGACCACCAGATAGCAGAAATGGAAAAACAGCTTGAAGACTTCGGACGGGATATTGACAAAATGAACCTCCATATTAAAAGCATCGAAGACGACATCTTTGACGCTGAAAAAAAGATGGAACGCTATCAGACCGAAGTTTCTGCGCAAACAGAAGCTTTTCTTGAGAAATTCAACGACGACATAACTTCTTTTGAAATGGATCTGACAGATTTTCAGCCAAATAAAGCGAAAAATGAGCTTTCCACCATCGAGCGTGACATCGAAAGCCTAGGTCCGCTGAACATGGCAGCAGAGAATGAATATCAGGAAGTTGTCGAAAGAAATGAGTTCCTGTCAGCTCAGAAGGAAGACCTCGAAGGTGCAGTGACATCGATATATGAACTTATCCGGGAAATGGATGAAAATACATCAGCACTTTTTCTCGAAACATTCGAAGGGGTTAAAAAGAACTTTTCACGTGTATTTTCAATACTTTTCGGAAACGGTAACTGCGACCTTAAACTCAGCGATCCGGATGATATACTCCACAGCGGAGTGGAAATTTTCGTTCAGCCGCCCGGCAAAAAACTTCAAAATATGAATCTGCTTTCCGGTGGAGAAAAAGCTATGAGCGCCTGCACCCTGCTGTTTGCTCTCTTTTTATACCGTCCGACACCGTTCTGTTTTCTTGACGAGATTGACGCACCACTTGACGATAACAATGTCGAGCGCTTCACCAAAATTGTCAAAACCCTGTCAGCAGACACTCAGTTTGTTATTATCAGTCATAATCAGAAAACTATGGCTGAGGCAGACTCCATATATGGTGTTACTATGCAGGAACCCGGCGTCTCACGCATCCTCTCCGTCACAATATAGCCACCGCAAGGTCAGCACCTTGAGGCTTATCACTACACTGCAACAATAATCTGCACTGTCTCGTCTTACGGCTCAAGATGTTCGCCTGCCATGCCATAGTAAGTATAGGAAAACAGTCATTGCAAACACCTTTCCGTCATTGCGAACACAGTGAAGCAATCTTACACCCTCAGCCACACCTCAAAAGTCAAGATTACTTAGCGATACCATTCATCTCAATAACAACAAAATTAACTGTCGTCACCCCACTTCAAATACCAACGTAATGAAAAGTATTTGACATATGCTGATCTTCAACTAATATCAATTCATTATTAATCTTTGAGGGGAAAAAAATGAAAAAAGTTTTTCTTGTATTCATCCTTGTAGTTATTCTCGGAGCCAGTGGTTACTACTACATGTCTAACCAGCCTACGAAAGTCGCAAGTCCACTGCCTATGCCTGCATTTGGGGAAATAACAGTGGAGCATGCCGCACCTCTTTTTGCCGATGGTCTCCCTTCGGACTACGCTATTGTAGACGTCAGAACTGCCGAAGAATTTGAAAAAATCCACACAGACAAAACAATCAACATACCTGTTGCCATATTTGAAGATGCAGACGAACCTTGCAAAGATATCATGGCAAAACTCCCGAAAGACAAAAAAATAATATTTGTATGCCCCTTCGGTCCCAGGTCTAAAGACATGTACCAATTCCTCACTGACCCTGTTGAAGACCTTGGCTGTGGTATGGCAAAAGAAGGTCTTTATCACCTCTGGGCAAACATTAAGTATAAAAAAAATCACATAGTCATTAAAGGAAAATAGATTCCCACTGGTAAACCCGTGGTTCTATTGCTTTGCGCATGATCAACACACGGAGTTACAACTTCGTTGTCACAGCCAGGGCATATGCAAAATACGTCACTGAGAAGCCCGCAGGGCTGTGGCAGTCTCTCGACTCGTTAGTTAATTCTGAGATTGCTTCGTCATTACATTCCTCGCAATGACTTATAAGCTCGAAAGCTGTGATTAGCTCATTCATACACGCATAAATGCGTGGTGTTCTGTCTTCGACCGCATAAATTTATCGACATATCCCATACTGAGGAAGAGCAAAGCTCTGACGTAAGATACTTTAACAGTAGCTTAACATTCTCACGCCGCACTCAGGTGCTCCTCAGAGTATTTTTCAGTCCGCTCCCCCTTTTTATATCAACTCTAAATTACCGGTATCCCAAACCGCTTTGCAACTTCTTCTTTATTCACCTCAAAGCCAAGCTCAACAGCATCCTTAATAATATCCCAGTCAGCTTCCGCTCTTATGTCCAAAACAAACTCAGGCGCAGAAACATTACCAAAATTAAGGTCTACGATCCACCGGATAAGTGTTTTCGTAACACGCTCTGCAAGGGCTTTTGCTACCTTATCACTTTTAACCTGAAGGGTTTCAAGATGCTGCTGGGCTAGGGAATATGAACCGTTTGTAGAGGTATCACTTGTGAGTATCTCCCCTGTAATAGCTTTCGATATTTCGGTATTACAGATATTTACCAGCTCAGAAAAATCCGCAGAAGTCCCCTTTGTCTCCAACACCTGCACACTATCCACATTTGCAAGAGCCACAGCCGCATCTGACTGTATATTATAAAGATTCTCTGCCAACTCCTTTGCCCTTGTCCTGCTCTCTGCATCATCTATAGAGTCAAAAAGGGCAAGCACTGTAGGTACTCCATATTTCTCCGCCACGGTCAGCCAGTAGCGAAATCCGGCTTTTTTGAACATCCACGGCCAATAGCATTTAGACAAAACAGGTGTCCCATATGGATTCTCATTTTTCGGGCTGTTGCGGTGGACAATAAATTTCAATTCCTCCTCCAGTGGAATGCTCACTGCACCGTCCACAAGGGACAATGTACCATCAGATGCAAAAGCAAACCTGTTTGGTCTTCGTCCCAGTGCCTTCGAGGGGAGCCATTTTCCATCCTTTTCTGCCCAGACAATCTCAACAACACTGAAACCATACTCCACAGCCATCATCATATCCTGCAAAAGCTGCTTCACTCCAAGCCCGGTGAGACACTCCTTCACAAAAACTGAAACCTCGCGGGATAATTCGTCAAACCCAGCCGGTCGCACATCCCACTGCATCCCGAAAACTCTGTCTTTCAACTGTTCCAGCTTTGCATAGATATGAGCATCCTGAAGCATCTCTTCAAATATGCTCATGTTCACCCCAGTTTTCCCGAAAAGGACATCCGGATTGCTCAGTGTGCCGAATGCTGTTAAGTCTGTATTCTTTGTCAAAACGCTTGTCAGTCTGCTCATTTATCTCTCCTTTTTAATATTTTTTAAATATCTGCCCTGTATGGCGCCCCACCCCAGCAAAAGATGCCTGCGGAGTATACCTCTTTTCTGTCTGGCTGAGCGCCTGTGTCATAGCGTCCACCATGTCATCATTTCTGCCCGACGGAAACAATGCCGCCTCGTCTATAAGTTCTGAGGAGAACTTTGCCCCTCTCTTCAAAAAGACATTCCCAGCCTCCAGCATGGGAGTCACAGCCACCGCCCGTGACACTTTGCTCCCTTGCGGATTAACAGGTATCAGGCCCTGAATCTCATTTTTCAGAGCAGAGATCACAGCAGGTCCATTCGCCTTATCTTCGATATATTTAGCTTTTGCCTGCGGATACTTAGCGGTCATCTCCCGCAGTGCGTGCACAGCAGACATAAAGTCCATCCGCCCACGCACCTGATCCACAAGATACCTCTGCGCGCCCTTAATTCCCCACACCTGCCCGACCACAAAGTCGGAACCATCTCCACCGGAAAATGTCATATCCCACGACTGCACCATCTGCTCGAAGTCCGGTACGTCCTCATAAAACCTAAACCAAGACTTTTTGAAAACAGCCCCGTCGTCCGGTGCCGGTCGTTGCTGATACAGAGCATTCCATACCCTTGTCCCCACAGCGTTTTTAATATTCTGAAGATCATCCAGACTATATTTGCTCTCCCATAAAGGCTCACCCGCAGAACGAAACTGCTCGTCCACCTCTGCTAGCGCAGGGAAACTCACCACTTCCCACTTGTCTGAGCCATCCTCAAGGAGCCTTCCTGCAAGATCGTCCTCATGCCAGCGGGTAAGGATAACGACTATCCGCCCTCCTTTTTCGATGCGGGTATAGAGAGTTGACTGATACCAGTCCCACACCTTGTCACGGTAGTTATTAGAATCTGCATCCTCCTGATTTTTAAACGGGTCATCCACAATGAGCAGATCCCCGCCCATCCCTGTGATAGAACCGCCGACACCTGCCGCAATGTACCCTCCACCAGCCTTTGTTTCCCATCTGTCAGCTGCTTTTGACTTACTGCTGAGACCTGTTCTGAACGTCAGGCTAAATTTCGGGTTTGATACTATGTCCCGAACTTTCCTTCCGAAGTTCTCTGCGAGACGGGCGCTATAAGACGTTGCTATAACCCGCCTTTCGGGGTTTCTCCCCAAAAACCACGCAGGGAACCGCACAGACGCAAGCTCACTTTTACCGTGCCGTGGGGGCATAAGAACCATCAGTCTGCCGGACGTGCCGGATTCCAGCTCCATCAGCTTTTCAGCCAATACCCTGTGGTGCCAGTTGGGGTTGTAGCCCCTGTAGGTCAGTCTCGCAAAATGGAGAAGCCCTTCACGCGCAAGCTTCAGCACGTAAAGCCGTTGAAGCGTCTCTTTACTCAGATTCATTTAAAACAGCTTTAATGTCCTCACTGCTTAGGTGTCCGAGTTCCGCAGTGAGCTCTTCTATACCTGAGCTCGCTTGAGTCTCCTCTTTCAGAAGTTCATCTGGGGACTTACCTATGCATATATCTTTATAGTTTTTCACTGTTTTGGAATGCAGCTCCACATCCCGCAGGCAGTCGCACTCTGAAAGAAGGTTATCTGCTTTTCGCAGCCCTTCCATTGTACTGTTGCATATGGCATCCAGCATCTGCACTCTGTGATTTTTCAGTCTGCGCAGTGTCCTGTCAGACTCCGGTCTTTTCCACCCTTCGCTGTCTGCACGTTTCTTTATCGTCTGCAACATAACCCCGCAGGATTTTGCCAGCTCTGAAAGGTCATACAGCCCCTCTTCATAATCTCTGCGCATAATAACCCATGACTCTTTTGTAACTCTGCCCATCAGCATCTCCGTTTTTAAAAGGATTCTACTCATTTTTTTAAATTTATATGTTTAATTACGATATGGTTAGAAACTACTCTTGCTGAAAACTAATACTTTGGTTTTCAACAGTTAAAAGGTAATATATAATGTGTTAAACAAGTCAAAATGGTGGTTTTATGATCAGAAAAGTTATTACGGACGTATACGAAAGTATTCATTTCAGCGACAGGTATGACACAGAACAGATAAAACTTCTCACAAAAGAGCTGGATGTGCGCCACGCTCATTTCAGCGGTTTACCCATCGTTCCCGATGTGAGGGAATTTTTAAACGATGAGCTGCGTATATGTTCTGTATACTCAACCGCCGCCATCGGCAAACCTGATATGGAGGAAACGGACGTAAGAAACTTTCTGGCAGGCAAACCCCACAGTCTTGACGAAACAAAAGCAAGAATAGTTAATAATATACGCCGTACATTTGAGTATGTAGACAAACACAGCAAAAACATTGAGGTAAACCCCGAGAATATACGCAAACTGCACATAATGCTGACCATAGATACCGGCGAGGGGCTTCCAGGTGTCTACCGCTCTAAAGACCGTACAGAAGTTAATACAGACTACACCCCTCCAAAGGGCTCTCTGGACGAACTCACGAAAGAACTCTGCGGCTGGTTCACCAGCAAAGATATGGAACAGCACCACCCTGCTGTGCGTGCGTTCCTTGCACATTATCACATAGGGATGCTTCAGCCCTTTATCAACGGTAACGGACGTGTGGCAAGAGTTCTTGAAGCGGTACTACTCGAAAATGCAGGCATGTTATACATCCCTCACGTCTTGTCTCAGTATTACAAACGAAACAGAAAAGACTACATCAGAGCATACATAAAGAATGAAAAGACGGGCGGTTTTGATATGACTCCGTTTCTTGTGTTCTGTCTGGAAGGTGCTGTGAGAGCATATAAGCTCATTACAGATATGACAGTAACAGGGCTTCGTGCCATTAGCGTCCGGGAGCATATCCGCAGGCTGCGCCAAACCAAAAAGGTTACCGAAAGACAGAAAAACCTCCTTGAAATAATATATCAGTACGATAAACCGTTTGACCTGAATGAACTCCTTACAAACCCTATATTCGCCGGACTCTACAAAAGCGTCACAGAAAATACTGCCAGAAACGATATCAAAAGGCTGAAAGAGCTTAACCTTATTACACCGGCAGGGAGATATTATACTTTTAACCGCTTTGTGCTGGGCTGACAGGATGTTTCTCTGTTTTGACATAGGCGGAACAAATATAAAATCCTGCTTAACAAATGCTTCCGGCGTATGTGCAGACAAAGCTGTCACGCCCACACCAAATTCATATACCGAGCTCATGAACGTTCTGACCGGCATTGCTGAAAATGCTGAATTCGAAGCCTGTGCTGTTGCTGTCCCCGGGACATGCGCACCCAAATCAGGCGAAACCATCTTTGCCCCGAATCTGCCTTGTATAAACGGCAAGAATATCAAAAATGACCTGCAAAACACTACCAGAAAACCTGTTTTCATAGAAAACGATGCAAACCTCGCAGCACTGGGAGAATATTACTTTGTCGAAAAAAATAATATCAGCAGTATGGTATTCCTAACCATAGGAACAGGGCTTGGCGGCGGTGCAGTCTTGAACGGAGAACTGCTTACGTCAGACATTTCGCTTTTTGAAGCGGGACATATAAACATCGAGCCGGACGGCAGGCCCTGCGGATGTGGTAAAAAGGGCTGCCTCGAAGCATATGTAAATACCAGCGGAATACTTGAAACTTATCACATGCTGTCAGCACACGGGCATGCAGACAATGTAAACATGGTTTATAGCGCAAGCAAAACCGGAGACAAAGCCGCAGCACTTACTTTTGAGGTCTTCGGCGGATATCTCGGAATAGGTATGGCAAGTCTCGCCAATATACTTGTACCGGAAAAGATAAAAATAGGCGGAGGTATATCAGAAATGTCTGATGCCTTTCTCGGTCATACACTAAAGGTTTTCGCTAAAAACATCTACCCAGCCTATCGCAACAGGGTTTCCATAGAGCTCTCAACTCTTAAAAACTCCGCAGGACTCAAGGGGTGTGCAGCTCTCTGCCTGACACAACTCAGCAAAAACTGAACATTACCCACCTCGTTTTAATCAATATCTTCTTGTGTTTTCCGGCATATGTGGAATATTATCCATACGGAGTTGGAAACATTGGATAATAAACTTATTACAGGCATCACACCTACTAAATGCCTCAACTGGATATACAGAAAAAACCCTGAGAACTATGTCTACCCCCCAGCAGTTGCTGACATCAGCGATGAGTATTATCAGCTCAACGCATTCGAGACCTATTCGCAGGAGTATTTTGTTATTAAAGCAGACAGCCTTGAACATGCCCTGAATATCTCTGTAGAGCTATACGGCAATGCAAGTCTGAACACAGTGGAGCTGGCATATCTCACGACAGTCTGCGAAAAGCTGGACATTGATAAATCAGAAATAAACGCATTTGCGCTCCACGGCATAAAGGGGAAGAAAAATTTTGAAACCCTGAAAGCAATAACGTCATTCTGTCCGGTGATTCAGAAATATCTGTCTGTTAAAGCTATCCCACTGAAAACTATCGCTGTTTTTGCCAAGCTTGATAAAGAATTCAGACGTTTCATCAGGAACACTCTGGAAGATAAAGAACTTTCTGTGCAGGATTTCAGAAAAATGGTTAACATTCTTTTCGATATGCAGGCACAGGCAACCGACGAAGACATGGGACCGGATCTGTTGAAAAAGCTGACAGAAAAGAAAGATATGACTAGGCTCAGCTTTATGAAAGAGATGCAGAACCTGACACAGGGCGTGAGTGTGGATATATTCTCTGATAATAATTTTGAAACCGGTGAACTGACCTTCTCCTTTAAGGCATCCAGTATTGAAGAGATGCAGAAAAAGGCTGATTCTCTCTCTCTGGAGAGTGAGAAAATAAAAAATATATATAGGTTTTTAGATGAGCAGGATATTTGTTGATAAAGGCGCAGCAGAAAGCTGGGTCGCAAAAAACGCTATGAAAAACTGCTCTGATGTAGAGTTCGTATCTTCAGCAGCCGAGGTTCCGGACAATAAAAATGCCGTACACATAACATCCGGTCCTAACACGTTTGTACACAGATGCCCCGCAACAAAGATATACAGGTGCTGTAACTATTATGTTGCCGATGTTGCAGAGGGCTGCCCTTTTGACTGCACTTACTGTATCCTGCAATCCTACCTTAATCACGACTATATAAAGGTTTATTCTGACTTTGAAGGGGTCAGAAGTGATATACAGAGCCTTCCGAAAGACCGCTTTTTCAGGCTTGGCACAGGTGAACTGTCGGACAGCCTTGCCATGGATCACATATTCAATTTCAGCGGGTTCATAGCGGACACGGTTAATAAAGCGGATAACCTGCTGTTCGAATTTAAAACAAAATCAGCAAACATCAAAAACCTGCTGGATATCAATCCGAAAAACATGATGGTCTCATGGAGCATGAACCCTCAGGAAATAATAGAAAAAGAGGAGCACGGCGCAGCGAAGCTTGCAAACAGACTCAGAGCTGCAAGTATCTGTGCAGACTATGGTTATAAAATCGGCTTCCATTTTGACCCGCTCATCTACTATGACAATTTTGAAAAAGGTTATAAGGACGTTATAGAAAAGATGGTGTCATCTGTCCCTGAAAGCTCTGTTGAATACATCAGTGTTTCAACTTTTCGCTTCATCCCGGAGCTGCTTGATATTGTAAGAAGCAAATTTGACAGATCACTTCTGCTGGAAAAGGAGTATGTTAAAACCATGGACGGGAAAATGCGCTATTTCAAACCTGTCCGTGTACACATGCTCGATTTCTTTGTAAAAGAGGTACGTAAACACTGGAAGGATGTCTTTATATATTTCTGTATGGAGCATGAATCTGTCTGGAAAAAGATTATGAAATACGACCCGGGCGAGCGTGAAGATTTTGAAAAATTCTTCCCATGCCAGATAAAACACGCACCGAATAATGACTAAACAACATTTCCCCTTTTATTAATGAGGGATTCTGCTTATAATGTGCCCGCTTCGATGGAGGAATAATGGGTTTTTTCAGTATTTTCAAAAAAAAGAAAGACAAAGAGATAAATTCGGAAGAGCAGGTTTTAACACCTGAAAATATAGACGAGAAACAGCCTGAAGAAGCGGCAGATCAACCTGATTTTCAGCAAAAAGCAGAACTAGAGGCGCCAAAGCAACCTGAAGAAGAATCAGAAGCTGAAAAGCAGGATTACGCCGAAAAGCCTGCAGAGAAACCTGGTTTCTTCAAAAGGCTGAAACAAGGGCTGTCCAAAACTTCCGGTAAGCTCGTAGGCGGTATGGAAACTATCTTCAGCGGGAAGAAGGTCATTGATGAAGACCTTCTGGAAGAGCTGGAAGAGCTCTTTATCACCTCTGATGTGGGGGTTTCTACCACAATGAAAATTATTGATAATGTCCGTGACGAACTCTCCCGCAAAGCCCTTAAAAACCCACAGGAACTAAAAGCATCCCTCAGAAAACAAATCCTGAATATCCTTGACATACCAAACGAACTTAACACCACAGATGACAAGCCTTATGTAATACTTGTGGCAGGCGTAAACGGGGCAGGAAAAACAACCAGCATTGCCAAGATGGCGAAACGCTTTAAAGAACAGGGGCTGTCAACATGCCTCGCTGCCGGAGACACCTTCAGAGCAGCAGCCATAGATCAGCTTTGTGTATGGGCAAAACGGGTCGATGTTCCGGTTGTTAAGCAGTCTGAAGGGAGTGACAGCGCCGCGGTAATCTTTGACGCCATACAGTCGTGTAAATCGAAAAAAATAGATGTTCTTATTGCAGATACTGCCGGCAGACTGCATAATAAATTTAATCTGATGAAAGAGATGGAAAAAATAGTCCGCATTGCAAAAAGGGAGCTCCCGGATGCTCCCCACGAAGTCCTTCTTGTACTGGATGCAACAAGCGGTCAGAACGCCCTTTCACAGGCACAGAAATTTCATGAGGATATCGGCATCACTGGACTCGTGCTGACTAAGCTTGACGGAACGGCTAAGGGCGGCGCAGTGATCGGCATCGTCGATGAACTTCAGATACCTGTAAAATTTATCGGATTCGGTGAAGGGATAGACGACATGAAACCCTTCAGCGCTGAGGACTTCGTGAACGCACTTTTTGACAACGAATTTGAAACGGAGAATTAATAACTTAAAATGAGATTCTTATTTATTTTAATTTTTGCGATGACACTGTTCCCCTATGAAGCATTCTCTCAGGAGAATATAAGAGGGATCTTTTTTGAGAACACAACTCAGCATATGCTCGGAGTCAGACTTATCAACAGACGCAACAGGGTCAACAAGCACTTTCTCTTTGAGCCCAAAAGCAAAGAGCATGTAGACAGTAAACTGGAAAGCTTTACACTTAGTGCACAGCTTATAACATCGAGCTACCCTATTGACTGCTGTGAATGGACACTTGTAAACAGCGGAGATACTGTAATTATAGAATATTCCGAAGACCGCCACCGCTGCTGGTGCAAAATCAAATAATCAGTCTATGTTCATGCAGTTTCTCTCCTGCAGAAATTCTTCCAGACTTTTTTTAGGTACCCGCCACCTGCCGCTGCCGTCAATGCTGGTGTTCCATGCAATAAGCTTAGCGCTCTTAATCCATCTTCGTACTGTGATGTGGCTAACCTGCAATATGCCGGCAACCTGATATATTGTAAGATTGCTGCTCGGCATAGATTCTACTTGTCTGGTAATACTTTCTTCGTTCCAAACTTTACAAGGTGCTGCCATTTCAACCTCCATGAACATAATTCATATGTATATAAATACACACTATGCATGTTTTTTACAACATATATTTTCTGTTTGTATTTAACATAATTTATCTGTATATATTATGTATGAATATAGGAATAAAGATTAAAGAGCTCAGAGCAGAACTAGGCATAAGCCAAAACGAGCTCGGTCAACTGCTCAATGTTAAACAGCAGGTTATAAGCTATTATGAAAAAGGGGATGACATCGACGCATCTAAACTTGCTACTATTTCATCAGAATACAATATAGACATACGATATTTTTTTTCTGACAAACCTTTGAGCTATTTCAGAGAAACATTCCTGGAGCCTAATTCTGCCAGTGGTGTTATTATCCCTTTTGGCTGGGACGACCTGCTCGGAGAGATATCCTGTCTGAACCATAAGCAACTAAAAATACTTGAAGCTCTCGTTCGCACACTCATAAAAGAATTTACAAACTAAGCTAAACACAATTCACAAACGGGGGAATGCTGGCTGATGGACACTAGCGGCGTAAACGCCCCATATATCCTGCGATTTTCAAAATCTATGCATAAACCAAATCCAAGAATCCCCAGAGGGGGGCAGCCGAGACAGGCTGAGGGTCCATCCATAAATCTTCAGGAGACTGTCAGCAGGATACAGAATGGATACAAAGGATATAAATCGTTAAGCTATAATGCCGCCCTCCCCGTTTTCAGTAAGATGACGCTTAAGCAGGGTTCGCTATCTAAGTCACTGCGTTATCATTTTATAAAAAACACTAATATCACTCTTTCGGGAAGCATTTCACCCTCGAAGCTCATATTCAGTATCGAAAATGAAAAAGAGCTGGAACGCCTGAGCAGTCTCATCCTTTACAGCAGAAGCAAAAACTTCAGAGCTTCCCTCACACATATAAAAGAGATCGGAGTTGTTCTGCCGAAAGAGAAAGAAGCTGTATCAAATTTAAATCCGAATTGTACAAAATACATAATCAGGCTTTTCGACTATAGAAACAGTACAGACGATTTTTTAAATTTTCTCAAATATGACATGAACATAGAGAGTGAACTCATCTCAACAGAAACATTTCGCTATGCCAAGGCCCGACTGAAAGACCTTTCGAAAATTCAACAGCTTTTCAGTCACAGCCTTATCCAGTCCATAGAACCGGAAACAGACATATATCTGTATGAGCAATACATAAGGCATTATGAACTGCCTCTAAGCTGTGTTGAAAAGCGAGACCATAACATCAGCTACCCTAAAGCAGGACTTGTGGATTCCGGGGTCTCAGATGATTCGCTTCTTCGTGAATGGGAGCTTGCTTCGGAGAGTTATGTCGAAAAAGGCAACCTCAACTCAGCACACGGAACTTTTGTATGCGGAAGACTGCTGGCGCAGGAAGGCAGGTTCGGAGGTATTACCTTTCTTAACGTGGAGATGATTCCAAGTAACGGCAGACTGGGACTTGAAGAATTTGAACGCCATATGGTGCATATGCTGGAAAAATATCACAGGTCAGTCAAAATATATAATATCTCAATGGGAACAAACATTTCAACAAATAATACATTCAGTCTTGCTGCACATCTGCTCGACCACCTCCAGAAAAAATACGACGTCTTGTTCGTTATATCATCAGGAAATAAAAACCCCAGCTCGCCGCCTCAGCGGATAGCATCTCCGGCAGAATCCGTTCACTCTCTATCTGTCGGGTCAGTATGCCATACAGACACAAACATCCAGAAGAAATATGAACCATCTCTATTTACAAGGCATGGTCCCGGTCCCTGCATGTTTATAAAACCTGATGTATCGAGCTTCGGGGGCGCCCATGAAGAAGTATTCGGGAGGCTGAAATCAGTGGGAGTATTTTCAATAGGGGTAAAGAACGAACTGGCAGAAGACATGGGTACATCCCACGCTGCGCCTCTGGTCACCTCCCTTGCCGCAAAAACATATCACACTTATGAACACGCTTTTAAAAGTCCCGATATGACCAAAGCACTTATTATTCACCATACTTTTCTGTCAAATCCAGGCAAAGACGCAACCCCGTATACAGGTTTTGGGACAGTTCCGCAGCAACTCTCCACCGGAACAACTGCAACTTATATGCATCAGGGGGTTGTCAGGCAGGACAATATTGTAGAACTGCCGTCTATCCCCGTCCCAACAGATATGTTTGATAACGGACGATGCACCGGAGAAGTGCTCCTCACACTTGTATATAAAACAGAAACAAACATAAACTTTGCTGAAATGTATTGTATGTATAAACTGGAAGCATCGCTTGGGTATTACAAGAACGGAAAATGGTCTTCCCTTGTCACGGCTAAAAATACAGTCGGTCTGCCGGAAGATAAAGACTCCAGAGAACGTTTCTCATGGCAGCCTGTAAAAGTTATGAAAAGGGATATGTCGGGCTCAAATATACCTGAAACACTATCACTGAGAATAATACCCTCTAAAAGAGATTTCTATAAAGGAAACGGGGATATTTCATACAGTTTTGTCATTTCTTTTATACATCCCAACAAAAACCTTTATCAGTGTTTAAGAAAAAAGTTCAATGACTATGCAGACATTCTCGAACCCGCATCCGACATGTGGAAAACATGTGGACAAAATTGTTACTAATTAGGGGTGTAATTAATAAATATTACAATCTTCAACAATAACGTCAATATACCAGCTACTTACGAGGGATGCTTATTATTGCTGGGTTTCAATTGTCAAGCACTTTCTTTTCAACATAATTCTGGAAAACCTGTTAATAAACTTATCTGAAACCCCGTTGCTTCATTGTTTTAGCAGAGCTGCTAATTTTTTGAGCACCAAAAAAACTATTAATTTTTTATAGATCCCCACGGGTAAACCTATGGTTCTATTGCTTCGCACGTGCTTAACACATGCATTTACAACTTCGTTGTCAAAGCTAAAGCATATGCAAAATACGTCACTGCGAAGCCCGCAGGGCTGTGGCAGTCTCTGCACTCGTTAGTTAATCCTGAGATTGCTTCGTCATTACATTCCTAGCAATGACTTATAAGCTCTAAAGCTGTGATTAGCTCATTCATCCACGCATAAATGCATGATGCTCTGTCTTCGACCGCATAAAAAAATCACCAAATCCTGAGAGGTTCACCTTTTTTATAGTTTTTTATATCGAAACGAAAATCTTCCTGCTGAACCAGATCATCGGAAAGTCTTATCCCTTCTTCCAGAGTTCTTACAGCATTATCAAAATCACCCAGTTCAGCATAAGCAGCAGCCAGAACCTCGATGCACTGAACATCCTGATTCATATTAAACAAAGATTTTGCAAGGTTCAGCGCTTCTGCGCCGTTACGATAGCCGGAGATAGGGTTTGTAGCATATATCCATGCAAGCATCCTCTTTGCTTCCAGATTTGAACGGTCAAGCTCAATAGCTTTTTTCAGGTCTGCGATACTCTGGTTCGCATCTTTTGATTTATAGAATATCTTTCCTCGCAGGAGGTAAAGCTCAGAGCTCTCACCATCTTTCATAAGTGCTCTCTGCACATATGCTTTTGCGTTGCCATACTCGCCCATCTTGAAATACAGCTCCCCCATAGCTATGAGAAATTCTGCACTCTCCCCCCCTTTGCTGACAGCCTTATCAAGATCGTCCATAGCCTCTTTATAGTCACCTTTCGCAGCGTACGCCTTTGCACGTTCAACATAAGCAACAGGCATTTTGCTGCCTGCTAAATCTATTACAGAGGTGAAATCTATTATCGCATCTCTGAAAAAGCTCAGTTTCATATAAGCACGTCCACGCTTGAGGTTATACTCCGGGCGCCCATCGTTCCGCAGCGCTCTTGTATAGTCGTTGACTGCTTCACCATAATACCCGTATGCATAGTGTATATCCCCAAGCCCTTCATAATAGTAATGGGAATGGACTGACTTTGTGACGCCGGATTCATACTGAGCAACAGCTTCTTTATGAGTTGGGGCATTCATAGCAGCTTTCGAAGCATCAAGGTATGCCGCAGTATCCTTTACACATCCTGAAACAGCAAACAAAACAATGAGTAAAAACATAAATCTTCTCATCAAAACACCTCTTTCAAACACGAGTATGAAAACACAATAACTCTTATTAGATACCATTGGAAGAGTAAACTTCAGCCCTAAAGCCCTTTCAGACTTAACCCCTTTTAAACATATCCATCAGTACCTTCGTGTAGTATCTCCCACAGCAAAAGAGAACCTTTTCACAAAAGGAGGATTTATGAAACTGGAGCTGGCGAAAGCCGGAAACCACAACGGGATAACGATTACCGAAAAAGACCTGAAAGAGATGCAGGAAAACTTCAGCAACGATGTCCCGGTGACAATAGGACACGAGCTGGACGACACTATGCCTGCATACGGCTGGGTTAAAGCACTGAAACTCTCGGAAGACGGACAGACACTGATAGGCACAGTGGAGCTAAACGAAGAACTCGAACAATCTGTAGCAGAGGGGCGTTACAAGAACTGGAGTATTGGAGCTGGCAGCACAGAGGAAGGGGGTATGTACCTTCACCATGTCGCGTTTCTAGGAGCTGTCCCACCGATGATCAAAGACCTGAAGATTATTGAATTGGGAGACAAATCAAAAATATTTACATTCTCGATGAAACACGGCAAATGCTCTTTCACCCTTTCAGACAAAGAACTTGCAGAATTCAACACGCTCAAAAAGCAGAAACACGAAGCAACAGTAAAAAAGCTCTCCGATGCCACAGCGGGCAAACTCCCTTTCGGTAAGAGAGAAGAGCTGATCAGCTTTGCAGACAATCAGCTATCGGCAGGCAGAGAAGATATTGTCGAAATGCTTATCAGTGCTTTTGCCAGCGTAAAAAAGCCCGTCAGCCCGGGGCTGTCAGAAAGTATCAACTCAGCAAAATCAAGAATCACAGAAAATGTATTCAGTAAAATCTAGGAGGAATAAATGGCAACAGTTAACGGCATCATCGGTCACCAGACCGTCACAGACAAATCTGTCATCGACGACAGGCATCCGGCGGTTATCCGCTTTAAGCAGTTCAAAGCTGACAACGGCACCATCCCCGCAGGAGAGATAGTCGCACTTGACGCAAACGGATACGTTGTCTCTTACGACCCCGCATCCGCAGCAACAGAAGCGACCCCTGTAGGCGTTTGCATAATGGACACAGACACGTCCAAAGACACCATAGGGAATGTCGTAGTACACGGCACCGTCATCGGCAAAAACCTTCTCACAAACGGCACAGCGTCAAAACCTGAAGAAACCGCCGCCCTTGAAGCAAACACACTTATCTGGTCATTCTAGGAGGACACACACATGATACAGCTTGATCTCAGCAGATACTTCACAACAGATTCTCTCTTAAGGGCTCTCACCACTATGCCGGAGCTCAGGTCACCTGTTATGGATAATATCTATACTCAGGAGAGGCGCAGAAACCACCCTCTGCCTACAGTTTCAATCAGCGACCTTCAGCAGGCGGTCAAAAACATCGCAATCACCAGAAGAGGGAGCGAACCTCTGCCGGTTTATGAGGATTCAATAAATATCACCCATATCGAACCTCAGCCTTTCAGACCATCCGAAAGACTCAACGGTGTGGATGTGAACAATCTCAAGCTGCTTGACGACATTGGTATCGAGCTGCTTGTAAATAACAAGATAGACAGGCTCCGCAGGATCGTCAGAGCTTCCACAGAGGCGATGGCGGCACAATCTCTCTCCGGTTCTATAGCATATCCTATGGCTATGGACGGAGGATACGGAACATACAGCGTGGACTTCGGCACAACCCTTTCCCACAACATAGAAACCCCATGGGACGACGCAGGCATCACTCTGGACAATGTCCTTTCTGACCTGATATCCATGGAGGCAAATATACAATCCGAAACACACTACGGCTCAGACATCCGCTTCTGGGCTGGTCAGAAGACTTTCATGGCTCTCGCTAAGATCGTGCAGAGCGTCAACAACACCTCTATCACAGGTATGATAGACGCCAAAACCATCAACATTGCAGGATTTAAGGTGGAACTACAGAACAGTTCATACACCGACCTCGTATCCGGCACACAGACAAAGGTTGTGGACAGCTCTAAAGTTATGGCATTTGCGGCGGACGCCCCTTTTGAGATGATATATTCCGTCATAGACGACCTGGACAGCAACCTGACAGCAATGCCTTTCTTTGTGAAGCATGTGAAAGACCCCAGATCGTCCACTATAGAAATCATCGCAGAGAGCAAACCCCTCCCCGTCCCATTTACCAGAGGGATATGCTGGTCAACCGCAATATAGGGTCTCCCTTCAGAACACAACGGGGCGTAATTCCACGCCCCGCACACAAACATGAGGTTAATTAAATGCTGATAGATATCTATGAATTGCAAGATTGCATACAGGCAGAGGACTATGACGCTATCTGTCGCGGCGACGATGCTGTTGCTGAAGAATCTCTTGAATCTGCACGGGCATACGTGGGGCTTGCAGCAGAAAAGTTCGGAGTGGAATATGACGAGGAAGACCCGGCACTAAGGCTGGCAGTGAAGAAATGGGCTCTGGCACAAATGTATATATTTGCCGCAGAGTGGGAAACAGCAGAAAGGTACAAATCGGAATGCAATGAGGTGCTCACCCCCCTCGCCCCCTCCGCAGAGACAGGCGGAAAGATATTTTCTCACACAACGCCAGGCAGCATAAGCTGGAAAGGGTACTACTGATGAAAACAGCATCACAGATAAAAGATAAAATTGTATCAGCCCTAGCCGGATGCGGAGTTTTTGACACTGTTCTCTCGCCCTCTGATGACAAAAAGGGGACAATCATAATGCGTGAGCCTTCGGCGGCAGTCTATTACTCAGGATGGGGGACATCAGATGACAATGGTGTCCGGCTAATCACACACAACTACAATATTTATATGAAATTTCTGATGATAGGCGTCAACGATACTGCCGATGACGCTGAACTGGTAATAGATGCTCTGAACATACTGGAGCCTTCGTCACTGACACAGACAAAAGAATCCGGCGGTGATAAACGAACCGCCATGTACCTTATTAAAGCCGGTTTCAGCGGGTGTAAGTCATGATACAGATAGCAGGTATAACCCTCCCGATGTGTGCGGTATGGGAAAACGAACTGGAGAGCGGACAGCCGGAACAGGAATGTGAAATATGTGCAGACGGAACTGAGCTCATCTACCAGAACAGCACCACGGCAAAAATCGACATATACATACCTAAAATTTCAGGAGAACTCACGAGAGAAACAGTCCTCAGACTTAAATCTCTGTCACAGAACGCCTCTGTCGTGAGCCTGAACATCAACGGAGCATTAAAGAAAGCTCTATTCAGGCATTCAGATAAAGCACTCGACCTGAAACCTGTTAACGCAAAGCAGGAACAGAAAACAAACGACAGCTATTACGGATATATAAGACTGCTGGAGGTATAAATGGATCAGACTGACATCAAAATAATCAAAGCTGAAAATATAACAGATGCAGACAGTAACGGCGGCAGAGCTGACTACAGCACAGAAGTTATCTCAGGGGTGAAGTTTAACCTGCTCCCCCGTGTAACCTCCACTGAGCGGGGCAACGGCATGACAAGATTCCGCAAAGCATTTATAGCAAACATGAACCGCCTTGGAGAAACAGCCTACGGCGCATCTGTGGCAATAAGCTCGCCCGGAAACGGCGGTGACAGGTTTTATATCAAAAAAGGCACTGATAAAGACACACAGAACGATTTGCCTACAGACGGGTGGACAGGGTGCGGAGCCCTTGCCTACAACGCAGCAGCAGGCACAGAATCCATTCAGGTTGTCTTCAAAGCGGCAGACTATGCTATCCCTGAAGGAGCACTTCTTTTGATTAAAGACAGTGCAGGCGGCACTGCGAATGTAAGAACATCCTCATCTGCCCCATGTACGGAATGGAACGGAAATACTGCCACCATAAAGCTTTCAGAACAACTGCCGGACAACTACACGTCTGACGGCACATATGTCGGTGTTATGATAGAAACAGGTGACCTCTCACCATCTGTACAAAACATCTCTGTTTCGAGCACAGACGGGCAATTTGACGAAAACGGCATAACACTGTTCAATGACGGTACAGAGACTGACACCTATTCCATTACATTTGAAAGTTCTTTCAGCTTTCTATGTGCAGGCGCAGAATCAGGCCCCCTCGCTTCCGGCACAATAAGCACAGCCTACGAACCACTTAATCCTAAAACAAATCAGCCGTATTTCAGCATCCCCGCTGAGTGCTGGTCGGGCATCTTTGAAGCTGGGAACACGATAACAATAACAACAACCCCAGCAAGCAGAGGCTTCTGGATAAAAGAAGTAGTCCCCGCAGGATGTGCCCACGAACCGAACAACAGCTTCAACCTCGACTGGATGATAGATTAGGGGGAAATATGTCTAATCTGAAATATGCAAATTTCGCCCTTTCAAAACTGGCAAAGAATGCAGATGTAACCGACACACAGCTTCACATCAATGATGACGCTCTCTTCCCTTCCGGCAGTTTTACCGCGGTGATATGGAGTGCAGGGTTAGGCTCCCCCCTTGATGACAGCACAAGCGAGATTGTTACGATGACACGCTCGGCAGAAGGTGTCTTCGATACAGTTAGAGCAGAGGAAGAAACCACCCCGCGCAAATGGCAGAAAGGGGCAAATATTGCAAACGTTGCAACAGCAGACACTATGAACCTGCTGCACTTCGCAGCGGGAGCTTTGACATCCACGTCGGAAATATCTGCTGACATATATGAAATGTCCAGAGAGTATCTCAGATGCAATTTCAATTTCTCCGATGAAGACACAGAAAAATCAGTAACTCTGCCTGAAAAAGCACTGTGCGGAGGACTTACATTCACTTTACATAATAACGGAACAGCGTCAAGGCATCAGGTTAAGCTCTCACCCTGTGCAGGAGACAGTTTTGCAGACACATCAAAAACATTCATCAGCATCCCCGCCGGAGCAACAATGGAGATGACAGCCTCAGATACAGGCTGGAAAATAAGAGGGATAAACAGTAACAGCTATAACTCACTCAGAATAGTTGACTCAGCAGATTACAACGTAACCTTCACAGAGGGGGTAATATACGCAGACAGTTCTGCCGGAGAGATAGAGCTCAGTCTCCCAGACTGCGCAGATGCATACGGAATCCCGCTGACATTTATTAAATACGACGATTCCGGCAACTACTTCCTTATTGATAGTTTCGATGGTCCTCCATACAGAGCAGTTCTGAATGGACAGTACGAATCCGCAACGTTCGTTATAGAACCGGACGGCAGAAAAAGGCTTCTGAACGTAACTGCCCCGAAACAAAAAAGCTTTGTCACACTATATGAGGACAAGCTCCTCGCAGGACACGAGCGGTACGCCTTCTGCTATGGAGGGGCAAACGGAATTACAGTTGATCTCCCTTTCCCAGACATAGCCTGCGGACGGACTGTAACAGTCAAAAAGATAGACTCAGAAGCCGGGGCAGTGATGATAAGTCCGTTCATCTCATCCATTGACGGAGACTGGCAGACCGTAGACCTCACTTCCCAATGGGAGTATGCGACATTCTCGTGCGATGGCGAACAGTGGTTCAGGGTGGGATGACATGCTTTTATATTCCGGTTCTTCTGTCCCCGCCACCCCTCTGTTTGCCGGAGGAGGTAAAAGCGGGAGCCTACGCATCACAACACCGTTTATCATCACACAAGGAGGAGAGATCATGTGCAGCCTCTCTCTGTCAGACACAATAACCATACCTGCTGTACGGAGCATGTACGGAACCCTTACAATATGCCCGCTCTCGGCAGAAACAGTTTGCGGAAAACTTAATATCCCCGTAAGCCTTTCCGGAACAAATTCCCCTACTGAAAATATCAGAACCATAACAAGTCTGGGTTCAGGAAACACCTGCAACATAGCCGGAGAACTATCTCCCTATGCTGACAGCTCTCTCAGCATAAAGAGCACTATAGGCGACTTCAGCACGGCAGGAACCCATAAAGTCATGCTCCCGATGGGGCGCACATCCCACAGTAACAGTCTTGACATACCCCTGCCACAAACCACAGGCAGAGTCATAACAGACAAACTTGCGGTGTTTGCAGACGGGAAAGACATTACAAAGTTATTCATAAGCGGTCAGATAAAGCTTTTCGGAGGGAACGAAGCTCTGACTCTTTCGGCAGAACTTACACCGCATGGGGAGCTGCCGGAAGTAATTACAATAATGATCAACAGCAGCAAATACACTTTCGAGGTGAAAACATGTGAAATCCAGCCCGGCAAATGCAGACTGACAGGCTCCGCCTCTGTTGCAGAAGTGACGATAACTCCTTCCACAATAACCGCAGCAAAGCTTTGCGCAGACAACACAGAAATTATTTTTTCAGCCTGTGATTTTGTAACAGCAGATATCTCCGGCTGTACGACAGAACACAAGCTGGCACAGATGCTCGCAGAGATGAGCGGTGCAGATGCCCGACAGATGCCCGACGGACGGAGCATGATATTCGTTACAAACAGAGCAAGCCCCGTCTATAAACCTGAAAATATCCTGAGCTGGTCAAAGACATCGGCAGATAAAAACATGGGCTCCGTGGAAGTTATCTACGGAAAAAGCGGTGATAACTACATAACCCTTGTCCCTTCTGCTAAAACTGCCCGCACCTCTGCCATGCTTCGTATATATGGAAAAAGCGGACTGTCTGTTAAGGCTGAAGGCGGCGCAATCAGCCGGCTAAGTACCGCAAAAAGAGAAACAGTGACAGAAGAGATAATCCTAGAGGAAGGTTCCGGCAAATTAACTTATCCAGCCCTGAAAGTTATAACATCCGGTGTCACCACTGACGGCAAGAAAATCAAGACAGATAAAGACTGCATCAGAAAACGGGTAACTTACGAAACTGCGTACGATCTTTACCGGATTAAGGCGGACAGCCCGGAAGTTACAGTATGCGTTTATCTGGAAAACCGAGTGGTGATCATCAGCAACACAGGTGATACAAAAACCATAACTGCGGAAAATATCTGCGACTACACCACAGCATACCGCATTGCAAAGGCAGCACTGGACAATAAAAAAGGACGGCTGCGCCTTGTCACCACCCACTCAGAACTCCTCAATACCCCCGCAGGGCTGAACATAAACACACCATACGGAGAAGGCGTTATCCGCTCCGCAACCATAAATATCAAAAACAACCCTGTGATGATAACAGATACACTGGAGGTTTTATAATATGGCAAAGGTTACTATAAGCTTTGTTACAGATACTGACGACAGCAAAACAACAATCGAAAGCGACCCTGACAGGAATAAGGATTATACGGGAAGTACAAAAACCAGATTCCGCTACGGAGACACAGCCTATTTCCGCATATACAGCCATGAACCCGACAAGCTGGCTGTAAGCACAACTGACGGCGAACTGGCAGATCTGGGAATATATGCCGGCAGTGTTGCAGACGAAATACTGACCTTTATCACAGACCAGACAGCGGAAACCGAAAAACCGGTCAGGTCTGTAACAGCATACGAGTGGCTGGGTAACTCCCTTGGCAAAATCACCATGCAGGACAGCTATACCCTCTTTGCAGAGAAGGCACCGTCAGCGGATAACATCGCCGCTGTAAACATCAGCTACACAACATCATACAGACTATACTCCATCACCCTCTCCAAACGTGCTTTTGATGAATATCCTGTGATGGTCTATGTGAGGTCGGAAGATGTCTAAATCTATTTTCAGCTTCACAGCAGCGGACACAGGACTGAATTCTTTCAGATTTGTGCTGGAATCCGCAGAGAACAGCGGAAAAACAATATTCGCACCAGACGAACGTGCCCGGCTGAAACTTTACCCCGGAGGAACAAACCCGCATATAAGCGTTACAAGCGGAAAGGGGACAATCTTTCTGAGTGCCGGAAAGCAGAAATACACTGAATATATCGCTTTCAGAGATTCAGACTCCGGCAGTGTCACCTATCATATAGAAAAGCTCGAAACCGCCGTCTGGGAGGGCTCCGGCAGAGGAAAGCCTCAGATTTACGGAAACAGACTCACACTCCCGGCTAAAACCACAGGAGTGCTGAAAGTAACCTATGAAACAAGCTATGACCTGATTGATGTAACATGCAGCCGCCCGACATATGTTCTCGTATCAGCAGAAACAAACTCTCTGGCAGGGGATTTTCTTCTGGACTTCACTGATGGATACATTACTGATGTTTACGATAAAGATGTGGTAATGACCGTTCGGGACGCATGTACAAGAGAGACTATCTCCGGTGCAAGTGTTTATATAAACAGTAACTCAAGTTTCGCATCTTGATATAGTGCGATAACTTGTTGTTATAGCTAGGATAACAATAGAAAAAGTCTCACATAGATGGTATATTGATTTTCCAATAACAATTACATCAAGGAGACTTTTTCTATGCTTGAGAATAAATCATGGCAGTCTGAAATACAAGCGGCATTGTGGAAAGAATTTGAGATATTCCGAGTAATGAAGGCTTTGCAACTGCGTACAATTGCCTATAGGTGCGGTATTTCAAAGAATCAGGGCGTCGAGCCGTTTTCGATTCTTGTGGCTTTAGTTTTTCTGACTTTTCTCGGTAAGAGCGTTCACCATTTTGTTTCCCATTGCCGGAACAGTCTATTTGATTTAGGCGGTAAAGATGTTTTTTATCGTTTAAGTACACGTACAAGTATCAATTGGCGGCGTTTTATGATGGATATATCGCTTAATGTGATCAGATATTTCAAATCATTCAGCAGCTGGCAGCAGCGTGTTCTTGTAATTGATGACACAGTAATTCAGAAAGCCGGCAAAAAGATAGAAGAAGTATCATGGGTGTTTGACCATAGCAAAGGTAAAAGCGTGAAAGGCTTCAGTGCTGTTGTGCTTGGCTGGAGTGATCGTGCGTCATTTGTCCCTGTAGATTTTGCTTTGCAGCGAAGCAGCAGAAAAGTATTCAAACAATCGACAGAAATTGAAATGGATAAGCGGATGCTGGCGTGGCATCGTCGACAGGAAGCAGTAAAAGACAAACCAACACTGGTAAAGGAAATGCTTAAACGGGCGAAACAGAAGGGTCTGGATGCTGGGGCTGTTCTGTTTGACAGCTGGTACTGTATGCCGAGGCTGGTGTCGTCAATTTATAATGAGATAGGCTATGACGTGATTGCCATGCTTAAAACTACACCGACATTGACTGTTGCTGTAAATGGCAAGGTATACTCAACCAAACGCTTATGGGAATGTGTTGTTCCAGATTTGATTAAGGCAACAGTAACAATTGGCAAAGATCGGGTGTCTGTATCTTCCATCAATGCTTTTTTCGGTTCAACTCTGGTTAAGCTGGTCTTCTGTCAGCCATCTGAGAAAAGTAAATCAAAGAAGCCTATTATTCTACTGTCTACGGATACATCTTTGACATCGGCAAAAATAATTGAAACCTATGGTCAGCGTTGGGCAGTAGAAGTGTTGTTTAAAGATGCCAAGAGCAAGCTTTTCTTTGGGAAAAATCAATCCAGAACCTTTGAGGCTACTATTTGCTTCCTAACACTATCGCTCGTTAGGTTTATCATCCTGAGCTATATGGAACGGATAAATGGTGATTTCCGTCACAAAGGCAGTCTGTATGAGGGTCTGCGTTATGAGGTCGAAGAACTGAATATTCTGGCGTTTATGGAAAAATTCATAAACCGATTATTATCAATAATTGATGGAGCAAAGGAAACATTTACAGTTTTTATGAATAAATTGGCTGGAATACAGGAAATGGTAAGGCTTTCAATACAGAATCTGATGTTTCAAAGGTGCGAAACTTGAGACAGTAAGTTTTCCGGCAAGAGCGACAGTGAAGGTTTACTCCGGCTGGGAAGCATGAAGTCAGGAACCTATGCCCTGAAAATAACAAAAGACGGATATACAGACACAGACAAAGACAGTATCAGCAACGATTACTTTACGGTGCAGTGACAGCTATGGAAAACGAAGGATATCTTACACCTGAAATATACATCAGCAAGGATACATTCCAGCCGAAAGGCGTTTGTTACGGAAATATCTGCAAGCAAAGCAACATGAGCGTCCGTGAAAAAATGATTATGCAGTCCCTCCCCCTTTATGTAAACGGCAGAAAAATCGGAGATGCAGAAACCATAAGCGGCAGGCAGACCGACATAAAAGTTTACCTGACTGACGGGAATTTCGGCAGGCAGAACATGAGCGTCTTCATTATGCCATCAGGGGCAAATGCTGACTGCATGAATGCCGTACCGCCATGCCGTGACTTTGTATCCGCTGATGGTGCGAAATGGCACAGGAGCGGTGACTTTATACTGGCGGAGATGCCCCTTGCAGAACACTCTGCTGTTGAAGGTTTTCAAACCATATACCCTGAAAACTCAATCAGATTTGACACTGTACCCCACATCGGAAAAGCGGACGGAGTGGATGTTGTACTCACATTTGATGACGGGGGGTTCACCTATCACAAAACATCACTGTCAGACAAATACCTTATCCCCGGAGAGATAGCATATGTCTCTTATAAAATGCGCGGGGTGGACGGATATTATACTCTTGGTTTCATAGACTTTCAGACCAACATATTCACCAGCGCTACTTTCATCGGGTGCGGGCTTGTACAGAAAACCAAGGTTTATAAAAACCCGCTCAGACCGAAGCTGGGATACACATATATATACCTTCCTTACGAAGGGGGCGAAGGGGAGCTTTTCAGAAACGAATGGGCTTTCGAAAAAGACTACCGCTGCCTTGTAGACTACAGAGGGGAAAAATACTGGCTGAAGTCAATTGATTTTGCCGAATACCTAATAGGCGAAAGGGTGATAATCGTCAAAGAGACCGATGAGATGCCCCTGCTGCCGAAAGAAGAACTCACACACAAGGATGCAGACACAACACTTTCTGAAGACAATGACATGATAGTCCCCGAACTTTTTTATCAGAGGTAGATATGGCAGACAAAATTGCAAATAAAAACACCTTCGCCCCTGTGGATCAGATCGGATACATGCAGGGAAAAGTATTAAGAGTCGATTTCGAAAAAGACTTACTCGATGTTGAAATAAACGGTATGACCTACAAAGGGATCCCGTCATTTTACAACTGTCCGGCTTCCGGTGATGTCAGGCGGGACGGGTCACTTACAGGCTCATCAGCAGCATTTACAAGGGGCGACGATGTCGTTGTGCGCATGTTTAATAAGGCCCCTTCACATGTCACAGGTTTTACAGCCGACATGTGGCCCTGTGTAAAGACTCCGGCATTCATCTTCACTCAGACTGAAACATATGCCTACGATATTCAGACTGAAACATTTTCTGCACCTATGCCGGAACGCTTTTCTGACCGGTACATGGGACTGGACAAAAAACCTTGCGCAGCTGAACGGACATCATATATCAATGACGACAACGCACAGCTTTCAGATGGTTTTGTAATCATAGAGCAGGACTGGACAGATGAAAGGTGGAACAGGGACACAAGATTCTACTATGGTTCAGAGTTGGTCTATCAGACATATAACAATGAAACCTTTAATAATGTCTTCAACGGAACGAGATCTAATATCTTCGGCACATTCATACAACCGGATACGCTATGGGGGTGTATGGTCTATCAGGTCAACACTTTTTATGACTGGAAGCCTTCAGTATCCGGCAGAGTAACAGCAGATTATTATATATACAGCTCTGCGGGGCTTCACACAAAGATAGCTTCAGCAGAATGCATCGTCAGCGGTCAGTCCTCTGAGGCTGACGGTGAAGTTGTTGAAAATGTTTCATGCCACAGTCTTTACGATCAATATGCCGGAGAAATGCTTGTAGTGGACATCTCTGTATTCAAGGCAGATTCGTTCAGCTCTGACGGCAGCACGAACAAAGTCGAGAGCAGCGACATGAACAGACGCGCTTTTCTGCTTATTACAGAAGGGACTGATGAGCCTGACTGTAAAGTTTTCAGCATCAAAAATGATTCATCTATATCACAAGGCGATTACGGCATTTTCGTTAAAAGCAGATAAAGGGGCACAATATGAATCATAAAACAGATGCAGGTTTTTTCTGCCTTGCAATGAACAGGTCAGAAGCAAGGCGCACTTCTCAAGAGGAGGACATATGAGTATTGAAATATCGGATATTATACAAACGGTGGGAAGCGTTGCCAGCCTTGTCCTTATACCTATATGGCGTTCAATAAACTGCCTGCGGGACAGCCAGAACAAAACAAACGTCATACTTGCCAGAGACTATGTTACTAAAAAGGAATGCCAGCATAAACACAACCTGCTCCACACCGACATCGTCAGAATACACGGGAGAATAGACGAAAAAACTCCCCGCAGATAGACACAAACAAAGCACAGCGGGCAGTATGAGCGAAACCATAGGTATACTTGCCCGCCTATATCGGCTGATTAATTTTTAAACACTGCCTGAGCACAATTTATTCATCGCAAATATTCATTATGCACAATGCTTGTGTCCCCGCCCTTGCCATGGTGGTAATCCCTTTAATAAAACAAACTGGCACAGCTTTTGTTATTAGTAAGTGCGAACCTAGTTTTTTCTAGTGGAGGAAGAAATGAAATTAATCAAAGCTATTGTCAAGCCGCACATGCTTGACGAAGTAAAAGATGCTCTCAATACGCTTGGCGTTACAGGCATGACAGTATTTGAAGTCAAAGGATACGGACGTCAGAAAGGACACCATGAACTTTACCGCGGGGCTGAATATCAGATCGATTTCGTACCAAAGGTAATGCTGGAAACAGTGGTCTCCGACGAGATTGCCGGAGAGTGCGTAAAAGTTATATCAGAAGCAGCTAAAACAGGAAAGATTGGCGACGGTAAAGTTTTTGTTCTCGATGTTGCTGATGCTCTCAGAATACGTACCGGTGAAACCGGCAACGATTCTATTTAATTACGGAGGAACAGAAATGATAAGAAAGATACTTACAACACTTATTCTGACAGGGCTTGCAGCCACAGCTTTTGCTGCGGAAGAGCCTGTTACACTCGAGACACTCAGCAATGATATTGCATCCGTGCAGGCCAATGCTGACTGGCTCTGGACGCTGATAGCAGCTTTTATGGTTTTCTTTATGCAGCTCGGTTTTGCTATGGTGGAATCAGGTTTTACCAGAGCAAAGAATGCTGTAAACATCATAATGAAAAACCTTATGGATTTTTCCATAGGCGCACTTGCTTTCTGGGCAGTTGGTTTCGCCCTGATGTTTGGTGCTACCACAACTGGTTTCTTTGGGACTGAGGGTTTCTTTATATCCAGCTGGGATCCAAGTGACAACTGGACACTCTGCTTCTGGATATTCCAGACCGTCTTCTGTGCAACAGCCGCTACAATCGTTTCAGGGGCTATGGCAGAAAGGGCTAACTTTAAAGCTTACATACTTTTCTCTGCTATTATGACAGCACTTATATACCCTATATTCGGCAGCTGGGCATGGGGCTCACTCTTCCATGGTGAAGGCTGGCTGGAGAAAATAGGTTTTATAGATTTTGCAGGTTCCACTGTCGTTCACTCTGTTGGCGGCTGGGCAGCTCTCGCGGGCGCTATCGTTCTCGGACCCAGAATCGGCAAATTCACAAAAGACGGGAAAATCAGAGCTATCCCCGGACACAATATACCAATAGCAACAATCGGTGTTTTTGTCCTCTGGTTTGGTTGGTACGGATTTAACGTCGGTTCTGAAACTGCTGCCGACACTGCTCTGCCTCTCATCGCAGTAAACACTACTCTTGCCCCTGCTGCTGCTATCATGTCCGCAATGTGGCTGACATATTTCTTTTACAAAAAGTTTGATGCAGGTATGGCACTCAATGGTGCTCTTGCAGGGCTTGTCGGTATCACAGCCGGCTGTGCAAATGTTACTCCTGCATACGCAGTCCTCATAGGTATTATTGCCGGTGTTGTTGTTGTTTTCTCTGTTCAGTTTTTTGAAAAAATCAAAATTGATGACCCGGTCGGTGCTATCTCTGTCCACGGTGTATGTGGTGCATGGGGTACACTTGCGGCAGGTCTTTTCAACTACAACTTCGAAACAGGAGCTGTTGAACCTGTTATTCTGTCTCAGGTAATAGGTATAGCTGCTGCTTTCGCATGGGCTTTCCCTGTGTCATTCATCGTATTTAAAATAGTGAACTCCATTATCAAAGTACGTGTTTCCGAGCAGGAAGAGCTTGAAGGTCTCGACTTCCATGAGCACGGAATCGATGCTTACCCTGAATATTCAAGATCTTATATAAAATAAGACTCCTCATACAAACACTAAAAAAAACCCGCTTACTTTTAAGCGGGTTTTTTTATGCTCATTAATAAAGCCCATTTAAAAATGTAATGAAAAAGGCCCGCTCAATTGAGCAGGCCTGTGATATCCATAATAAAAATAGATTTAAATTACTGGATTACAGTTTGACAGCGTGCCAGTGGAGTTTATAAACCCTGCATCCTGCCGCGAGTTCGTCATCTTTTTGATAAGTGACGGGTGCACCAGCACCGACTTCAGGAGCCATTATAATGTTCCCACCGGAAAGGAACGCTCTCATAAACTTCAATGAATCAGTATCAAAATAGAGAACAACATCTCTGTCATCAATAAGGTCTAGGGACACCTTTTCGATATATAAGATATCAGTTTCATTGACTTTCGGTGCAAAACGTCCGTCATTAACGTACGCCCAGAATGCACCCTTTTCCATCTCACATCTGCCGTCTTCAACATCAGCTAGGGATATCTCAATACCTGGAACAGAAGGTTCGTAAACAACTGCCTCATTTTCAGCGGCAACACTTTGCTGTGCTCCCTGCTCAAAAGAATAGCCTTCTTCTGCACCGATGAGATCCGCTACACTACACGTAAGACATGAAGCGAGATTCTCGATTAAATCTCTCTCAAATTCACCGTATCCAAGCTCGATTCTTGTCAAAGCCTGAACATCCATTTTAGCAACAGCAGCCAGATCGTTTTTGGTGAAACCCCTTTTCTCTCTCATTTTTTTAATGTTTTCGCCGGTCTCTTTTGTGTTTTTGATATTGTCGCCATAAGCGAAATAGTCAAGTTTGACTTCCAGAAATCTGGCAATCCTGGAAAGAGTCTCGAGATCCGGCTCTCTGCTACCGCTAAGGTAATTTGAAAGCCTTGAAGGAGAAAGCCCCACAGCCCGACATACGTCAACCTGTTTAATCCCCTTACGTTTAATCAGTTTCCTAATCTTGTTTCCCAACATAGTTACATACTACCTCAATATTATTGCTCAGTAAATCAACTATTCGCAAAACGAAGAAATATAGTAAACGATCCGTGTACCATATTTTACTCATTTTCTGCTTGATAAACTGATATATGAACAACTGAAGCAAGAAAAAATTCAATAATGAATCGTATGTACACTCTATAGCCAAATTTGTTTCTGTAAATTACTATATCCGTAAAATAGTATTTCACAATGTTTTTTTTACGAAAAATGAAACATACAACACAGTTCCGCAATTTATCACACGACAGCAAAATTTTACACCAAGAGACGAAACATATTATGAAGACATTTGTGCGTTTTAGTGTTATTAGAAATTATGATTGAGCGAATCAGGGTAAAAATCAAAAAGATACTATTGCTGGACTGCACGCCAAACCGTATTGCTGCTGCGGCTGCTATGGGTATATTTGTCGGTTTTTCACCCTACATAGGGTTTCATACAATGCTGGCTATAGGGATGTCTTTCATATTCAACCTGCCTCTTTACCCTCTTATTGTCGGCGCATACATAACAAACCCGCTCACTTTCATCCCCATTTATACTATCTGCTACAAATTCGGAGAATACGTCACAGGCACAACTGCGGAAATACCTTTGGACTTCGCTGATATGTCTCTCAACACTATCCTCACCACAGCAAAAAACTTTGCTATCCCCTTTTTTGTCGGAGCACATTTGCTGGGCTTGATTATTGGTGCAATTACATATATCCTTACATATTACTTAGTTAAAAAGTACAAGGACAGCGTTTAATATGGCAGAAATTCTCGCAGTAGCCAGCGGCAAAGGCGGAGTTGGAAAAAGCTTTTTCTCATCCAGCATTTCTATGTCGTTAAAATATGCTGGAAACGACACACTTCTTGTTGATGCTGATCTCGGCGGTGCAAACCTTCATGACTTTGTTGGGCTTAAAGTTCCCGGTCTGGGGCTTTATGAATTTCTCAAAGACAAAGTTGACATACAAAAAGTTATAACGAATTCCCCTGCCGGAATTGACTTTATAGGCGGCTCCAGTGATGTTCTGGGCATGGCTCATATCACTAATTTTGAAAAACTTAAAGTGTTGAATAAATTAAAGAAGCTTGATTATAAATATGTCCTGCTTGACCTTGGAGCGGGGACAAGTTTTAACACTGTGGATTTCTTCAACTTTGCCGATAAAAAAATCGTAATAATGAATTCCGAACCCACAGCAATAGAGAATTCCTACGGTTTCCTGAAAGTTGCACTCTATAGAAAAATTGAGCTGTATCTCAGAAAAAATCCTACAGCAGCAGATATCTGCAAAAGACTGCATACCAGAAGCATGCAGTACCCTAATATTACAAGCATATTCAAAGACCTATCAGCCGCAGATCCTGTCGCAGCTGAAGAAGTACGTCATATAGTAGACGAGTTCAGGGTCGGCATAATTTTAAATCTGATCAGAACACGTAAAGAACTTAATGTTTTTTACGGTTTTGAAAGTATTACTAAAAAATATCTTGGTATAAATATTGAAAAATTAGGTTTTATACCATATGATATAAGCGTGAGCGAAAGCATAAAGCTTTTGAAGCCGTATTACTTAAACAATATGAAAAGTGATGTGTCGAAATGCATTGACGACATCCGAAGCCATATTATAACAAAGCTTTAAGGGGTGCCAGGTGAGCAATTTACAACCTATTGGCGAACTTGATTACGACGATAACGAGCAGAGAGAAGGGATGGAAGTCATCCAGCTTGTTGGTCTTAAGCTAGGGGAAGAGGAGTACGCAATTGATATACTCAAAATACAGGAAATTATAAGAACTGTTGAAATCACATCAGTCCCGCGCACAGAGGGTTTTGTTCTCGGCGTAATGAACCTCAGAGGCAAAGTAATCCCTGTTATAGACCTTCGGATAAGATTTTCTCTGGATAAAATGGACTTCGACAAAGAGACCAGAATCATAGTTGTAAGATTTGAAACTGAAAATATAGGCTTTGTTGTTGACGAAGTGACCGAAGTTATACGCATTAATAAAAGTATGGTTGAACCTACCCCCCCACTTGTCGGCACTGTCGGGCAGGAATATATACTCGGCATATGCAAATACGCTGAACGTCTTATCATATTGCTGGACATAGACAGCGTTGTCAGTGATGACAAAAATATCGAAAGTGACCTTAAAAAAACAATTCTCGGACAGGTGGCTCTCCCCTCCGCTGAACAAAACTATCAACAGATAGCATCTGCTGTGGAAAAAGAATATGCCGAACCAGAAGACAGCGGACAAAATGCTATAGGAACAGACACACAGGGAGAAGATGCTATAGAGGAAGGATCTGCTGATGACGATGTGGGTGCTTCCATAGACGACCTCATCGCCCTTGAGCTTTCCAAAAGAGAAGCTGAAACCGATGAACTTAATAAGAAGAAGCATGAAGAAGAAGCTGCACAGGCTGACTCAAAAAAAAAACCTGAAGCAGTAGATAACCTTTCGTGCGATCTGGATGATATCCTTAATGATGCTCTGAACCAGAGTGGAAGCAAAATGGAGTCAGAAGAAGGTCATGTTGAACAAAATGAACTTGATGACCTAATAGCAATTGAACTAAACAAAAGAGAAGCTGAGACAGAAGCTCTCAAAAAAAAAAAAAACAATAACTAAAATAGCGACTGAGGAACCGGAAGAGGAACCTCAGTCCGACCCTGCCGCTGAAGAACCTCCATACAAAGAATCAAACTCAAACTCTGACACAGAACTTGATGAAACAGATAAACTCTCCGTCAATGACAAACCTTTGGCAGAAGAACCTACAGCAGAATCCTCTGACAATATTGAAGATTTAATAGAGGCCCCTGCGGACAATGAAGAGATCAACATCAATAAGCAGCAGGACGAGCTCCTACTTAATGATCAACCCGAGCCTTACTTAACCGATGAAAAGCCCGAGGAAGAAGCAACACATGAGAATCTTGAAAATATACTACCTGTCGAAGCCCCTGAGGAAAAAGTAGAAGAAAGCCTGCTCGAAGAAATTCATTCTGAGCAAACAGCAGAACCAAGTGAAACCATTCAGCCAGCAGAAGATGCTAATCCCATGGATGAGCTGAAGTCAATCTCTGCTCAAACTGTCGGCAGCAGCGAAGATTCTTTTGATAAACTCAAAACTCTTTCCAAAAAAATCATCGACGGCGAAGCTGTTGATATAGGCATCGACCTTAAAAGTGAGATTAGCGAACTCCTTAAGCTCATACTTGACACAAAACAGAGAGTTGATGAAATAGAACCAACGCTGGCAACATCCAAAGAACACCTCCCGAATGTTCTGAGCACCCTTGAGTCTGTCACAGAATCAACTGAGGATGCTACTTTCAGCCTGATGGAAAACGCTGATTCCCTTAATAATTTTTATCAGGAGTTTGTGGAAGAGATAAACGATCTTGAAGACCTGATTTACAAAAAAGATGTAAACAACATAGTCAGAAAAATCGAAAAACTTGAAAACAATATGGAAGAAGCCGACAAAACAGGCTTCAACATACTGCATGCACTCGAATTTCAGGACATCACCGAACAGAAAATACAAAAAGTAATCTCTTCAATAAGCGATATAGGGGCAAGGCTCGGTGCTATACTGGGATTCATAAAACTGAAACAGGTTCAGGATCCTACAGTGGCTGACGATGCCTCTCAGGATGACATAGACAAGCTACTTGCCGAATTCGGATTGGATTAAGGAAAATGGCTATATTTTAAGCACTTATACATTTAAAGGGGATAGGATTCTTTCGAGTAATGCATGCCTTTACAGCAGTTTCGGCATGCTCTACAGAGTGGCATTATTTATTGTGGAAAAATTGTTGAAAAAAATCTTTTTTTTATAATTCTTTCCTGTTGACAATCTCAAATAAAGAAGTATCCCCACTATTACCAAGCGTTTACGCTAGCTTATTGATATACAAGGGTTTGAGCTGTCAAGAACTTTTTTCTCCACAAAATTGTGGAGAAATTGTTTATTTCTTTTTTATGTTATAAAAAAAACAGAAAGATTTTAAAAACTTATCTCCATCGTCTATTTTTTAAGCAGCTCCCTCTGAGGGATAAAAAAAATAGATATATTATTTTAGGCTTTCAATCAGACATAATTGTCTTGCATAACCAATGTATTTTATCTTATATAATGTAACAGGTGACACAATATGACAGTTGACAACAGAACAGTATTCAGCGTCTTCTTAGACGCATGCAAAAAGTACAGCACCAACATTGCTTATATATACAGAGTGGGAGAAAAAGAGCTTGAGGTTACTTACCAGAAGCTTCTCGAAGATGTCTTTATACTATCCCGCACTTTCAAAAAGCACGGTATTAAACGGGGCACAAAAGTTCTTTTTATATCTGACAACAGATATGCATGGATCGTAACCGACCTGGCCATAGCGTCTCTCGGAGCAATACTTATCCCCAGAGGAAGCGACACACCTTTGGACGAAACCCGATACATTGCAGAACATTCCGGAAGCAAGTATGCGATATTTGAAACTGAAACAGCCCTTGAAACAGCCAATCCTGTCATAGATGACCTAAAGTTCAAAGAGATCTTTCTTGTTGAAGGTGACGGAACAAAACGTCTTTTCAGCAAAGTCCATACATATAATGAAATCATGGGAGACAGAAAATATACCGAGACGGAACTTGACAATTTCATGAAAGCTGACGTTGGCGGTATTGACGATATTTTCACTATAATATATACATCAGGCACAACAGGCTACCCGAAAGGCGTAATGCTTACCAACCGTAACATAATGCATAATCTCGACATCATACCCGACCTGATAGCCCTCAAGGATGATGACATATGGCTTTCCATTCTGCCTGCATGGCACATATTTGAGCATACGGTTGAGCTGGTGGCAATGGCAAACGGGTGCAGACTTGTCTACTCCGGCGTCAAAACATTCTCTGCTGACCTTGAGCATTACAAGCCGACAATTGTTGCAACAGTTCCCCGCGTATGGGAAGCTCTCTACTCTAAAGTAATCGCAACACTCGATAAACAGGGTGGCAGAAAGCTCAGTCTCTTTCTGATGTTATGCCGTGCATCCGCATCGTATAACAGGCAGCTGAGACGCCTTAAAGGGCACCTGCCGGAATTCAGGAAACAAAACATATTCATAAAATTCATAAAAAATACAGGTGCAGCACTAAAACTTGCCGCACTGACTCCGCTCAAGATAATAGCGATGAAAAAATTCAAAGCTGTGCAGGACAAATTCGGCGGAAGACTCAGACTTGCAGTCAGCGGAGGCGGAAGCCTGCCTGCATACCTCGAAAGCTGGCTGGATGCCATAGGGCTGCGCATTGTAAATGCATACGGCATGACAGAGTGCGCCCCGGCAATAGCAGGACGTGCGCTTAACTGCGACGTATTCGGCACACTCGGCCCGGCTGTCCCGGGCACTGAGATCAGGATCGTTAACGAAGACGGCGACATACTCCCCGCCGGCGAAGAAGGGGAAATCCAGATACAGGGTCCACAGGTTTTTCCGGGATATTACGAACTCCCCGAAGAGAATGAACACGCTTTCACAGATGACGGATTTTTCCGCACCGGAGACCTTGGAATGCTGACTCTCACCGGAGAGCTTAAAATTACAGGCAGAATGAAAGATATAATAGTGCTGGCAAACGGTGAAAACATCGACCCGACAAGAATAGAGTCAGCCATAACGATGCTGCCGTTCGTAAAAGATGCTGTCCTTGTGGGGCAGGATCAAAAGAGCCTGGCGGCACTGATTATCCCCGACTTTGAAAAGATGAAAGAGCACTTCAGTAAAAAGATGGGGGATTTAGCCCACGACGTCGATATAAACTCAAAACAGATGCTTGACAGCGTTAAAAAAGATATTAATAAATTACTTTCCAACAAACAGGGTTTCAAACCATATGAAAAACTGCAAAACATATCATTTCTGGACAAGGATTTCAAACTGGGAGAAGAACTTACCAACACTTTGAAAAAACGCAGACACTACATCGAAAAGAAATATCATGAGATTATTAAGGCTCTTTTCAAATAACAGCTTGCGTATTTTCTGAGCTCAGCTAACTTCTATAAAGATATGAACAACTTTTTACCTACAACCAAAAAAGAGATTGCCAGCCTCGGGTGGGACAGACCGGATATTATAATTATCTCCGGCGATACTTATTTAGACAGCCCCTATAACGGCGCTGCCCTCATCGGGAGACTGCTTCAGTCTGAAGGTTACAAAACCGCCATAATTGCCCAGCCTGAAATGGACACTAACGATATAACAAGGCTAGGTGAGCCGAAACTATTCTGGGGCGTGACGGCCGGGTGCGTGGATTCCATGGTGGCAAACTACACCGCATCAAAAAAACCGCGCAGAAACGATGACTTTACCCCCGGCGGCGAAAACAGCAGACGCCCCGATAGAGCACTTATCGCCTATACTAACCTTATAAGAAAGCACTTTAAGAACACCTCTCCCATCGTAATCGCCGGTATAGAAGCATCCCTCCGAAGACTGACCCACTATGACTTCTGGTCGGATAAACTCCGCAGGTCTGTGCTTTTCGACTCCAAAGCCGACTGCCTCATATACGGTATGGGCGAAAAAGCGATTCTTGAACTCGCAAAAGGTACAGAATATAAAGACATAAAAGGACTCTGCTACATCAGCAGCGAGGTGCCGACAGGATATGTGGAGCTGCCGCCTCATGATGAATGTGTCAGAGACAAAGACGTTTTTACAAAGATGTTTCACACGTTTTACAAAAATAATGACTACATCACAGCGGAAGGTCTGGCACAAAAACAGGACACAAGATTTCTGGTACAGAACCCGCCGCAGGAAGACCCAGCAAGAGTTGAGCTTAACAGCTATCACGAACTGCCGTATACATACGAGATTCACCCTTATTATGCCGCTCAGGGGCACGTGAAAGCCATGGACACCATCCGCAATTCTGTTACAACCCATAGAGGATGCTACGGAGAATGTAACTTCTGCGCCATAGCTGTTCATCAGGGGACAAGAATTATTGAACGGACAGAGGCATCTGTTGAGAAAGAGGTTTTGCGCTTTATAGATAAAAAAGGGTGGAACGGCATCATCAACGACATAGGCGGCCCCACTGCAAACATGTACGGCATGGAGTGCAGAAAAAAGAAAGACCAGGGACGATGCGCAGACAAACGGTGCATGTATCCGTCAATCTGCCCTTCCCTCAGTGTCGACCATAGATTCACAAACTCACTGCTCTCCAGAATAAGAAAACTGGACGGGATAAAACGTGTCTTCATAGCTTCCGGCATCCGCTATGACCTTATCATGGCTGATAAAAAGTTCGGTCCCCAGTATCTGGAAAATCTTGTTCGTTTCTATGTCTCCGGTCAGCTCAAGATTGCACCGGAACACTGTGACCAAGAAGTGCTGGACATGATGGGTAAGCCATCGGAAAAAGTCCTGAAAGACTTTGTTAATGCGTATTATAACGAAAATAAAAAGCAGGGGAAAAAGCAGTTCCTTACATATTATATGATAGCAGCGCACCCCGGCTGCGAAATGCACCACATGGAAAACCTCAAAAGGTTCGCTTCAAAAGAGCTGAAGATAAACCCTGAACAGGTTCAGATATTTACCCCTCTCCCTTCAACATACTCGGCTCTCATGTACTATACCGGAAAAGACCCGTTCACAGGCAGAGATGTCTTTGTCGAACGTGACTCAACTGCACGCAAAAGACAGAAAGACGCACTCGTCACAAGCTCGGACAGACGCCCGGGGAAAGCAACGGCGGCTCCGAAAAAGAGCCACCGACCAAAACCCAAAGCACGCCCGAAGACAAAATGCTGTGCAGTCAGAAAGAAACGCTGAAAGTGAGTTCCTCTCCGGCACGATTGACTTTTAACTGATAACTCTGACCTTTTTCTGTGTATAAAAGCGCAATCTTTATGTCTGCGAGCTTCATTATTTTTCTGCCGTTAAATTCGGTTATATAATCATCCTTCATTACTCCTGCCTTCTCTGCGTAGGAGTCCTCGGATACTTCTTTTACCAGAAGACCGCTGTCTGTGTCTTCAATAGCTACACCGATTTTAGGTGATTCGTCATATCCCATTTCATCAGGGTTGAGAATATAATCCGCTATTCCGGCTTTATATTCATCGTCCTGAACGACTATCACATTGTCCAGCCCCGTACGCCTTTTAAGTCTGTCCGGTATCCCGCGGCCATATCGGACGTGTCCGTTTCCTGCTATTACAATCAGAGTTTTTTCCGGGTTGGCAGTGATGTATTTCGCCGCAGATTCTGCCATAGTTTCATCCCAGATGAGCTGCGCTTCATAGAAGTTCTCAAACTCCATACCCATATCGTGCATGGCGAAAATGCCTTTGAGAAAACTTTTATATCCACCACCGGAGTAGACAATATCCGCAGGTATTTTATCTCCGTCATCCCCAAGGGATGCTATCCCCTTCGATGATATCTTTTTAGTTATCTCCTTCTCCATGTTAAGGGCTATCATAGGTATTGAGTGCGCCCTTGCATAATCGAAAATACGCTTATACAAACGGAAATCAAAGCGCCATCTGTCATAATACTCTGTCTTAACAAGCATCTCTTCCTGAGAGATATCACCTTTTATGTATGCATCAAGATACTTCTGAAAGGGTCTCTGCACCATCTCCAGCCCGACAGCAACATCTGCTCCGGATTCTTTAAGCAGCTTTAAAAATTCATACTGGTTTTCGTGATGGGCATAGTTGTTGTGATTTTCGCCGACAACAAACACTTTTTTCTCTTTATTTTGTTCTACTATTTCTTTTATGGATAACATCTTCTGCACAGGCACCCCCTGAAGTTCGTTTCCAAGTGTGATTTCAATACCCCTGTCAGAGCTGTCTATCCCCTTACGGAACTGGTGCCCGCCGTCGAGAACAAGTGAAGAATAGTTTCTGTAGTGATTTACACGGGGAATATTAGCTTTTATCGTGTCGGCATCTCTGCCAATAATGAGGTAAGACATCTTATTCACACCGGTGGGGTGCGGATATCCCTTGACCATAAAATCACCTTCAAAAGAGGGCACAGGCTTCCGGTACATCTTTTCAAAAGCTCTGTTCCCTTCACCGGCAAAGATAAGGATGCTGTCGGAATGGAGCGCAGGATTCACACTGTCGCTTACAACCTCGATATTCTCAAGAGTATCAGCCACAGAAGCGTATCTCCTCTCATCTTCCGGTTTCACAAACAGCACCTTTTTATACTTGCTGAACATATGATACAGAACCGGTGTCATCTCGCTTTCGGCAAGCATACGAGCAGTCTTGTACTCCGGATCTATTACGATCTTAACCGGTCTGCTTTCTGTCTTGATCTCAACGTTTACAGACTCGCCAAAAATATAAAAATATTCATAAACGGTTTCTCCGCCTTCTGTTTTGACGAGTATTTCAAGTGGATATTCGAGTTCTTTATATTTATTTTTAATCTCAAAGCTAACGCTGTATCCGTTGAGAGCACCGTTAACCTGAGCATCTGTTACGTTAAATTCGGCTATAGCTGTTTCACCAAGCCATCCGTTGATAAATCCGGTTAGACTGACTCCTGCTGTATCTTCCATGACCTTGATAATGTCTTCCCATTCAGCAGTTTTATGCATATAGCTTTTAATAAATATCCTGACACTCTCTTCAAAATCATCTTTGCCCAGAATATTTTCCAGCATCGAAAACACCATCAGGCTTTTTGCATAACCTATAGCCTGCGACTGTCTCCCCTGATTGTATTTAAACTCCATAAGACAAGTGCCGTCTTCATTTTGTCTGGCGTTGGCAATGATACTTTGCAGGGCATTCTTTCTGTAGTCTACACCCTCACCTTTCTGTTCTGCATAGAGTTTATCTGCATAATAAACAGTGAGTCCCTCCGCCCAGTTACCACTTTCATAATCAGCTTTAACACCAACCCCCAGCCACTGGTGTACAAGTTCATAACCAAGTGAAACCTCTGTCAGAAAAGGCATTCCGATAATACTACCGGAGATAAAAGTCATCGACGTTAGTGCATGCCCCGCAGGATACGGCACTTCCACTACATTAAAAGAGCTGTAGGGGTATTCACCGAGAAGAGGCACATACATATCCATAAGTTCTTTTATTCTGCTTATGTATAATTCGCTGAACTGTTGATTTTTACCTGTGAAATAAGTTGATATACCTATGCCGTTATAATCAGTGTTAGTCTTGATCCACTGGTCGGAAAAGGCGAGCGTTATCCTCTCGTTCGGATTGTCAAACTCATAGCGCATACCGGCAGGGGTTTGATATGATCTGTTACTCTCTGTTACTGTTATGTATTCGTCAGGCAGGGATATGTAAAGGTGTACGCCATATCCTTCAGGTATATCGGGCAGCCATTGCCTGTATATAACAAAAGTATGACCATCGTTATAATCTGCATCTTTTAGATCAAATGAGAATTCGGTTTTCTTATCACCGATGTCCATAACACCGTTGATAATTCCTGTCTCCGGAGCTATCTTCACCGCTACACGTGCGTAGTCCTTAGCAAACGCACCCATAGGCAGAAAAAGAAGTATTGCGAACGCAAGCAGTCTCTTCATATTTTACCTCGGGTAATAATAAACTATAAAAATTATTATAGTTTACTTGTTCATAAACAGCCAGCGGTAAAAGAATTTTTCGGGAATGCCCGCAGAAAGCCGGACAAGAACTGCTACAAAAAGAACTGAAAAAACTGTACGAAGAACGAATATACCAAAGAAGTCCGCGCCTATAGCCAGCATCAGAATTGTATCTTCTACCATAGAGTGGCAGATCCCCATGAAACCAAGACTGAAAAATATATCTTTATGGCTCATACTGCCCGACTTCGCTTCTTTGATAATCAGTCCGCTGCCGTATGTCAGCCCCAGAGTAAAGCCGACCACTGTCACATACGCCGCCTGCTCGCCTATTCCCATAAGTTTCAGAAGAGGTCTGCACAGCATATTGATAAACTTAATCAAGCCTATCTTTTTGAATATCTTCATCAGAACAACCAGAGTAAAGATGATCAGAGCAATGTACCCCAGATTCACGATCTCGCCATATGCCCAGCTCAGTAACGTGTTTTCACGCTGAGCAGGGGAATAGAAGGTGCTGACAGGCTGCTGAAGAAGGTTAAAAGACTTATAAAAAACATTAAGCAGAGCACCGAATATCAGGGCAGAACCGAAACGAAATAAGAACATAGCTCTGAAACGGGTTCCGGCCTGTTTTGATATCTGAAGCTCAACAGGAAAAGCATGTGCCATGAGTATCATAGAAGCAAAAACTGTAGTTTGGGCGACAGTCATATCCACATCTTTCACAAGAGTGGCAAAGATAATAACACCACCGTACATGTTCGTGGCAAGAGCGCTTGCCCATGCAAGCCCCATCTCACCGGGAAGCCCTGTTATAAACATAAGAGGTGTAAGAATCTTTCCAAGCAGGCTCACCAGCCCGGTCTCCTGAAGAATCTTTATAACAACTATCATCGGTACGAGTATTCTGAAAAGCGGGACACATATGTCTACTGTTTCTTTCACAACAGCAATAATTGATTTTATCATACCAACCTCTTAACCTCATAGATACCACTCAGAGTTTCCATTATATGATCTATGTGTTCATACCCTCTTGTTTCCAGAGAGATATTGACTTTAGAAAGCCCCACAGGTGTCTCCATGTCGTTCCTGACGTGGACTATTTCGTGTATGTTCGCCTGAAGTCCGCTTATGACTGTGCTCAGAGACGTCAGAGCCCCGGGAACGTCACGCAGTATTATCGAAACCGTCATAAACCTTCCCGTTGCTGTCATGCCACGGTTGATGACACGGTTTATGGTAGTAACATCAATATTGCCGCCGGAAACGACCAGAACAGTCGTTTTGTTTTTAACATCTATCTTCTCTGCAAGTACCGCCGCAAGAGGTGCAGCACCTGCGCCCTCCACAACAAGCTTCGACCTCTCCATAAATTCAAGTACGCCGAGGGCAATTTCACTCTCGGTAACTGTAACAAGCTCATCCACACAGTTCTGGCAGTGTTTAAGGGTAAGCTCGCCCACTTTTTTAACGGCAATCCCCTCTGCGAATGTCGAGGAAGTCGATAAGCTGACGACGCGCCCCTCTGAAAGTGAGCTGACCATGCCTGCCGCCTCTGACGCCTGTACGCCGATAACTTTTATACTGCTGTCAAATCCCTTCACATATTCGGCAACGCCGGACACGAGCCCGCCGCCACCCACTGGCACAACTATCTGGTCAATATCAGGGTTTTCGTTAAGCACTTCATAGGCGACACTCCCCTGACCAGCAATAACATCAGTATCATCAAAAGGGTGGACAAAAAACAACCCCTCCTTTTCAGATATCTCTACGGCATGTTTATAGGCGTCTTCAAAAGATTCACCGTACAGAATGACTTCTGCCCCATGACCTTTTGTGCTGTTCACCTTGACCATGGGGGTAAATTCGGGCATCACGATAACAGCTCTTATCCCCATACTCTTTGCACTGAAAGCAACGCCTTGTGCGTGATTTCCTGCTGATGCGGCTATAACGCCATTTCTGCACTTATCTTCGTGTTTCAAAATGCAGTTGAGTGCCCCTCTTATTTTAAACGAACCGGTACGCTGCAGGTTCTCAAGTTTAAAATAGACATCACCACCCAGCCTTTCGGAGAAATTATTAGAATAATAAAGCGGCAGGTGCTTGATATGTTTACGGATTCTAAAATATGCCTTTGTTATATCTTCAAACATTGCATATATTAATCCCCGCATTTCTTTTTGACAAGCATTCTTTACGGAGTTTGTTTGTGTATTTACTATTTTTTTGCATACTGCTAAAAAAACATTTCGATACTCGTGAAAATATCTTGACATCAAAAATGAAAGGGATATATTCGAAACAGAGGTTAACAATGAACGAATTTAAAAAATTACTTTATCTGACTGCGGTTTTCCTGTTTCTCTTCTTTGTGTCATTCGACACACCAAAGATGAGCCAGTCTATTCTGGAGGGATTTTTCCTTTTACAGGACTATGTCCGCGAACACACTTTGACATGCCTGATTCCGGCACTTTTTATAGCAGGGGCTATCAGCATACTGATATCTCAGGCTGCTGTTATAAAATACTTCGGCGCAGGCGCAAACAGATTTCTCGCCTATAGCGTTGCATCTGTTTCAGGAAGCATTCTTGCCGTATGCTCATGCACAATCCTCCCACTCTTTGCCGGTATATACCGCAGGGGTGCAGGGATAGGCCCGGCAACAGCATTTGTCTATTCAGGTCCGGCGATAAATATACTTGCCATAATCCTGACATCTAAAATATTAGGCTGGGAGATGGGGCTCGCCAGAGCTGTAGGAGCAATCTTCTTCTCGATAATAATCGGGCTTATCATGGCTCTGATTTACAGAAATGAAAAACCCGAAACACCTCCCGCACCGAAAACTAACACTGTTGATGCTGGAAAATCCCCGGCAAAAACCATATTATTCTTTATCCTGATGACAGCAGTGCTTATCTTTGCCACATGGGCAAAGCCTGAACAGACAGGGACGCTTTTTGCGGCTATTTTCAACCTGAAATGGGTACTTGCTGCATCAGCACTTGCAGGCGTTGTAATTGTAGCGTTTAACCTTTTAAACAGAGAAGAGCGCACAGGATGGATGATTGAAACATGGGAATTCGGTAAGCAGATAATCCCACTGCTGTTTGCTGGAGTTCTCTTTGCAGGTTTCTTTCTGGGCAGACCGGGACACGAAGGGATAATTCCTGCCGGCTATATCGAAACACTTGTAGGAGGGAACGGTTTGGGAGCCGTCTTCTTCTCTTCCGTGGTTGGTTCACTGATGTATTTCGCTACTCTCACTGAGATACCGATACTTCAGGGGCTTATCGGTGCCGGCATGGGAAAAGGTCCGGCGCTGGCTCTGCTGCTGGCTGGTCCGGCTCTGAGCCTGCCGAACATGCTTGTTATACGGAGCGTGATAGGTACACAAAAAACAGTTGTCTACGTAACACTCGTTGTTGTAATGTCTACAACTGCCGGATATCTTTTCGGCAATTTTTAAGGAGGTATTATTATGAAAATCAAAGTTTTAGGACCTGGATGCAGAAACTGCAAAACTATGTATGAGATGGCACTCGCAGCCGTAAACGAACTACAGATATCTGACGCTGAAATCGAATATGTCAAAGACATGTCCGAGATAACCAAATACATAATGACTACACCTGGTCTGGTTGTGGATGAAGTCGTTGTACACGAAGGGAAACCGCTGCCCAGCTATGAAAGAGTGAAAGAGATATTCTCCGGTAAATAGCACATTAGTTGTCCTCGTAATAAATCCTTCTATATGATAATTTATAGTAAAATTATACAGAGAGGATCACATGGATAAATTTACTGCATTCATTGAAAACTGGATGCTGACAAACGGACTTAATATTATCTATGCACTGCTGATATTTATTGTCGGGCACTACATTGCAAAGATTATAGCGAAAGTTGCGGGGAAAGCTCTCGGAAAGGCTTCTGTGGAGATAACTCTTTCCAGATTTCTTACTAAGCTGATCTACTATATGCTTCTTGCCGCAGTTGTTATCGCTGCGTTGAACAGGCTGGGGATAGAGACAACTTCTGTTGTTGCTGTTTTCGCCACTGCCGGTCTTGCCATCGGTCTGGCTTTGAAAGATTCACTGTCAAACCTTGCTGCTGGTGTGATGATAATTATTTTTAAGCCTTTTATAATTGGTAACTTTGTCGAAGCTGCCGGCACATCAGGTATTGTAGATGAAATAAGCATATTCACTACAAAGCTGAAAACACCTGATAATAAGATAATTATAATCCCTAACTCTGCTGTTTTAGGTGCTAACATCACCAACTATTCAGCACAGCTTACCCGCCGCGTGGATATCACTATTGGCGTTGGATATGAGTCCGACATTAAAAAGGTCAAAGACATCCTTAAAGGCATCATAGCAGAAACAACAACAATTCTGCCCGATCCTGAGCCAGTTGTTGTACTCTCAAACTTAGGCGAATCGAGCATAGACTTTACAATGCGCTCATGGGTTAATACTGATGACTACTGGCCGACATACTTCGATATGCTCGAACAGATAAAGATGAAGCTTGACGATGCAGGAGTAAATATACCATTCCCGCAGATGGACATTCATATCAGAAAAGAGGAAGAGAAGTAAAATTCTCTTTAAAACATTTATAGAATCCCACGGGTAAACCCGTGTTTCTATTACTTCGCTCTAGCTGTGACAACGAAGTTGTCACAGCTAGAGCATATGCAAAATACGTCACTGCGAAGCTCGCAGGGCTGTGGCAGTCTCCGGACTCGTTAGTTTATCCTGAGATTGCTTCGTCATTACATTCCTCGCGATGACTTATAAGCTCTAATGCTGTGATTAGCTAATTCATCTACGCGTAAAGGCGTGATGTTATGTCTTCGACCGCATAAAATATATTGGTATATATTTGGATAGAATACCCCTCAAGGAGATCTTTGAGAGTATTTTTATAATTCACATGCAAATAAAATCTACGGGTGAAAATTACGTTTAAAAGTTACAGATTTTCAGTTCAGTGCACAGGCGGGTTTTTCATCTTTAAAAACTGAGGTGACGGCATCACAGCACATCTTCGCCATAGCCTCTCTTGTTGCAAAACTGCCGCTGCCGATGTGCGGAGCAAGCACTGCATTACTGAGCTTAAAAAGCCCGGCATCTATCTTCGGTTCATCTTCGTAAACATCCAGCCCGGCTGCAAATATCAATTTATTTTCCAGAGCCTTGACAAGGTCTCTCTCTTTAATAATATCCCCTCTGCCTATGTTCACCAATACGGCAGAAGATTTCATCTGAACAAATGTTTCGAGGGTAAATTTATGATGAGTTTCCGGTGTTGACGGTGCTGTTATTATGAGAAAATCAGACTGACGTACAAGATCATCGAAGCTGACTCTTGAAGCACCGGTCAGAAGTTCCGCCTGATGTTTTTTTGTGCGTGAGCTGTATATAATGTCCATGTTAAAACCGGACGCCATCTGCGCCACAGCCTGCCCTATCCTGCCGAAACCAAAGACACCAAGAGTTTTGCCGTGCATATCCATCCCAAGGAACAGATCAGCCTCCCAGCCTTTGAACTTTTTATTGCGGGTAAAAGCGTCGCCTTCAGAAACACGTCTGGCAGCAGTTATCATAAGAGCAAACCCAAGCTCAGCAGTTGTCTGAGTAAGCACGTCCGGAGTATTGCAGACAGTTATCCCAAGCTCAGAGGCTGCCTGCACGTCTATGTTGTTATAACCCACAGCATAGTTAGCGACAACTTTAAGATTTTTGCAGGATTCCATAAGCTCCCTGTCAATCTTGTCGGACAGCATAGAGATTATACCGTCAGCATCCTCGGCACGTTTCGCAAGTTCTTTAGCTGAAAGCTGTTTACCTTTATTATAGTCAAGTTCGTGCCCTTTCAGATATCCTTCGATATCAAAAGGGAGTTCGGCAGTGATCAATATTTTCATTATAATGCTCTCTACTTATATTTCTTTCTTCGGAAAAGGTCAGTACGCTTTGAAATAACCCTGTCAATGAACAGAGTTCCGTCAAGATGGTCTGTCTCGTGCTGGAGCAGAACCGCCTCAAAACCCTCTGCTTCTATAACCTTCTCTTCGAAATTCTCGTCATTATACTTTATAAGTATCTTACGCGCACGATTGACATTCCCCGTATAATCAGGAACAGACATGCATCCTTCACGGAACTGAAGCATACCTTCCCACTTGAGTATTTCAGGGTTAATAAGCACCAGTCTGCCGTGATTGTTTTCGCATTTCTTATTCTTTGATGCATCAGCCACAACAATGCGCAGTTTTTCGCCTATCTGAGTCGCAGCTATCCCTGTGGAGTGTCCGGATTCCTCCATTGTGTCTATCAGGTCACGCACAACCTGTTTCGCGTGATCATCCAGTTTTTCAACATCTTCTGCCATCTCTTTGAGTCTAGTGTCCGGATATACTAATACTTCTCTTACTGCCATGTGTTAAAACTCGTATGTTTCTATATGTCTTATGTTTACATCTGTGCCGAGCTCACGGGATATCTTTTTCAGATCGCCTTCCCAGTCGCCGACGTCAGCACCGCTCTCAACAATAACTTCGAGAACCATGATATATATAGGACTAGTTTTTGAACCTGCAACCTTTGTCTGAAGATCCATAATGTTTATCTTCTTTTCTGAAAGGTATTCGGCAATTTTGTTTACAATCCCAGGCTTATCAGAGCCATAAACGGAAACAACATAGTGCTCCCCCTCAGGTTTTTCAACAGGCTCCGCAATCTCCTGAACGAGAACATCAACTTCCATAGCTTTTTCAAAGTCAGAGAAAAGTTCTTTCACCTGCTCAGATGTGCGCCCCTCTTTGCACTTCACGATAAAAATCGCAGAGAAAAACCCTTGCAGAAGTGTAGAGCTGGAATCTTCTATATTGAAATTATTCTCATAAAACACCTTGGACACACCAGCAACAATACCTGGTCTGTCCGCTGCTATCAGCGTAACAGCAAAAATATTTTCTGTGTTCATATTTCACCTCAAAAGCATTTTAAGATTACTTTTAAAAATATTATCATTCCCATACATGATGATGTCAACCTTATTATAAAACACGGGATATTTAATATAGTTTCTTGAGAACACAAAAGATTACTATTGAAAAAGTAACCCTCTCAGCAATATAATAAATAATGAGAGGACAGCAATATGTTTGAATTATTTACTGACAGAGCAAGAAGAGTAATATTGTTTGCAAGAGAGGCGTCAGAACGCCTTATGCAGACATCTATTGATACAGAGCACATTCTGCTCGGGCTCCTGAGAGAGCGTTCCGGGCTGGCGGCAGAAATTTTCAGCAGAAGGGGGATAGATGTCTCCATGCTGATGAACGATGTCAAGGGAGTTAGCGAGAAGGGACATAACCTTATGATAAAAGGGAGTCTCCCTTTCAGCCAGAACGGAAAGAATGTTCTGGATTTCTCTGTGGAAGAAGCAAAAAATCTCAAAAACAAATATGTGAATACTGAACATATCCTTTTGGGACTGCTGAAAGAGAAGAAAGGAAAAGCTTCTATGCTCCTTTCAAAGCTCGGCTTCGACCTTGTAACCCTGCGTGAAGAGATACAGACTGTATCAAAATCCTATGCGAAAAATACCGATCAGGCAGTAACCCCTACACTTGACGAGTTCGGGCGTGACCTGACAAAACTCGCCATGGACGGCAAACTCGACCCTGTCATAGGCAGGAGCACAGAGATAACACGACTGATACAGATCCTCGGCAGACGTATCAAAAATAATGCGGTCATCATAGGCGAACCAGGTGTCGGAAAAACAGCTATTGTCGAAGGGCTTGCTCTCAAGATGGCTAGTGAGGACGTACCTGATTTCCTCCGCAACAAACGCCTATTTTCTTTGGAACTCGGCAATGTTGTTGCAGGTACAAAATACCGCGGTCAGTTCGAAGAGCGCATGAAAAATCTTATAAAAGAGATAGAAACCGACGGCAACGTCATTATCTTCATAGATGAAATACATACTATCGTGGGTGCAGGAGCAGCGGAAGGATCGATTGATGCTTCCAACATGCTTAAGCCCGCACTGGCAAGAGGTGTTTTCCAGTGTATCGGAGCTACAACACTCAGCGAATTCCGCAAAAACTTTGAGAAAGACGGAGCTCTTAACAGACGCTTTCAGACTATCTCTGTTGACCAGCCGGATGCTGACGAGACAGTGCAGATTCTGGACGGCATCAAGCGCTTTTACGAAGATTTTCACAAGGTATTCATCCCTCACGATGTGCTGGAAGAGATCACCAGACTCACCGACAGATACATCACCGAGAAATTTCAGCCGGACAAAAGTATTGATGTACTTGATGAAGCCTGTTCAAGGCTGAAGCTTGCCACACGCACGATGCCGGACGATATGGTTCGTATCAAAAATAAACTGGAACAGTTAAAGGGGCTCCGTGACGAAAAACTACGTGCCAACGATTACGACAACATACAGAAATATTCAAAAGATGTTGAACGGTGGGCCACTAAGCTTTCCGTCGCTCAGAAAGAGTGGGAGGAAGAGCTGGATCTTGACTGGCCGACACTCACCATTGAAAACATATCAGAAGTTGTAGCACACATGACCGGTGTTCCGGTTCAGAAACTGCAAACAGACGACATGGCAAGAATAGCGAACATCGACAAAGATATAAAAGAATTCATTATCGGTCAGGATGAGGCGGTTGACGCCCTCTCCAGATCAGTTAAAAGAAGCTTCGCCGGACTTTCCAACCCTGCCCGCCCTCTCGGGTCTTTCATTTTTATGGGACCTACAGGTGTCGGTAAAACAGAGGTGGCAAAAAAACTGGCTGAAACTGTTTTCGGGTCAGAGTCCTCACTCATACGCATAGACATGACCGAATACATGGAACGTTTCAACTCCTCTCGCCTTATAGGTGCGCCTCCGGGCTATGTCGGCTACGAAGAAGGGGGAAAGTTGACCGAGCAGGTACGCAGAAAACCTTACTCTGTTGTGCTTTTTGACGAAATAGAGAAGGCTCACCCTGAAGTGCTGAATATACTGCTTCAGATACTGGACGACGGGCACATAAATGACAGCCTCGGACATAAGGTCAACTTTAAGAATACGATTATTATCATGACTTCCAATCTGGGTACAAAACTGAGCATGAACAGAAAAACACTCGGTTTCGACACAAAAGAGGAATCAAATAATGAGATCGACTATGATGTTTTCAGTACAAATGCCCACAGAGAGCTTAAAGACAGGTTCCCACCTGAGTTTATAAACAGAGTGGACAGTCTTGTTGTTTTCAAACCGCTGGGCAAAGCTGAGCTGATTGAAATAATCGACCTGCAACTTATAGAAATCAACAAACGCCTTGAAATTGCAGGCAAACAGCTCACTATTGATCAGGATGTGAAAGAACATCTTTTAAGCGGTGAATATGAATACAGCTATGGAGCAAGACCTATTAAACGACTTCTCCAGTCTAAAATCGAAGATCCCCTCAGCGAAATACTCCTTGAGGGCAAATTTGCTAAACGCAAAAATCTGAAAGTTAAGATGATAAATGATGAAATCGTTTTTAAATAAACGTATTCTTGTCGCCGGAGCAGGTGCTATCGGCAGTTTTTACGGCGGGTTTCTTTCAAAAGCCGGATACAATGTGGAACTCCTCGCAAGGGGAGAACACCTTACCGCAATGGGGGATTCCGGAAAACTTGCAATAACAAGCTATAAATACGGCGACCACGAAATCGATGTGAAAGCTGTCTCAGAAGCGACTGGTCAGTATGACATTCTACTCATTTGCGTAAAATCAGGTGACACTGCTGTTACATGCGGACAACTCAGGAACAACCTAAAGCAGGATGGCTGTGTAGTTTCGTTTCAGAATGGTGTTGAGAACCCACAGACGATTGCGGGGTTTTTCGGCAGTCACAGGACACTGGCCGCAAGCCTTTTTATAGGTCTCAGTATAGACCCTCCCGGGAAAGTTAACCATACATCATCAGGCGGGTGCACATTCGGCGGATGGACAGACGAATCGAAAAAATACGAAAATATGCTTAAAAACATATTTGATAACAGCGGAATAGAGTCAAACATAAGTAACTCCATAAAACACACCGTATGGAGCAAACTAGTCTGGAATGTTGGATACAACCCACTCTCCGCACTTTTAGACAGTACGTGCGGTCCTATGATAAACAGTGAAATCACCAGACCACTCATTGAAAATATGGTTCGGGAAGTTGTCGCTGCTGCCGCTATCCACGGGGTTACCATAACCGAAGAAGAATGGCAGGAGAAAATTGCTTACAGAGAAACTCTGAAAAACTACAAAACCAGCATGCTTCAGGACATTGAAAAGCACAGAAACCCGGAGATTGACGGCATACTGGGTCCAGTCATACGTACGCTGGAAAACAATGGTCAGAAAGCTCCATACTGTGAAACAGTCTACCGTGCCCTTCAGTTTAAATTCGGCAGTCATTTTATTCATTGCCCAAAACTTACAGTTGACATGATAGTGCGCAAAGGCGACAGTATCCTGCTTATAGAAAGAAAGAACGAGCCATACGGCTGGGCTCTCCCCGGCGGCTTTGTTGATTATGGCGAAACAGTCGAAAATGCGGCAGTAAGAGAATTAGCTGAAGAAACCGGAATTTACGCAGAAAATATTGAGATGCTCGGTGTCTTTTCAGATCCTCTGAGAGACAAACGGGGGCACACTGTTTCTGTTGTCTTCCAAACTCAGTCCGACCAAAATGCCAAAGCAGGCGATGACGCCAAAAAAGCAGTGTTCTATAAATTAAATGAATTACCCGACAATATCGTTTTCGATCACCTAAAGATCATAAATAGTCACTTATCGAAATTTTAAATAGTAACAATACCTTTAACACATTCACCTCTTGCGTAATCACCTCATTTGCCGATATTATAATTTAGAGGGCTACAATGATTAATAAGGTACAAAGGCAAGAAGACAACCGCAGAAAACATATGCGCGTTAAGTCTCGACTGCATTTCTGCGTATCTGTTATTGAGGGCAAAGATACTGAAACCGGAAAACACCGATACGGAAACTGCATCTGCGCTACTACTACAGATATTTCAATAGGCGGAATGTGCATACCCGACGCCGGAAAGCTGGAATTGGGACAAAGAGTCGAACTCTCCCCCCCTGGGAAAATGACGCAGCCTGCATGTTTAAACTGCGAAGAAGCTTACCTGCATAAAAACCATCTTGACCTGACACCTATCGCAGGAAGAATCGTCTGGCAAGAGGGGGGCAGGTGCGGTGTGCAGTTTACTAACCTAAGCAGAAGAAATGAAAATGTACTCTCAAAATTTATTTGGGAAGAACATCTGCATGGGGTCAGAAACAGTAAGAAACAGTCCCGGACTCCGAGAAAATTTTAATTTATCTTTTCTGAAAGGATTATAGCGGGGATATGCTTATCCAGTTTATCTCCTACTTTTTAACATAACATTACTCAGGCAGACATTACTGCTGCGCCTGTGCACAATAGGAGTTTGCCCTGTCAACGAGTGTATGTTATAAACGTAATGCTCGCATTCACAACATACTAATCAGACATTTTTCATCCCCTTTACCACTTGACTAATTTTCTCTTTTGATATACTCTCTTAAAAACGAAACAAACACGGAGGAATTAATACATGAGCTTAGTTACAAAAGCAGCACCTACATTCACTGCGGAAGCAGTCGTAAATAAGGAATTCAAAGATATTAAACTTGAAGACTATAAAGGGAAATGGCTGGTACTTTTCTTTTATCCGCTTGATTTCACATTTGTTTGCCCGACAGAAATCACAGCCCTTTCAGACGCTTATGCTGAATTTCAGAAACGCGACTGTGAAGTTATAGGCGTTTCCACAGATTCAAAATTCAGCCACCTTGCGTGGATCAACACCCCCCGCACAGAAGGCGGACTCGGCAACGTAGCCTACCCTCTCGTAGCTGACTTTACAAAGTCCATAGCAGAAGATTACGGTGTTTTGCTTGATCAGGGGATGGCACTCAGAGGGACATTTATCATAGACCCGAACGGCGTAATTCAGTTTGAGCTTATACACGACAACGGCATCGGACGTAACGTAAACGAAATCCTCAGAAATATTGACGCGCTCCAGTTCGTAGCAAAACATGGTGAAGTTTGTCCGGCAGGATGGACTCCAGGGAAAGAAACTATGACTCCAGACCCTGAAAAGATGAAAGACTACTACAAAAACAACCCTGAAGGTTGGCAAAAATAAATTTCCGCAAACCCACAGTAAAGGGAGTTTCCTTAATGGGGCTCCCTTTTATATCAGAACGTAACCATCATATTATCTTATTAACATAAGTAAACTGAAAAGAAGCAGAAGCAATATACCTGCATATTCGACAGCTCCGTAAACAAACCGGTATCTGTCATTAACTGTCACTGCTGACCTGAAACCGCAGGTAGCAAGAGCCACAGCAGATATTGTCAGAGCCATCCCGCAAGCCATAAAAAATACTGAAAGAGCACCGGCTAAGGGCATATCATTTGTAAACGCAAACATTGAGAGCACCATAGCTCCGGGACATGGAGTTATACTGATGAGGACAGCGCTTGACAGAAAACCTCCCTTTGAACGTTTATCCTGCTTATTACTGCGGAGCTTACTAAAAAGCAGATACAAACCGATAATAAGAAGGATGGAGTAAGACACTGCGGACATAAAACCATAAGCAGTATCGAACCCTAACGTGACAGAACTTTTCAATATATAATAAATGAAAGCCACAAGGATAAACGCTGAAAATGCATGCCCGAAGGCAACCACACAACCGAAAATAACTGATCTGAAAACATCTGCCGGAGTCGAAAGGAGATAGCTCGAAACAAGGGTTTTGGCGTGCCCGGGACCAAGCGAATGGAATACACCATAGATAAAGCTCAACACTAAAAATAATATAAAAGATGATGAAAAGGGTCTCTCTTTAATATCAGTAAAAACATCGGTCAGCCTGCTTTTAATAACCTGCTGTTTGTCGCTAAGATAATTATAAAATGCATTTCGTTCAGGCTTCTGCACCAGCTCTTTCTGGTGTTCCGAGGGTTTGCCTGCCGCAAACGGATTTGCCATCAGCTCCGCATGGCTAAACATAAATAATGTTATAATCAATAATAAAACTTTCACTTTATCTCCACAAACTTTCTGCCGCCGACATCGTCCTGAAGTACTGTGCCGTTTCCGCTCACCTGTACAACGCTTATGTCAGAGTAATATGTCTCGTCATAATTATACAACTGAACTACCCCTTTACAGTTCTTTATCGGGATATTCAGGCTGAATTTATATGTGACCTTCTTTTTCGTAGACGAAATACTGAAATTTTCGGCACTGCCTATCTCCAGCATGTCATTGCCGCAGTATCCCCGCATGAAATAATCAAAATTAACAAGATTATCAAACATATCTGCTTTCAGTTTTTTGACTTCCATCCCTGTAAACTGTCTGTCTCTGTCTATGTCAAAATCACTGAAAAGGATATTGCTGAACATCTCGTCGAATTCCCAAACAATATCAACTGTGCTCCCGTGAACGTTTAATCTGGACTCTATCCAAACATGAGGATGAGCCCAGACTAAACCCGAACATAAAAGCAATAATAGTATTATCAGTTGCTTCATTTATTATTTTACGATTTTTGAAATCTCTTTGAATTCCGGTGTACCCGCAGTCCCGAGCAACATGAAGAGAACAGCTTCGGCACATGTGATCACAGCGCCCGCCTTGCTCATCATATCGAGAGCGATTTCCCAGTTAAAGTCTGACCTGCTGCAAACAGCATCAGCAGCGACATGCACATTATAACCGTCATCAAGAAGGTCAAGCACTGTCTGCAAAACACAAACGTGTGTCTCCATACCGGAGATAACGACATTTTTTATCCCGTTTTCTTTCAGTGCTGCTTTAAATGATTCCTCTCCGCAGCAGGAAAAAGTAACTTTTTCTATGTGGCTGCTTACATCACGGGCAAGCTCAGCAACAGTACCGCCCAGACCTTTTGTATACTGCTGTGTACAAAGAACAGGAAGCCCGAGCACCTTTGCCCCTTTCACAAGCTTTGACGTGTTGGAGAGCATGTCAGCGTAGATATCGGGATCCATTGCCACTACAAGCTTTTCCTGAACATCAATCACAACTACAGCGGTATCATCAGTTTTTAATTTGAACATAGAGCACCCCTTTTTATAAGTTTAATAACTTTTCTATAACAGTTATATCATTTTTCCAGTCAGTAAAGTGAACAGTCTGCAGTCCCTCGTTTGAGGCACGTTCAATGTGTCCTGCGTTGTCATCGACAAAAAGCACTTCCGCAGGAACCGCACCGAAATCTTTGCACACCTCAGGGAAAAGAGTCTGGTCACTCTTGCCTTTGCCTATATGATATGAGTTGTATACTTTTTCGAAAAGGCTGAAAAAACCATACTTTTCATTAAATTCATCCAGCCAGTTTGTCTGGTCACTAAGTATAGCAAGTCTATAGCCTTTTGCGCCAATTTTTTCAACCAGTTCAAGCATCGGCTTTCTTATGGTAAACCTGTCAAAAATAAGTCCACGCATTTCGTCCACGCTCATCTTAAGCTCGTATCTGGAGTAAATTCCGTCCCACAACTCTTTTTCTGTTGCTTTGCCGTACATGTAGCCGGTTGACCATAAAACATCGCAAGCATCATCAAAAAATTTCTTACTGTCCAGATTATGAAAACGAGCTATATCATTAAGTCCGTCTTGCCAGCCTTCTTCTGCTATCACACCGCCAAAATCAAAAAAAACCGTGTTGATCATTTCTAAGCCTCCATGCACACAAGATACAATATAAGTACCAAATATTAAAGAATGAAGTTGAAAAACATTAGCCTGTGACCTATTGTGTCATTTATACGATAATATGGAGATATTTAATTGAAAGAAAAAGTTCTAATTGCCATGAGCGGCGGGGTAGACAGCACCCTCACTGCACACATCATGAAAGAAAAAGGGTACGATGTCATCGGCTGCACCATAAAATTCTTCGACGAGCAGACCGAAGCATTACATGACGGGGAAAAAGCTGCAAAAGAGCTTGGAATAGACTGGTACTACGCAGACTATACTGATTACTTCAAAGAAGATGTTATATCTTATTTCATACGCACATACATTCAGGGGAGAACGCCGAATCCTTGCGCACACTGCAACAGACACGCAAAATTCAACTATCTTTTCAGAGAGATGAAGTCCAAAGGCGCAACAAAAATCGCTACAGGGCACTACGCAGGTAAAGTTAAGGTTGGTGAAAAGTATTTTTTCAAGAAAGGGCAGGATGTCAGAAAAGATCAGTCATATTACCTCTGCCTCCTTAAAGATCACCAGAGAGAAGTTATCGAATTTCCACTGGGAGAGATGGAAAAAACTGATGTTAAAGCAAAAGCAGCCGAACTGGGGCTTTCTGTTGCGGACAAGGATGAAAGTCAGGATATATGCTTTCTGAAGGGCGGAGACTACAGAGATTTTCTCGAATCTAAGATTGACAAAGATAGCATAAAAAAGGGTTGGTTCATAAAAGACGGTGAGAAATTCAAAGAGCACGAAGGGATAATATACTACACCATTGGTCAGCGCAAGGGGCTCGGCATCGGTTATCACGAACCGCTATTTGTCAAACACATAGACGCAGAAAGTGGTAATATCATCCTCGGGAATAAAGATGAAGTGACCGGAACAGGTGTCAAAGTCCATGATTTCGTTTTCCCGGATGATCACGACAGGGTCTTCCGTGCAGAAGTCAAAGTCCGATACCGGATGGCTCCTGTGCCCTGTATGGTAGAAATACACCCCGGCAACACCGCAACAATTCTTTTCGACAGACCTGAATTTGCACCGACCCCGGGTCAGATAGCCTGTGTCTACGAAAATGACCTTGTAACTTGCGGTGGGTACATTGAAAGCGTATTTTAGCAAATATAACAATGCAATAGTGGCATTAAGCGGCGGTGCCGATTCTGCCGCTGTACTCATGCTAGCAGCGGAACATATCGGCAAAAACAATGTACTTGCTGTTACATGCGTTAATCAGCATTTTTTTGAATCAGAGCTTGAAAATGCAGCAAAGATTGCAGCGATATTAGGTGTGAGACACCAATCATACACCGTAGAGATGCCGAATGAATTTTATCTGGGTGGAAATGAGAAATGCTATTACTGCAAAAAAGCAGTGATGTCAGGTATGCTCAAAATGAAAGGCTTTGATACGATATTTGACGGAACCAATGCAGACGACGACCTTACAGAACGCCAGGGGAGCAGAGCCGCAAAAGAAATGGGAGTAATATCCCCCCTGTATGAACTCGGACTCGGGAAAGAATATACAAAAACAAAATGCAATAAACTCACGGGGATAGATTTTCTTGACGAATCCTGTAAAGCAACAAGGTTTGACGGTAGCTTCGACACTCAGGGGCTTGACAGAGTAGCACTCTTCGAAACACCTTTAAGGCACAAACTGCCGGGGATCAGATATCGTATAGACAGAAGATACGTAGAGTTCAAGAAACCGCTAACGCTCTCAGAAGCAGACTTTCAGGCTGTGACATCACAAAAGGCATTGTGCTGACCACTATCATCCGACACCTAAATTTTTCTCATCCGGCATAAGATATCATCATAAAGATTTGAATAAACGAAAAAAAGGGCTCCCGAAGAAGCCCTTTGATATATGATAATCTGTATTGATTAACGTTTGGAAAACTGAGGAGACTTTCTGGCTTTTGGTTTACCAGGTTTCTTCCTTTCAACAGCTCTGGCATCCCTTGTGAGGAAACCTCTCTTTTTAAGTTCAGGACGATTAGCCGCATCAAGCTCGCAGAGAGCTCTGGAGAGGCCGTGTCTGATAGCGCCCGCCTGACCTGTTTTACCGCCGCCTTTGACAGTAATATAAAGGTCAAACTTACCCTCAGCACCGATAACACCAAGAGGCTGTAAGCTGATCATGCAAAGTGTTTCCCTGCTGAAATAATCGCTGGGAGTTTTGCCATTGATAGTTACTTTACCTTTACCAGGTTTCATAAAAACTCTGGCACAGGATGTTTTTCTTCTACCTGTTCCGTATGTATAGTCAGCCATCAATAATCTCCTTAAATCTCAAGTGTTTCAGGGTTCTGAGCAGCGTGTGGGTGCGCTCCGCCTGTATATATCTTAAGCTTTTTGATCATAGCTCTTCCCATTTTTGTTTTAGGGAGCATTCTTCTAACAGCCATTCTGATAACTTCCTCAGGTTTCTTTTCCAGTTGCTCTTTAAGAGTTCTGTCTTTGATACCGCCAAGGTAGCCGGAGTGTCTGTAGTAAATTTTATCTGTCATCTTGGAACCTGTTACAGCAAATTTCTCTGCATTTACTATAACGATAAAGTCCCCTGTGTCGATGGAAGGAGTGTATGTCGGTTTATGCTTACCCATGAGGATAGTTGCAACCTCAGTAGCAAGACGTCCGAGAATCTTATTCTCAGCATCAACAACAAACCATTTCTGTTCTATTTCGTCGGGTTTTGCCCAATAGGTCTTCATTCATATACCTCGTCTAACTGTGAGCCTTCTTTTTTATTAAAATTGCGGACTTATGTCAAGCAGTTTTTAATTAGAAGCCCTTTCTTCTTTCTTTGATTCTAGCAGCTTTACCACGAAGTTCTCTCATGTAGTAAAGTCTTGACTGACGTACACGTCCTTTCCTGACAAGTTCGATCTTGTCAATCTTAGGTGTATAAAATGGAAAAATCCTTTCAACACCAATGTCGCCTACCATCTTTCTAACTGTAAAAGTAGAGTTAGAACTTGCGTTGTGAATCTTAAGCACGAGCCCTTCGTAAACCTGAATACGTTCTTTGTTCCCCTCTGTAATTCTGAAGTGAACTTTAACTGTGTCACCAGCACGAAATTCTGGAAGTTCTTTATTATTGAACTGTGACTCGACAGATTCGATCAATTTATTCTTCATCGAAAAGTCCTCCTAAAACCTGTATATCCTATCTAATATTATTGCCACAGCGCTTCTGACCGAAAGGTGGTTGAAGTTCCCAGCCCCCTCAATAGGTTTAAGCACTCTGTCAGACATTTTAAAAACATCCTCAGTAAACCCCCATCCTGTTCCGAAAATTATCAGGCAGGGTTTATCCTCGGACAGCGCTGAAACTTCATCAAATCCGATGTCCGCTCTGCTGTCTCTGGCTGTGGTAGCCACAACAACCGGGCGTTCACCCTCTTTCTTTTCGATATCAGCGATCACGTCCAGCAGACCTTCTGTGAGCTGTGTGCCCTCAAATGCCTGCTTACGGTTAACATTGTAAGTTGCTCCGTATCCTTCCAGCCAGTGTTTGATAACCCTTCCGGCTATCTCACGCTGTGCTTTCAAAGGTGTAACCACATAATATTTTTTCACATCATATGTAGTACAGCTTCTGGATATGTCGTGTAAATCCATATTAGTAATGGATGTTGCGACATTTTCTTTCTCTTTATCCTTCATCGGATAGTGGAGCAGAGCGACGTATATTTTCTTCTTTCCGCCCAAAGTGTCAAGATATTTTTTGTCCTCATCCGAAAGTTTTGCTGTTTTCAGCATATCCCGCCTGTTCTGAAAGGTGATTTCGAGAGATTTTTCTCTGCGCCACTTTTCGATATTGGCATGATGCCCCGAAAACAGAATCTCAGGAACAGCCAGCCCTTCGTACTCTCTGGGTTTGCTGTAATGAGGGTGTTCTAAAAGCCCCGACTGATGTGATTCCTCCAGAGGAGAATTCTCGTCACCCAGAACCCCGGGCAAAAGTCTGGCTATAGAATCTATCATCACCATAGATGCGAACTCTCCGCCTGTGAGAACGAAGTCGCCCAGCGACAAAGACTCATCCACCACCAGATCAACAACTCTTTCGTCAACGCCTTCATACCTTCCGCATACGAAAGTGAGGCTGTCGTACTCTTTGAGTCGTTCGGCATCATCCTGTGTGAAGCGTTTCCCTCTGGGATCCATCAAAATCACACGTGTGCCGCCCTGTTTCTGTTTAATATCCTGCACTGCACGGTGAATGGGCTCTACCTTCATAAGAAGCCCCTGTCCGCCGCCATACTGGTAGTCATCTGTTGTTCTGTGCTTGTCTGTAGTGTATTCCCGGATGTTAACGGGGTTAATATGGAAAAACCCGGACTCTACAGCTTTGCTGAGCACACCAACCGAAAAAGGATCCCGGAACATATCAGGAAATATTGTGAGGATATTATATTTTTTCACTGACCAGCCCGATCCTGTCGATTACCAGCTTCTTTTCTTTCACATTTATCTCTAAAACATGGTCTGTATTATTGGAGATAAGGTAATATTCATCCTCGCATTTAATGCGGAAGATGTCTGCACCGCCTGCTTCCATGTAGTCTGCAAGCGCCCCTACCAACTCTCCGTTTTTGTCAAACACCGGACACCCCTCCAGCTCATGCCAGTAAATCTCGCCGTCAAGCTCGGGGAGCATCTCTTCGGGGATAACAACTTCCATCCCCTTATATTTTTTAGCAGTATCAATGTCTTCCACACCTGCAAAACCAACAAGGATATTTCCCTTGTACTCCTGCATGTACTCAATTTCCAGAGATGCCTGAACATTCCCTTTAACTGCAAGCATCATATACTGCATATCGTCAAAAACTTCCGGACTTTCTGTCAAAACCTGCAAAACAAGCTCCCCGTCAAGTCCATGTGTATTTATTAGTCTGCCAACTCTTATCAGCTTCATGAACCATGCCAAAAAGGGCGCAGGTTGCCCTGCCCCTTTTGTAATTAAATATTCTACTGTCAGCGTCAGCGGAGGGTCTCCGCATCTGCCCCTTAGTCTTCGAGTATCTCGAGAACCACCTTTTTACCGCATTTCACTCCGGAAGCGTTCAGAATGGTTCTGATAGCTTTGGCTGTACGCCCCTGCTTCCCGATGACCTTCCCCAGATCAGACTGATCTACTCTGAGCTCTAAAATAGAGGCTTTTTCGCCCTCTACCTCTTTAAGGTTTACAGCATCTGGATTATCTACCAGTGATTTCACTATGAATTCGACTAGTTCTTTCATGGTTCACCTCGCTAGGAGAATTAACCTCTGGACTCGTGGTATTTTTTCATCACTCCATTTTTGGAGAGGATATTTTTAACAGTATCAGTAGGCTGTGCACCTTTCTGAAGCCAGCTGAGAGCTTTATCTTCGTCGATTCTGATCTCTGCCACTTCAGGCATAGGGTTGTAGAAACCGAGAACTTCAATGAAGTTACCGTTACGTCTCTCTCTGCTGTCACATACTACAATTCTGTAAAAAGGTCTTTTTTTACGACCGAGTCTCATAAGTCTGATTTTGGTAGCCACTTGGTATTACCTCGCTATTATTTAAGTTATTTTTATAATATCTTTTAGCAAGTATGTTTTACAACACCCTGCTTTATTTTATAACCTGTCCGGTCTTATTTCATTTTGAGAAAATCTCTCATCATTGCCGGATTCAGCTTGTTTGAGCCTCCAAGCTTCTTTTTCATCTGCTTCATCATTTTATTCATCTGGTTAAGCTGATTCACAAGCCTGTTAACATCCGCAACATTTGTTCCGCTGCCTCTTGCAATACGTTTCTTACGATTTGCATTCAGCAGTTTCCCATTCCTGCGCTCTTTCAGGGTCATGGAGAAGATTATCGCTTCAGTCTTTTTAAACTGACGGTCGTCTATCTCGCCCATATTCATGTTGCCGAGCCCGGGTATCAAACGCATTATACTGTCGAGTGATCCCATTTTTTTTATCATACGAAATTGTTTGAGCATATCCTCAAAATCAAGTCCGTGTTTTGCCATCTTGGCGGCCATCTCTTCTGCATCGCCTTCCTCAATGGACTCTTGCGCACGCTCAACAAGGGTAACAATGTCCCCCATGCCGAGAATACGTGAAGCCATACGGTCCGGGTAAAACTGCTCAAATTCTGTGAGCTTCTCACCAGTACCGATAAACTTCAGAGGCTTTCCTGTGACTTCTTTGATAGAAAGTGCTGCACCGCCTCGTGCGTCACCGTCCATCTTAGTAAGGATAATACCTGTAGCATCCAGCATATCGTTAAAACTTTTAGCCACATTTACTGCGTCCTGCCCTGTCATGGCATCTGCCACAAAGAGAACTTCATCAGGGTTCACAGCCTCTTTAGTGCGGACAATCTCGTTCATTAGATTTTCGTCTATATGGAGTCGTCCTGCCGTATCTATTATCAATATATCTTTGGCAGTCTTCTTTGCATGTGCGAGGGCATCTTTTGCGATCTTCACCGCATCCTTGCTCTCCCTGTCCGAATAGACATCACAGCCAAGCTGTCTGCCCAGTGTCTCCAACTGGTCAATTGCCGCTGGGCGATATATATCGCCTGCCACTAGGAGCACCGATTTGCTTTGCTTCATAAAAAAGTTCGCCAGTTTTCCGGCAGAAGTTGTCTTACCGGAACCCTGAAGACCAGCCATCATAATCACTGTAGGAGGGTTAGAGTTGAGCTTTATTTTGGCTTCCTTGTAGTCTTTGCCACCGAGGATATCCACAAGCTCATCATTTACAATTTTTATGAAAACCTGATCGGGGGTGAGACTTTTCCTGACCTCTTCCCCTAACGCCTTTTCACGGACATTATTTATGAAGGTTTTAACCACTTTAAAGTTAACGTCAGCCTCAAGCAGAGCCATACGGACCTGTTTAAGGGCTTCGTTTATATTTTCGTCATCAATCCTAACCTGTTTCTTCAGCTTAGAAAAAACAGCATTGAGTTTATCATTCAATGTAGTAAACATATTTTAAACGCACCTCTATCAAGGTATAAGGGTGAACTAAAGTTTATAGGTTAAAGCCCCTGTCATGTCAACGACTATTTAGTTTTTTGATAAAAAACCCTTCACACCGTCACATAATATTAACAGGTGCTTATTATACATGCGTGAAACAGATCAGACAACGGGTTCTTTCAAATCTTGAGAATCCCGCAGCCTTCTACATAACAATTCCATGATCCGCTTTGCAAGGTCTGCATTTCCCCGCAGAACATTATCAAAGACCTCTCTGTCAAGCACAAGAACCTCACTTCGCTCTGCTGCTTTTACTGTTAATCTGTGCGGTTCACACATCAGATGCGCCACCTCGCCGAACATTTCGCCTGTTTTGATATAAGCACTGCCTCCGTCAGGGTCTAGCACCTCCAGTCCGCCGGAAATTACGTAGTAGACATTGTCAGCCCCACTCCCTGATTCAATGATCACCTCATCTGCTTCAAACGTCTGCGTATACTTCTCCAGCACTTTTTTATTCATCTGAACAAATCTTGTATTTATATCATCATCGCTGAAAAGTCTGTTCAAAATCAAAATATCAGACCTGAAGTTTACAAACACATATTGTGCACAAAATAGGAATAGCAGAAAAACAAAATACGACCATATGAGCACAATTATAAGACTTCCGAGAAGACCATATGCCGTATTTCCAGCAATATGCTTAAAAACAACCACAGCAACCGACCTGCTCCCTGCAAATATAACCATAAAAAGCAATGCTCCTTTAAGGGCATTACCTGTACCCGGCTTCCGGACAGGCAAATATCTGTAAATGAAATATACTATTACAAAACCTGTCGATGCAGGAAGGATAAGAGCGGCAGCATTAAAAAGAGGCTGTATGATTTCCAGGTTGATATTATTTAACTCAAGATACTTATAGATAATATCTTTTGTAGAGTTGAACACCCCTATCAGTAGCACCAAGATAAAGGCGGCCGGAAGTATACCCAGAGAAATTGCATTCTCGAGCAGAAAATTACGTTTTTTCTCCGCAGGAAAAATGATGCTGAACGCCCGCTGAATAGACCCAAGGATAAGTCTGCTGCTGAAAAGAAGGTTGAATATACCGAATATCCCGATTGCACTCCCGGCAGCTTTCGATATCCCGAATTTTTCAAACATCTCCGGAGTTATTTTCTCATTAAACATTGACAATACAGTAAAAATATCATCAGAAAAAGCCGGATATCTATTAAGAAATGTATCAAAAATATATAAAAGAAGGAGCACGAGGGGGATTAACGACAAAAGCATGTAATATGCACATGCAGCAGCGTGATTCCGAAGTTCATTCCGATTAAAAAAATTATATGCCAGACTGATCTTCTGAAAAAAATCCAGAAAATACTTCTCAGGATTAGAAAGCTCTTTGAAAAAACGCCGGAAGCGCACTTTCACACAACCTTAACATGCCATGGCTCAAAGCGCACACCGTAAGGATTCTTCCTGTCGTATCTGATGCGCATGTAACCGTGATTCATAAGCATTGCATACTCTCTGGTGGTGGCAAACTTATCTGTAAAATTAGCATAGCCCCACCCTTTTATACCTACATCAAAATCGCCGATACCGTGGTAAGAGTACCCCACAGGAGCAACAGAACGCGAAGCCATCGAAAGATTACCTTTCGTACTGACAGCTTTGGTCAGAAAAAGGTGAAGCTGTTTCATGACGCTGCGCACACCAGATGTGAGTATGAGTGAGTTCATCTCTTTGGTAATCTTTTCATAGATAGCCAGCGAATGAGCCTTATATATAAAATGTCCGCTCCCAGGAATCTTAACAAGCTCGTCTTCATTTACCCTGTCAGTAACACTGTCAAAAATCCTTTCACCGTAGAATCCATAGTCTGATGCATTCCTTGAAAACAGAAGTTCAAGATAATCCTTTTCAGCCTTCGTAAAAGGTGTGAGAGTATCGATTGATTCCATATATCTCAGGGCGTCATCAAAGTTGAGAATATTAAAATTGCCAAAGCCTACATAACGCATCAGGGCGTGCGTCTTCGTCTGGCATGACTTTATCAGGCTGAGCTCAATTTCGTCCGCGTGGAGGTCATCTGAAAATGCATGATTAAAGTTGCGGATCTTTTCAAAATAATCCTGCGAGCTGAACACACTTTCACGACCGACATCATTAAACGAACGCACCGGAACAGGCTTATTCAGCCCATAACCGCTGAAAGCATACGCCCCCGCCGGTAAAGCGGATAACACAGCAGCAGAAAATGAAAATTTCAGCAAATCCCTTCTGTTTATCATAGGGCATACCTTTGTCTGCATATTTACCACCTAATACTACTAAATTGATAATATTATTTAAAGTGAAAATAACGACCGGAGGTAAGAGAATAGAAAGCGGCCCCTAAATGAGACCGCCTCAGATTTAAATTAGAATGAGTAAGAAACTGTAGCGCCATAACCAATAAGGTGTCCTGATGCAGTCGCATATACTTCACCTTCATGATATCCGGGTCTTGTAAAAGTTTCGTTAAGGTTGTGGGAGTCACCGTTGATGTGTACATCTTCAATCTTGATATACTGAAGTGTGAGATCAACAGTTACTCTGCCCATATGTATACCTACACCGCCGGAAAAAACGTGCTTATCCGCATCAGGCCACTGCACATCAAATGTGTTTCCTGGTACAACAGAAGGATCATAATAGTAGCCGGCACGCAGATCAACATGTTCATTAAGTTTATATTCTGTACCGATTCTGTACTGAAAAACGTTTTTCCATTCTCTGTCGTAATACTCTTCATTAGCACCATCTGTGATGCCTGGTGTTGCCATATACGGGTCGTCAAACTTCACTGAATAATCCTGAATAGAGCCCCACCATGTTCTTGTAACATCCAGATTGATGCTCCATTTCGGTGTAGGCTTATATTCCAAACCTATCTGAAGCTGATTCGGAGTATCTATATCAACGGATGCATCAACATTCTGATTCTGCCACATTGTCAGGTCAGGGCTAACATCTGTTCTCCCCTCCATATGTGTTTTAGATTCTGTTCTGAACGCAACACCTAATGCAAGTTTTTCATTGAATTCATAAAGAAGACCGAAGTTGAAAGAATAGTTGAAGTCATCTTCCATTTTTGTTTCGTACTGTGCTCCTGTAAGCTCGTCATAAGGAGCGGCAGCGGCTGCCATAAAGCTAGGTACATATCTGACTTTCTCAGTCCCAGCCTTTGACTTGCCGAGAACCACACCAAAGCCAAGTGAAAGCTTGTCAGTAACTTTATAAGAGATAGAAGGAGTTATAACCTCTCTCACATACCATGAGTGAAAAGTATTATAAGCAGCAGGGTTTGCTGATGCATTATCATCCCAGTGAAGTTCAAGCCCGTACGGTACATAAACAGCAAAACCGACAGCAATCTTATCGTTTATAGGATGAACATAACCAATATGGGGCACAATAAGCAAAGGCGAATCGTCAGTAACTTCACTGTCGCCTGAAACATTACTGATAGGATAATCAGATGTCATTTCAGCATGAAAGTTTTTTATTTTAAGAGACGGATCAACCATGTGTGCGCCAACAGAAAACGTTGGTCTTTTTATCCTGCTCATAGCAGCAGGATTATAATGTACTGCAAAAGGGTCGTTTGTTCCTGCGGTCATGGCACCAGCCATCGCAGTTGCTCTTGAACCTATGCCATATGTGTCAACATGACCAGCAAACGCTGCTCCCCCTGTCAGGCAAATGGTAAGAACAATAATTAAAAATCTTGTCATCAGATCCTCCATAATTTACACAAGAATCATACAAAGTTATTACATTGTTTTGAAAGAATCAACAAAATAATTAGGAGGATTGTTTATTAATTAAACAAGTTTACATACTAATAAAAAAGGGTTAACTGTTAATCAGTTAACCCTTAGTGTATCTCATCTCTTAAAGCTGGTTTATGACCAGCCCCGTTTGTAATTTAGGATAAAAGTAGGTTGATTTCTGAGGCATAACAAGACCACTTTCCGATATTTCGCGGACAATATCTATATCCACACCTTTAAGAAGAAAAGCGACCGCTTTCCTGTCTTCGGTCAGATCTTTTATCTTGTCCATAGTCTGAACGAAATGCACACCCTCTTTGCGGAGTATCTGCTCCTCAGACATACCTAGCATATCAATCATTATAGCCTGCTGGAGGAGGTATGTGTCCACTTTCCTGTAAACAGGGTGGAGGCTTTCGATAACCTCTTCCCCAGCTTTCAGACCGTAGAATTTACCGTCGAAGTAAACAGCCATAGTCCTGCCGTTTGTATCATTGCTTAGATATTCGTTATAAGCTGCTTCATCTGCTAGCTCTTCAACGCTGAATTTTGTTCCGAGCTTTTCAAGAAAAGCAGCCATGTCGAAAGCAGGTTCAACATCCACAACTCTGTGAGTAGGGAATATCTTCAGACCTTCGTCATAGAAGTTAACAAACATCATCATAACATAGTCATAAGGCTTTTCTTCACCGGGTACATCACCATTCAGCTCACGCATATAGTCCCGATAGTTCAGAGAAGTTTCATAGCGGTGATGTCCGTCAGCTATATATATTGCCTTATCTTTCATAAAGCCTTCTATATACTGAACAGCCTCATTGGTATTTACAGCCCATAGAGTATTTTTTACGCCCTCATCATCCACTGCGGATGACGCCGGCATATTCTTTTTGGCATCGTTGAAAACAGAGTTCAGCATGTTTTCCTTATCCATATAAAGACCGAAAATCTGGCTGAAATTTGTCTTACACTCTTTCATAAGCTCAAATCTGTCTTTCTTAGGACCAGAGAGCGTCTTTTCATGTGGATAGACAGAGCCCTTACCAAGCTCTTCAAGTTTTAAAAGTCCTACAAATCCTGTGCGGACATATTCTTTGCCGCCGAATTCATAAATCTGCTCATAAACATAAAAGCAGGACTTCTTGTCTTTTTTCAGGATTCCTTTATCAAGAAGATCCTTGTAGATTTTTGCTGCGTTAGCATATTTGTCTTCCTGCCCGTCCGGCAGATCCATTGTCACAACGTTATGAGGGCATTTTGCCTTCAATTTCTCTTTCATCTCAGGAGAGATTACATCATATGGAGGAGCAATAACATTTTTGAGAAGAACTTCCTCAAGATTGTATCTCACCCCAGCTAAAGGTCTTACTATAGACACTTTCTTCCTCCGATTAGCTTACTGTAAGCTTTGCGAACTTTCTTTTGCCTACTTTCAGGACATATTGCCCTGCATGCAGACACTGGTCAATATCCTCTACTTTATCACCATCTATGTAAATTCCGCCCTGCTTGGCAAGCCTTCTGGCTTCGCTGTTGCTCGGCAGGAAGTTTAAACCGTTCTTTGTTATAACGTCGATTAGTTTAACATCTGTTCCTATTTTATATTCAGGCATTTCGTCAGGATTTTCTCTTTTCGAAAATACCTGCTCAAAGCCCTCTCTCGCTTCTTTTGCTGCCTCTTCTGAATGGAACCTTGCTACTATTTCCATCGCAAGTTCCTTTTTAACATCCATAGGATGCTTGCTTCCATCAGCGACAGACTGCTTAAGTATATTGATATCCTCAAGGCTTCTGTCAGAAAGGAGCAGGTAGTAGCGGAACATGAGCTCGTCCGTGATGGACATAACTTTCCCGAACATGTCCTTTGGCGATTCTGTTATACCTATATAGTTACCGAGAGATTTTGACATCTTCTGTACGCCGTCAAGCCCTTCCAGAATAGGCATAGTAAGCGCTATCTGCGGAGCCTGCCCATAGGCACGCTGCAAATCACGCCCAACCAGCAGGTTAAACTTCTGGTCAGTTCCGCCCATTTCCACATCACTTTTAAGCGCCACAGAGTCATAACCCTGAATTAACGGATATATAAATTCGTGTATACTGATTGGTCTGTTCTCTTTATATCTTTTGGAGAAATCATCACGCTCAAGCATTCTCGCCACTGTATAGTGAGAGGTCAGCCTGATCATGTCAGAAGCTGACATATCTTTCATCCATACACTGTTAAATGCCACCTCAGTTTTTTCCGGGTCGAGTATCTTAAAAACCTGCTCTTTATATGTCTCAGCATTAGCAAGAACATCTTCTCTTGTCAGAGCTTTTCTTGTTTCATTTTTCCCGGAGGGGTCGCCTATCATTCCTGTAAAATCCCCGATAAGAAATATTATCTTATGACCAAGATCCTGAAAGTGTTTGAGTTTCTGAATGAGTACTGTATGCCCAAGATGGAGATCAGGAGCTGTAGGGTCGAACCCTGCTTTCACTCGGAGCGGTGTATCTGTCTCATATGATTTAGTGAGTTTTTTAAGAAGATCCTCTTCAGAGATGATCTCCTCACACCCTCGTTTTAACTGTTCTAACTGCTCTTCTGGTTTTAGCACATTGCCTCCATATAAATTACGCTTAACGCAATATCAAGCAAAATGTATGTAGTTTATATCTGATTATCTGACATTGTTCAAGTGAACTGTTGTTTTTAGTATACTATATCCCGTACAACAGCTTGTCCATAGTGGTTTCAAAGAAAAGATAAATTAACGCAGCTGCGGAAATAAACGGACCAAACGGAATCATGATGTCCCTTTTGCGGGCAGCAAACTGCCATATAATTCCAATTACAGCCCCCATCAGAGCGCTTGCAAAAACAACAAAAAAGATAGACTTCACCCCAAGGAACGCACCGGCAACAGCCACAAGCTTTATATCGCCAAACCCCATCCCCTCGCGCTTACGTATCAGCCTATAAAGAAGTGCAGGGATGAACAGTGCCATGAAGCCCACAGCAGCACCATAAACAGCAAAACGCACATCCTCCCTGACTATGTAGGCCATAAGCAAAGCTCCGCCTATACCGAAAACGATAAGGCTGTCGGGTATTATACCGCATTCAAAGCTTTCTGTGTCTAAAGCTGAAAAAAGATCCGCCAGCCCCGCTGAAACCATCACAAGGATAAGGAGTACGGCATGAATAAACTGGGCTGTGAGACCAAACCTATAAAAGCTGTACCACACAAGAACACCTGTCAGTATCTCTGTTACAGGATACATAAAAGATATCTCTGAGCTACAGAAACGGCATCTTCCGCGCAGCAGAATCCAACTTATAACGGGTATATTATCATAAAAACGCACTCTCTCACCACAGGATGTACAGTGGGAAGGAGGGCGTACTATTGAAAGATCTCTGGGAAGTCTGTATATAAGAACGTTCATGAAGCTCCCCATACAGAGCCCCAGACAAAGCGCATAAAGATGAAGTATTATATCACACCGCCGAAATTATCTGCCGTTCTCTTCCAGAGCAACTTCGATAACGAAGACATCGTCACCGACCTTAAACGTCATGCCTATACACTGGACATTACGCTGTTTTCCGACCATATGGTTTTTCCCAACGACAACGTTTGGAATAGAAATTTTAAAACGGATCCCCTTGTTTGAGAAAACCTGTTTGGCACCGCCTGCAATCATGTTGAGAATCTCACCAATGGCATCCATGACATCTTCGTCCATCTCAGTTTTCTTCTCACCTAGAAAGTTCTCAAGCACCTTAAAAGCAAGGCGTTCCGTCATGCTGATCACAACAAAACCTGAAGCCTGTCCGGCAAGTCCTATTACGCCTGAAATGTCATAAGGAAGTTTTTCGTCTGATTTAAGATAGAGCTGTCCGCGTTCCGGTTCAATGCCCACCATAGTTTTAAAAACTTCACTGGTGGAGGTTATGAACGGGTTAATGTAATCTGCTTTCATAGTTTTATACAGCCAAAAAGATTAATTTGTTTTCATCGGCGTATCTGACGCAGGAATCAACATCTACGACAAATGTTGTACCCGCCTCCACCGCAATAACTTTCCCGTTATTATCAGCTATATTTTTTAAGGTGTCAACACCCACAGTTGGAATATCAAACCTTTTATCCTGTGAAGGTTTAGCACATTTGACAATAACTGCACCCTTACCGGCAAGACTACACCCTCTGACAACAGCCTTGTCTGTGCCCTCGATAGCTTCAAGAGCCATGACAGCTTTGTTCTTCACTACAACAGTCTGTCCGATGTCAAGTCTGCCAAGTTCTCTTGCGACTTCAAGACCAAACTCTATATCTTCCATCTGAACCTTAGAGGGCTTCTTTTTGCTGTAAATCCCTTTCCCGAGATACAGGGGATAAAGAGCCTCTGACTGCTCCATGACCTCTATCCCGTTAGCGTTCAGTTCGTGACAGATAACATCCATAATAGTATCATCTTTTCTGTTCGGGAGAGTTGCGAGCAGCTTCATAGCCGTGAGATCAAATTTAAGGTCTGAAAAAAGAAGGGACTTGTTCACCTTTCCGGCAAACAAGACCCTGTCCGAGTTATTATTTTTAAGAAGTTTGATTATTTTGCCCACCTGAGTGACACTTACTTTTTCCACCGTAACACCTAGCGAGCCCAGATCAGCAGTAACCTCTTCGTAAAGAGCTATTATGACAAGTTCATGTCCGTCTTTGATCAGGTTTTTTGCTGCGATAAGCGGAAGTTCACCATAACCGGCGATGAGCCCTATACTCAAACTTTAACCTCGATTTTATTCCCGTTGGCGCCTGTGAGGAGTTCGTCGACCTTCAGCGCAACTTTCAGGGAGCGGAGTTCGTGCTCCACAGTGACATTTCTGCACTGCTTGCCTGTTACACAGTCGAGGAAATGCTTAATCTCCATTTTAAGGGGGTTGTCTTTGTAAACAAAGAGTTTTTCATAGCTGTATTCATTCTTATACTTCAGCTCTTTAATCCCTAACTCTTTCCCCTCTTTTGCTTCGCGATAGATATTAATATCCTGTGTTGTGTAATCAAGATAGATGAACGCACCCTTCTGAGAAATGCTCATTGTTCTGTCTTTCTTCTGGGTGACACGGCTCACAAGAATATTTGCAACACAATTATCCTCAAACTGAATAGTAACTGTGGCAAAATCAGGCAGAGGCGAATAAACACAATTGCCATGAGCCTGAATACTGGTTATATTTTTGTTCACCATGTTCAGAATGATATCAATATCATGTATCATAAGATCCAGAACGATGGAGTCATTTTTAAAATTTGGGTTGTAAGGTCCGACACGCCTTGATTCGATCAGATACGGATCATCAGTAATATTGTCCAGCTCCTGAACAGCACCGTTAAAACGCTCAACATGTCCTATCTGCAAAACAAGCTTTTTCTTTTCTGCAATATCGAAAAGCTCCGTAGCTTGTTCTATATTAGTTGTGATGGGTTTTTCCACCAGAACGTGTTTCCCGCTCTCCAGACATTTTTTAGCAATTTCGTAATGATGCTTTGTAGGAGCTGCGACTGTGACAGCCTCAACCTTACTAAGCATTTCATTAAAATCACCTGTTGTCTGATAGTTATAACTTTTAGCCACAGCATCTCTTACACTGCTGTCAGCATCACAGAGCATCTGGAGGTCAGATTCCGCCATCTCATCATTAAGGTTCAGATGATAGCGCCCCATTCTTCCAAGCCCGATAATCCCCGTTTTAACCATAAATAATCATCTCCTGGTAAAACCTCTTTTACTGTCTTTTAAGAAATCAATGAATATTTTAACTTCTTCAAACTGCTCCAGTTCCGCAAGTTTATCCGGCACATCAGCAAGTTTTATTTTTAAATCTCTAAGTATCGCCATCGCTCTTTTAAGCTCAAGTCTCGCATCAGGTTTAACACCGCGTCTCTTCAAACCAACAACATTGAGACCTTCTATTCTGGCAGGGATACCAACAGCCATACAGAAGGGTGGAATATCTTTCGATACATTCACACGTGCTCCCAGCATAGCCCCTGTTCCTATTCTCGTAAACTGGTGACAGCCGGCATAACCGCCTGCAACAACATTTGAGCCGACATGGCAGTGCCCCCCGAAAGAGACATAGTTTGTCAGCGTAATATTATTTCCGAGTTTGCAGTCGTGACCAATGTGGGCATACGCCATAATAAAGCAGTCATCCCCGACAACGGTTTCCCATACATCTTCTTTTGTGCTTGCCCGGTGGATGGTGGCAAATTCACGTATCACGCAGTTCTTGCCTATTATGAGCTTTGTATCTTCGCCACGGAAGCTGTAATCCTGCGGGGCGCCGCCAATATGAGCATTAGGGCTCAAGACAGTTCCGTCCCCTATTGTTGTATTACTCTCAACAACAGCATTATAACCAATCTGAACATTTTCGCCTATGACACAATTCTTACCGATATATGCTCCGGCAGCTATCTCTGCTGAGTCTGCAATTTCGCAGCTGGGGTCAATTATTGCGCCTTTATTTATCATAAAATTACTCCGGGACAGTCATCATGGCAGTCAGTTCACCTTCACAGGCGAGCTGTCCGTCAACAAATGCTTCCCCTTTAGCTTTTACTATTTTTCCTTTCTTTCTGATAATGGTAACAACCATCTCGAGCTGATCACCGGGAACAACCTGTTTACGAAACTTGACACCGTCAACTCCCATAAAGAGCGTGAGCATGTTCTCAGGTGCATCCTCGCCTGATGTTGAAATAGTATGTATGCCTGCACACTGAGCAAGAGCCTCAACTATAAGAACGCCCGGCATCACAGGGTGACCGGGAAAGTGACCCTGAAAAAACGGTTCATTCATAGATACATTTTTTACAGCACGGATTTTATCCGGAGTTATCTCAAGAACACGATCCACAAGCAGAAATGGAAATCTGTGCGGAAGTATTTTCATTATTTCTTTAATATCAAGCATCTTTATCTTTCTCCAGATCTTTGATTCGTTTTACGATATTCGGCAGGTCTCTGACGTATGCGATCTCCCGCATCCAGCCTTTCCTGCTAGTAACCGGAATTCCGGCATATATACCGGGTTTATCTATATCGCTCATCACACCAGCCATAGCCGCCAGCATAACCTTAGAACAGATATTAACATGATCACTAACGCCTGCTCTGGCTCCTATCATAACATAATCTCCCGTGGTGGAGCTTCCGGCAATTGCGGCCTGCCCTGTGAGTATATTATGCTTACCAAGTTTAACATTATGAGCAACCTGAACCTGATTATCAATCTTCGTCCCTTCGCCGACAACAGTGTTATCAAACTTGCCTCTGTCAACACAGCTGCCTGAGCCTATTTCGACATCATTCTCAAGTATGACCGACCCGATGTGAGGTATTTTTACGTTGCGCCCATGCTTCTGGTAGTATCCAAAACCGTCTCCGCCTATTACAGCACTGGAATGGACTATAACTCTATCTTTTAATCTGCATCCGTCATAAATTGTAGCATTAGGGTAAACTATGCAGCCAGAACCGATCTCGACATCTTCACCAATCACTGCTCCGGCATGGATCTCTGTCCCTTCACCGATCTTTGCTCTGCTGCCTATATAGGCAAATGCATCTACAAAGACATTTTCACAAATAATTGCACTGTCGGCAACATACGCAGCGGGATTAACACCGTCTCTGTGCTTTTTCGGATAAAGTGCGTTTACGGCAGCCACAAGGGCAAGCTCTGCATCATCCGCAAAAAGATATGTCTTTCCTGCCGGAACATCTGCCCCCTTTTTAGCAAGAAAAGCCGCGGCAGAAGAAGAATATATATCTTCAGGTATTTTATTACCTAGTATCGCAACAAGACTGCCTTCACTGATATTTTCTATAGATGAAAATGAAGATATTTCTACATCTTCACCATTAAGCTCAGCACCAATGAGCGCAGCAAGCTCTGACGCTTTCATTATTTTCCTTGTTTAAAAACGTTATCGTATCTTTTGATTACATTGTCTGTAATGTTAACGCTATCCGCCATATAAAGAACAGCAGAGTTCTGAACTTCGAGTATAACTTCATACCCAAGCTCTTTTCCGAGATCAGTGACTATCTTCATAACTTCATCCTGAACCCTTTTAAGGTGTCTCATCTCAAGTCTTTTGAGTTCTTTTGAATAGTCCTCTTTTGCTGTGTTGAAGTTTCTTATCTCACGCTGAATTTCAGTTCTCTTCTTCTCTTTTGTATCTTCTTTATAAATGCTCTCTTTCTGAGTATATTCGTCCTGCATATTTTTAATTTTATCACCCAGTGTCTGAAGCTTTTTATCATAATCATCTGCCTGTGTTTGCAGTTTGTTGTAAACTTCCTTACCTGATTCTGACTGCTTAAGCACCTGCTGGAAATCCAAAACACCTATTTTAGCAAATGCATTTGCGGAAAAAGCTACCATTATCACCATTACAAGTATTGAAACGCGTCTCATTAAGTCCTCCTGTATAAAATATACATTTATTATTTATTTCTTAGAACATACCGCCGATGGAAAACTCCCATTTACCACTGGGGTCTTCACCGTTAGGATCGTCAACTGGCACACCATACTCCAGCCTGAGGGGGCCGACAGGGCTGTACCATCTGAAACCGGCTCCATATGATTTATAAACATCACCGCTAAGGAACTGCTCGTTGCTGGTAAGCGATTGAGCCGCATCAATAAAAAATACGCCCATTAGCTGTGCACTCTCCACAACAGGAAAGATCACCTCAAGGTTCATCTGATCGTACTTCACACCACCCAGCCTGTCTCCATCTTCATCCAGAGGGGAGACATCGCCATAGTCGTACCCCCGGACACTATACATGCCACCAAGTCTGTAACGCTCTGCCACAGGTACATCTTTTCCACCGTATGCCTCAACCTGACCGCCTTCAAAGTTACCCATGAAAACAAATTTCCAGAAAAGAGGGATATAGTGGGTGTATGACAGCCCTATTTTTACAAAGTCATTATCACCGCCGAAAATACCGCCGGCTATTTTGCTATATACAACAGCTTTATTACCTGCCGTAGGGTTCTGAGGGTGATTCAGTGTTGTCCACCGGAGAGTCGGTGTCAAACTTATCGTTGTAGACTCCCCCTCCTGTTCCCAGACTATTTTTGCGGCATCTTCATCTATATCATTAATGTCTATTACTTCGTAGCGCAGCCTGTAGTTTGCGTACAGTTTGCGTTTAATAAGCTGATGCCCAAGGCTTACCGCAGCTCCCATGGACTCTTTATCATATTCGTAATAACTTCTGTCTGTTTTAAAAAGATCAAAACCAAGGCTGTACGGTCTGTCAAACAGCCAGGGGTTTGTTATGCTGAAAGTGTAGTCAGCTTTCTTTTCAGAGAATTCCGCTTTGAGTGTGGTCTGATATCCCATCCCGAACAGGTTCTTCTGCGTAAGGGAAACCATACCTGTCACAGCATCAACTGTCGAGTATCCGGCACCAATGCTGAACATACCTGTCATTTTATCTGTAACATCCACATCAAGATCAACTTTATCGCTGGCAACGGGTGTCTCCGACAAACGGACTTCACCAAAATAATCGGTAAATTCCAGATGATTCTTTGACGCTGTAATAAGTGAACTGCTGTAGAGGTCTCCCTCTGTTAGATCAAACTCACGTCTTATAACCCTGTCTCTCGATTTCGTGTTACCACGGATATTGATTCTGTTGATATAGACGAGCTGATTCTCTTCTATCTGGTATTTAACTGAAACAGTCTGAGACTCATCATTAAGGATTGTAACAGGATTTACGTTTGCATAGGCGTATCCGATATCTGTGAATTTCGCAGTGACTCTTTTAACATCATCCTGAAATTCTTCAACGTTAAACCAATCCCCTGTTTTCAGCTTCGTAGTCTCACGGAGAGCGTCAGCCTCGACAGATTTATACCCCTCAAACTCGACTTCGGCTACTTTGAACCTCAGCCCCTCTTCTATGACTATAGTCAGAACAATCTTCTTCTTATCCTCAGAAAGCTCAATCCTCGGCTCGCCGACCTGTATTTTGGCATACCCTTCACGGAGATACATAGCCTTTATCTTTTCCATATCGACGGCAAGCTCTGTCTTTTTAAGCTTTCCGCTTCCGGTAAAGAAAGACCAGAAGCCCTTTTCAGAAGTTTCTATCTCTTTCAGGATTTCCTTTCTTTTAAAGTGATTATTCCCAACGACATTAATTTGAGTAATTTTAGCCTCGACACCTTCGTTAATAAGGTAAACGACATCAACAGAGTTATTCCCTCTGTCTTCTATCTCGGCTGTTATATCTACAGAGTAGAATTTTTCATCATGATATTTGTCTTCGACTATTTTCAGGTTTGTTTCAACTTTTCTGCTGTCAATAACCTGTCCGGTCATCGGCACAAGTATTTCGTTAAGAACACTGGTCTTCAGCTCAACGTTACCGTTAAAAATAACCCTGTTAACATATGGTTTTTCTTTAACAACATAGGCAAGAATAAGCCTGTCGTCGCTGAGCCTCATGTCAACTTTAACATCTGTGATGATATCTGCGCTGAAAAGATTTTTAATACTGTTATCGATGTCTGCTAAACTGAACTCATCCCCGGGATTTACGGTATATTTCAGAATAGTATTTGTGGGTACCCTTCTGTTCCCCTCCACAACGACATCATCGATTGTTGCGGCATAAGAATTAACCGCGAATAGAATTATCAGTGCAATAAAAAAAAAATACTTTTTCATACTGACTCCACTGTTTCAATTATTTCCTTTATCCTGTCATATTTAACTTTAGCCATGCTTTTGTTGCCTATGAGTCTGGCTGTGGATTCAAGTATAGTCTCAACTTCGATCAGTCCGTTCTTTTTCAGTGTCTGCCCTGTGGAAACAAGATCCACAATAAAATCAGAAAGCCCCACAATAGGGGAAAGTTCTATTGAACCGTAAAGTTTTATCGTTTCAACAAAAACACCTTTACTTGCGAAAAAGTTCTTAGTAAGCATCGGATATTTCGTAGCAACCACCATGTCATGCCTGTATGAAAGGTCGCTGTTTCTGATGCCTGCCACACAGAGTCTGCAAAACCCGAAGCCAAGATCGAGATATTCGTAAACGTCACTGCCGGATTCCAGCAGTATATCTTTTCCAACCACGCCAATATCTGCGGCGCCGTGCTCCACATAAGTGGAAACATCCATATTTCTCACCATCATGAATTTGATGTTATTCTTTTCATCATAAAAAGTGAGCCTTCTGGAATTAAAGTCCACCACGCCTTCATTAGTGATGCCTTGTTTAAGGAAAAGTTCAATAGTATCTTCTGCAAGTCTACCCTTAGGCAGAGCTACATTTACGCAGTTTTCTTTCATTATTCTTTAACCCGTTTTAGTTTTGCACCCACACCGTTCAGCTTATCAACAAAATTTTCGTACCCTCTGTCCAGATGATAAAGTCTGGAAACAGTTGTCTCCCCCTCCGCCATGAGAGCAGCAATAACAAGGCTTGCGCTTGCACGAAGATCAGAAGCCATTACAGGAGCACCTGTCAGTTTAGCAACGCCTTTGATAATTGCAGATTTGTCTTTCAGCTTAATATCCGCCCCCATCCTCTTTAGCTCTGCAACATGCATAAACCTGTTTTCAAAGATGGTCTCGGTAGCAACGGAAACTCCTTCGCTGCAAGCCATAACAGCCATAAACTGCGCCTGCATATCCGTAGGAAATCCCGGGTACGGGAGGGTTGTTATATCAGTAGCACTCAGCGGTTTGTTTTTGATAACCTTCAGAGTTGTGTCGTTAATCTTTTCTATTTTAACACCGGACTCTTTAAGCTTCTCCAGTGTTGTTCTCATCTGCAGTAAGGGCACATTCGTAAGCTCCACTTCACCGCCGACTCCTGCGACACAGCAGAGAAATGTTCCGGCTTCTATCCTGTCAGGCATAACGATATAGTCAGCACTGTTCAGGCTGTTCATCCCCTTAATGCGGATCTCTTTTGTACCTTCACCTTCAATGTCTGCCCCCATCTTTTTCAGAAAGCGGGCAAGGTCAACAACTTCCGGCTCCTGAGCAGCATTGCGGAGAACTGTTTCCCCTTCTGCAAGGGTTGCAGCCATCATGATATTCTCTGTACCTGTTACTGTAACAATATCAAATGTAATCTCAGCGCCCTTCAGCCTTTCGCACACAGCTTCGACATAGCCGTGCTCAACTTTAATCTCTGCCCCCATAGCCTCCAGGGCTTTCAGATGCAGATCGACAGGACGTTCACCTATGGCACAACCACCCGGCAGAGAAACCCGTGCACGCCCTTTTCTCGCAACCAGAGGTCCGAGAGTGAGCACGCTTGCACGCATAGTTTTTACCAGTTCATAGGGAGCTTCTATTTTTTCAGGTTCGAATTTGCTTTTGAGTGTGACGGTTCTCCCGTCTCTTTTTGATGAAATGCCCAGCTCATTCAACAGCTTAAGCATTGTATTGATATCAACAAGCTCCGGTGCTTCAGATATTTTAAATTCGCCATCTGCGAGAATAACAGCCGCCAGAATCGGCAGAGCTGCATTCTTAGCACCACTAATCCGGATGGAACCCTTTAAAGGTCTTCCACCATCTATTACAAGTTTATCCAACTAACTACCCTTTCAATATGCTGATAATCTTTGGTGACAGAACAGTCTTTTGCATATCCGGAATCAAGCAGCTTTTGGTACTGCCCGATGCCCAGTTCAAAGAATGCACCACCCCCGTTTTTATTACATAAATAAGGTATCATGTCCAATAGTTTTTTATAAAATAAAATGTCGTCTTTACCTGCTGAAAGGGCGTTTTTAGGTTCATATTTCAATGATTTAGCAGACAACAGCCACTCTGATTCTGAAAGATAAGGCGGGTTGCATGTGACAATGTCAAAAGTCCCTAATCCAAGTTCCTTTATCCTTAATGCATCCCCTTTCACAAAATCAACCCGTTCGGCTATCCCATGTGTATCAGCATTAAATTTTGCAGCGTCAAGAGCACCTTCGCTTATATCCAGCCCGATCCCCTCAGAGTCCGGCAAACTGCTCATCAAAGCTGTGAGTATGCATCCTGACCCTGTACATATGTCAAGAACACGCAAATTTTCCCTTTTGCCTGCAAACTTCAACGCCTCATCCACCAGTATTTCCGTCTCAGGTCTGGGGATAAGTACATTTTCATCAACATACATATCAAGACCATAAAAATTTTTATTCTGAATAACATAGGCAAGAGGTTCATCTGCATTAATGCGGGCAAGCTTTTGTTTAGTTTCTCTTGTAATCTCAACATGTTCGTTAAGATTCACAGAAATAAGAGTATAGGGTATTCCTGTAGTGTGTGAAGCAAACTCAATGGCATCACTTCTATTATCAAAATATTCTGTTTGAAGATATTGTAAATATTCTGCAACATTCACAAGGAAGTTCCTTGCTCCTTAACACTAAACTTTATAAATATCATATACTGGCTCATCTTGCGCCTTCCGCTGGTCGGCTGATATCCAAATCACCATCAATACAGAGCATGGGAAAACAACCTTAAACTCAAGGAAGTTCCTTGCTCCTTAACACTATACTTTATAAATAGCCTATGCCGGCTAGCCTTAAGCCTTCCGCTGGTCGGCTGACATCAAAAACCACCAGCCCAGCAATAGTTAAGACATCATAGGTTTATTACTATTTATCCTAAACCTGATTCCTGAAGACGTTCAGCCTGATCGAAGGCAATTGTAGCATCAATCATATCTTCCATTTCACCCAAAAGGAATCTGTCAAGGTTTGCGGACTCTTTAATACGGTGATCTGTAACTCTGTTCTGAGGAAAATTATAAGTTCTGATCCGTTCGCTTCTGTCGCCGGAGCCAACCTGAAGTTTACGGCTTGCAGCCTCTGCGGACTGCTTCTTCTGTATCTCAGCTTCAAGAATTTTAGACTTGAGAAGCTTCATAGCCTTTTCACGGTTTTTGATCTGGCTTCTTTCATCCTGACATGAAACAACAACGCCTGTCGGGATGTGGGTCATTCTAACGGCAGAGTCTGTTGTGTTAACATGCTGACCACCCGCTCCGCTTGCACGGAAAACGTCTATACGCAGATCTTTCTGCTCGATATGCACATCGACATCTTCCGCCTCTGGCAATACCGCCACTGTGCAGGCTGATGTGTGTATACGACCGCCGGATTCTGTCTCCGGCACACGCTGAACCCTGTGCCCGCCAGCCTCGAACTTAAGCTTGCTATAGGCTCCATGCCCCTTAACAAGCGCCACCACTTCTTTATAGCCGCCAACACCGGTTTCGTTAAAGTCAACTACTTCAACTTTCCAGCCGTTCATTTCAGCGTATTTAGTATACATTTTCAAAAGGTCTCCGGCAAAAAGTGACGCTTCGTCACCGCCTGTACCTGCCCTTATTTCAAGGAAAATATTCTTATCATCGTAAGGATCTTTGGTGAGAAGTGACTTTTTGAGCTCGTCTTCAAGCTCATCAAGAACACCCTTCTTCTCTTCAAGTTCCATCTCGGCGAGTTCCACAAGATCTTTATCGTCAGAGGTCTTTATAATGCTGTGCGCTTCATCAACCGCTTCTTTCTCAGCAAGATATTCTTCGTATCTCTCCACAACAGGCTTAAGCTCTGCGTGTTCCTTCGCTGTTTTCTGAAAAGCCATATTGTCTTTCATCAACTCCGGATCCACGAGCTTGTCGGTTAGTTCATAATATTTCTTTCTGACTTCATCCAGTTTATCAAACATATGATCTCCGTTAGAGTATAGTTATCCCTTCCTCAGGAATGGGCATATCAAGAGAAGCTCTGATGGATATAAGCGCCACCTCAAGCTGACTGTCATCCGGCTCCTGAGTCGTTATCTTCTGTACGAGAAGACCGGGGAGTATTAATAATTTCATTATTGGATTTTCAAAGTGCTTTCCGCTGAACTTCAGTATCTCATAGCTGATACCTGCTATCACAGGGATAAACACAAGCCTTGCACCAAGCTTAATAAAAAAGTTTGCATCATTAGGTATCAGCGAAAAAACCATTATGCACACCAGCATAAGTATAATCAGAAAACTTGTTCCGCATCTGGGGTGAAACCTGCTCTGTAAGCGTGCATTTTCAACAGTAAGATCAAGTCCCTGTTCATAGGTGAATATAGCCTTGTGTTCGGCTCCGTGGTACTCAAACACACGTTTTATGTCTTTCATAAAAGATATTACCCACACATATATAACAAAAAACACCACCCGAACTATCCCATCAATCCCGTTATACACAAGAGACGAGTGCTCCGCAGCAGGAAATATGTGTTTAGAAAGCTCCGTCACCTGAAGCGGAAGGTATATGAAGAGCAGGAGACCAAGCCCTATGCCTGTCGCCATACTGAAAAACATTGCCCATTTACCTACCTTCTCCTCACCTTCTCCGGTGGAGTGATAGGCGCTGAAGTTCAGAGCACGGATGCCGAGTATCAGGGCATCGTAAAGAGCAATGAGCCCTCGCACAAGAGGCTTTTTGAAAAGCCAGTTTTTATCTATTTTCACTTCCTCTTTCTTGAGGACTATTTCATCTTTGCTTTTCCGGACAGCGATCACAAATTTAGAGGGAGCTCTCATCATAACGCCTTCGATGACAGCCTGCCCGCCGATGCTAGGTTTTGACATTTAAATTTAACTCCTATAAGTTTCAGATTGCTAGTATATGAATTTTCAGTAAAAATGCCAGTCATTTCAGTATCAGACTCTAAATGCTTTATGAGGGCTTGCCATTTCCAATGTACCTCGTAGCACTCAGTTTCGGCTTTTTTTATACTTAGGCAACAGGCTTCTCAACTGCTTATTCTGACAAAAAACTACGGATAATATCCTGTCAGATAGACCTTATTTAAATAGATATTAATTAAATGAATAGATGCTAAAAAACTAAAGTTTAAAAAGAATTCAGGCAAAAATAAAGCCCGACGGCATAAAACCATCGGGCAGTTATTTATAAAAGTATCGTCAACAAAAGAGTAATAGATTACTTGTTTTTGTTGTATTTTTTCATGAACTTCTCTACACGGCCGGCAGTGTCAATAAACTTCTGCTTACCGGTAAAGAACGGGTGACATTCAGCACAAATAGCCACTGATGCTTTATCTTGATCAACAGTTGATTTTGTGTGAAACTCTGCTCCGCAAGCACATCTGAAAGTGATGTCTTTGTAGTCAGGATGAATATCTTTTCTCATTTATTTGTACCTCATAGTGTTACGCTTTCGGCGTCCCCCTTCGGACAGAACTATTCCAACAGCCCTGTCAGGGAATACGGGTTATATCACAACCTAAATTTTATATCAAGGGGTTATTTCCCCATGTTTTCCAGAAACTCAATATTGGATTTTGTCCCTTTCATCTTATCAAGGAGAAATTCCATAGCGTCCACAGCATTCATGTTTGACAGGAAGCGGCGGAGTATCCATATCTTGTTAAGCTCATCTTTTGTAAGAAGCAGTTCTTCCCGTCTTGTGCCTGATTTGTTGATATCAATAGCAGGGAATGTTCTGCGCTCAACAAGTCTTCTGTCGAGGTGAAGCTCCATGTTGCCAGTTCCTTTGAACTCTTCATAGATAACTTCGTCCATTCTGGAACCAGTGTCAACCAGAGCAGATGCAATGATTGAGAGTGAACCGCCTTCTTCTATATTTCTGGCTGCACCAAAAAATCTTTTTGGCTTGTGCAGAGCGTTGGAATCCACACCACCGGAAAGGACTTTACCTGACGGCGGTTCAATGGAGTTGTATGCTCTCGCAAGTCTTGTTATAGAGTCGAGCAGAATAACCACGTCTTTCTTATGTTCAACAAGCCTTTTCGCTTTATTCAGAACCATTTCTGCAACTTGAACGTGCCTGTAAGCCGGTTCGTCAAATGTTGAACTGATAACCTCAGCGTCAACAGAACGCTGCATGTCAGTAACTTCTTCTGGTCTTTCGTCTATAAGCAGGATAATGAGGAAAACTTCCGGATGGTTGGTGGTGATGGCGTTTGCAATGCTTTTCAGAAGCATTGTTTTACCTGTTTTCGGGGGAGCCACGATAAGTGCCCTCTGCCCTTTACCGATAGGAGCAAGCAGGTTCATAATACGTGTCTCGTAAGCTATCGGCTTGTACTCAAGCTGCAGCCTCTCCTCCGGAAAGAGCGGTGTGAGGTTTTCAAACAGAGTCCGTATCCTTGATGCAGCCTCAAAATTGACCTCTTCCACTTTTAAGAGAGCGAAGTATTTCTCATTGTCTTTCGGCGGTCTTATCTCGCCTGCGACAGTGTCACCGTTTCTAAGACCGAATTTACGGATCTGAGCTGGTGAGACATAAATATCGTCAGGTCCCGGCAGATAGTTATAGTTAGGAGAGCGGAGGAATCCGAATCCGTCAGGAAGTATCTCTATGACACCCTGTCCATATATCTGTCCGTTTCTTGCACTTGTTTGTTTGAGTATTTCAAAGATTAGTTCTTGTTTAAGGAGTCCGTCTGAGTTCTCGATGCCTGTAGAAATGGCTATTTCCACCAGTTCTTCGATGGGTTTCTTTTTCAAATCAGTAAGGTTCACGCTTTTTCTCCATTGGTTCGTGTAGTAGTTTATTAAGGTTTGTGGAACCGATTAAATATAATTAACAGCAGGTTTGTAATATTCTGAATATTCTCGTTTTGTTTTAATTGAATTTAAAAAAATACGAAACACTGCCGATTGACAGTAGGTCCTGGAGGCTTTCAGAGCCCCCTATCAAAGTAAAGTTAATCTGAAACAGCACATCTGTCAAGCAAAAGGTAGCAGACTTTTCCTTAATGTTAAGAATTTTTATTTTCCGCCCCGCATCCGAATTTCCAGTTATCAGTGCAGGCTGTATCAGTCAGCCGAACTTTCCGAGAGACTGCCGGAGCAGCTCGCAGTATAAGATATTTGGCACAAAGATGAAAACAGTCCGGTGGTGTCAGGGCTGAAACATACCAGTCTTATCAGCTGGTTACTGTAACCTCCGAATGCCCTTTCAACCCTGTCCATAAGAGCATCCTCGAAATAATCATCAAGATTTTCGTGATATCGTGCCGGATATTTCACATCTGAAACTTTATCGCTACTGAAGCTCAGTATTGAGCTTGTCCTTTTAAGGTCTGCGTCATAAATATCTTCAAAGAATGAAATAACATCTGCAAAACTGCCACACTTCGCGTCCCATGCATCTGTCGTACCGGCATCCCCCAAAAAGGCAGAAACGTTGTACGAATCATCTGTAAATTCATCAGAAGAGTCTTTATATTCACCAATAGTGACCACAACTTTATAAATGTCAGCCTTTTTGACAGAATGACTTATCTCCAAAGGAGTCCCGGCAAGGACGGCATCAGCAAAATCCTCATAAGGATCTGAAACATAAATAACTGATACACCTCCATCTTCAAAATAGCTTACTTTAATACCGCTGACATCTTCACCACCTTTGTCAGTCACCGTTAGTTCAAAATCAATATCTGAATCTTCGGAGTGCACATTAAGCCTGCCGTCAGAGTCTGTCACCCCAGACACAATCCCATCCCCTTTTGCATAAGTTATGGAAGGATGTTTTGTATCATCATCGTCTTCATCGTTAGAAACCCCGATATAGACCTGACAGGCTGTCAGCAGCAGAATATTTATAAACATAAAACAAAAGATAAAAGCTCTTTTCATTTCAGAACACCCTCTACTTATTTTGCAGAAACAAACCAGCTATAATTCCATGTCCCTACCATAAACAGTGTGTATTATCTCCCTTGCGGTTTCCTCAATACTCTTATTCGTGGTGTCTATCATGCTCCACTTACGATTTTTACGGATAAGCTCGTAACAAAATTCAACTTCAGCAAAGATTTTCGGCAGATTATTATAATTACTAGTGGTTTTATAGTGACGCAGCCGCGCAGAACGCACTTTTTGCAGAACTTCAGGGTCCATAACCAGCAGAACGACTTTATGCTGTTCCACCTTAAAAACCTCTTCAGGAATAGGTATCTCCGGAACAAGCGGAATATTAACAACTTTAAATCCCTGCTGAGCAAGGAAAAAAGATGTCGGTGTCTTTGATGTGCGTGACAACCCGAGGATGATGAGGTCTGCCTCGTTCATCCCCCTCATAAGCTTCCCGTCGTCGTGGGTGAGTGTAAACTCCATCGCTTCGATACGCTTGAAATATTTTTCGTCAACCTTACGCAGAAGTCCCGGTTTTTCCAGCTGAGGCTTGCCCATATAACTTTCCAGGCTGTCAAGCGGCGGTCCAAGCAGGTCAATGCTTTTAAGTCCGTTCTCAGCGCAGAATCTCCTCACGATGTCCCTGAAACCTTTACTAACCATTGTATAGGCTATAAAGGAATAGTCCATTTTGGCGTGATTCAGGATTGAAACAAGCTGTTCCTCTCTGTCCACCATGGAATAAACAGTAAACTTTGCATCCGGCTTGTCAAACTGCAAAAGAGCTGCGCGCATGATGCTCATGGCACTTTGACCAGTACCGTCAGAAATAATGTAGATTCTGTCAGACATACTACTCTCCCTTAAGCATTTTTGTGAGTCCGCTCTCATCAATGATGGCAACGCCAAGCTTCTGTGCCTTTTCAAGCTTGCTTCCTGCATTCTCACCAACAAGCAGATAATCAAGTTTTCCGGAAACAGCGCTCAGAACTTTACCGCCGTTAGATTCTATTACTTTCTTAAAATAATCTCTCGGCAAACTTAAAGTCCCTGTCACTACAAATGTTTTACCGTTAAGGACATCTGATGCCTTCTCTTTCTTTTCCGCAGTAAAGCAGAGCCCTGACTTTTTAAGTCTGTTGATGATATTTGAAAGATCATCGTTTGCAAAGGAATTTACAATTGCCCCCGCTGTCTCAGAGCCGATATCACGAACGTTAACAAGTGCCTCTTCATCTGCGGAGACAAGTTTATCTATATCACCGAAATATTCCGCAAGAACCTGCGCCGTACGCTCTCCAACATGGCGAATACCAAGCCCGTAAAGCACCTTATCAAAAGGTTTCTTTTTAGAATTTTCTATAGCCTCATGGAGCTTCTGAACTGATTTCTCCCCGTAGCCGTCTTCCTCTTTGAGATAGTCAAAACGTTTTTCATAAATATCTGCAACATCGTGAAGCTCGCCGTCATCAACAAGCTTGTTAACTAAAGCTTCGCCAAACCCCTGAATATCCATAGCCTTACGGGATGCGAAGTGCAGCAGTTTCAGCTTTCGCTGTGCAGGACAGACGGGATTTATGCATTTTCTGTTTATGTCTGTCTCTTCTTTCTGTAATTTACTCTGGCAGACGGGGCAGTTTGAGAGAAATTCTATGTCGCGTTCACTCCCGTCACGTTCGTCAATTATAGGTCGTACGACCTTGGGGATTATGTCGCCACCCTTTCTTATCGTCACCTTGTCGCCTATTTTTATACCGAGGCGGGCAATTTCATCTTCGTTGTGCAGAGTTGCATTTGAAATGGTAGACCCTGCGAGAAAAACAGGTTCAAGCTTTGCCACAGGCGTTATGCTCCCTGTTCGCCCCACCTGGAAATCAACATCACGGAGTATTGTAACAGCCTCCTGCGCCGGATACTTATACGCTATAGCCCATTTTGGACTTTTGATCGTGCTCCCAAGCGAACGCTGATAAGCTTTACTGTCCACCTTGATAACAGCACCGTCTATGTCGTACTCAAGGCTGTTGCGTCTGCTGCCGATATACTCCACATGAGCCCATATATCTTCGAAGTTATTAAACTTCCTAGTCATCTCATTAATATTAAAACCGAGACTCTTCATCAGCTCCATATCTTTTAGATGATGTTCAGTCCCACCCATATCCATCCCGTACAGGAATACGTCAAGCCCTCTCTCGTAAGCTGTTTTACTATCCAGAAGCTTCAGCGTACCTGCGGCGGCGTTCCTTGGGTTTGCGAAGAGTTTTTCACCCTTTTCACCTTTAAGCCTGTTCAGACGTTCAAATGAGGCAACAGGCATAAAAACTTCACCGCGGATAATCATCCTGCCTGATTTTTCTATCTCCAGAGGAAGTGAGCGGATTGTACGTATATTATGCGTAACATCCTCTCCTGTTGTCCCGTCACCTCTGGTAGCACCCCGAACAAGCTTTCCATCTTCATATGTCAGCACCATGGCTGCGCCGTCTATCTTCGGCTCAACAACGATTTCCGCCCCGGGGTATTCATCCCATATGTTTTCAACAAACTTCTCCAGCTCTTCTCTGCTGTAAGCGTTTGAGAGGGAAAGAAGTTTGATTTCATGTGTCACATTCTCAAGACCTGTCACAGGCTTATCTCCGACACGCTGCGAAGGGGAATCGTGGGATATTATTGAAGGGTCTTCCGCCTCTATCCTCAAAAGCTCATTATAAAGCTTGTCGTACTCCGCATCGGCGACAACCGGATCATCCTCAACGTAGTACTTTTTGCTGTAGTAATTCAGTTTATCAACAAGCTCTCTGTAGTCCATTTATGCATACCTTCTGATAAGGCTTCCTTCCGGTGCGGAAAGCCCCCTTAATATATATTTCATCCCTGGTTTTGTGTTTATCTCTTCGATGCCGTTCAGTGCTATTATGCTTCCGGCTTCAATTTCAGTCTCTTTCATATCAGGGGTCAGGAGCATAACCTTTTCCCCTTTTCCAAACTTGGCTTTGGCGTCAATGAATACGCCGCCTTCGGCATCACCTTCCACAATAGCGAGGAAATCACACCCCCGCACATATGAAGACGTACCGTAATTCATGCTGGAGCTGTATGCCTGACCGCTATAGGAAGCCTCGGTATATTCCCTGTGGCTGACACTTGTGAGGAGTTTTATCCACTCATCCTTCACACTGTAGTCCCCTTCTGCGGCTGCATCTATAGCCTGCCTGTAGACGCCTGTCACAGTGGAGACATACATTACAGACTTCATACGACCTTCTATTTTAAGGGATTTCACACCCACCCCTGCAAGATCATTCACACGGGGGAGCAGACATAAGTCTTTGCTGTTATAGAAATATGTCCCCCTATCGTCCTCTGCCACAGGAAAATACTGACCGTCTCTGCTCTCTTCCACAAGAGCGTATTTCCACCGGCAGCTCTGTGCACAGTCTCCTGCGTTTGCATCCCTTCCTGTCATATAGTTGCTTATGAGGCATCTTCCGGACATGGATATACACATGGCACCATGAACAAAAACTTCAACTTCGCATGGGGTGCTTTTGCAGATAAAGGCTGTTTCGTCACCTGTGACTTCACGGGCAAGTATAACCCGCTCTGCACCCAGCTCGTGCCAGAACTCCACAGCGGACAGATTGGTAACATTTGCCTGTGTGCTTATATGAACAGGTATCTCCGGAGCCACCTCACGGGCTATCCGGAAAACACCGGGATCAGATATGATAAGAGCGTCCGGTCTGATATCCTTCAGCTCTCCGATATATTTCCTTACACCGTCAAGTTCGCGGTTTTTCAGAAATGCATTTACAGTAACATAGCCCTTCCTCCCTCTTTCGTGCAGATATCTGAAAGCTTCTTCCATCTCCGGAAGCTCAAAATTCGAAGCACGGACACGAAGTCCGTAGCCCGCACCTGCGAGATAAACAGCATCTGCGCCAAACCGCACAGCAGCTTTCAGCTTTTCAAAACTTCCCGCCGGGGAAAGCAATTCAGGTTTATTCATTATCTATTTCCTCACCAGCAGCAGTCCTCCGCCAATAGGCAGAAAACTGTGGCTATGTGTATATTTTATATGATTCATAAAATTCCGCATTGTCTTTACCACATTTATATACTTCGGCGCAATCTCACAGTCTTCACAAAAGACCTCGCCATATACAAAGATATCATCAAAGATTATGCTTCCGCCCTGATTTAAGAGTTTATAGGCGTGATAGAAGACTATGGGATACTGTTTTTTCATGGAATCAACAAAGATCATATCGTATGTCTCTGTATTGGTTTTCAAAAATTTAATCACATCAGAATTTACAAAACGGGTGTTCAGTCCGGCACAACGGCTCTCAGCATAATCCAGTCTGCTTTTATTATAATCAACAGCAGTGATATGGGCAGATGGTGCACCTTTAGCCATATAGCGTGTTGAAACGCCAACACCGCAACCAAGCTCAAGTATTCGGGATGGTTTTAACGAATAAGCAAAATGTTCGAGAAACATCCCCGTATCGGGTTCAACAGATGGTGTTTTCATCTGCTCCGCATCATAATGCAAAGCTTTGTCCGCTCCGTCTGCCAGCCCCCTCAGGTATGGGTTCAGCAGTCTATTGTTCATTGATGCCTTGAATATTTTCTGGTGTGAGCTTTTCAGAAATACGGGCGGCAAATTTGGGGTCACTTTTACCCATCGCAGACATAATCTTACCCGCTGTCATAGAATTCATACGCAGAAAAAGCTGTACCGCCTTATCAATATCCATCTGAGATATGATATCCGCTGAGGATTTTGCTTTTGCAGCCCCGTAAGCCTTTGCAAGGGCGTCAAGGTTGGCATCTTCCTGAGCCTTTATCTCGTTAAGGCGGGCGGTGATTGTGTCTTTCAGTTTGCGGAGCTCGCTCTCTTTCTGAAGGAGTTCGTCCTCCAGAGCCTTCATGCGTTCCTCTTTACCGGCAATATTCTTCTCCCGCTCATCGAGTTCTGCCTTGCGCTTGTCAAGTTCCTGTGCGATAGCCTGAAGGTTAACAAGGCTTTCCGCCTGTACGCCGGCAGTAAATATCATTATTATCATAAGCAGCATAGCTGTTTTAGTTTTCATTTCTGGCACTCCTTGTCACTGCAAGCTCATCTATCAGCTTCATCTCTTCTTTGTTCAGATACGTTCTGTAATTATCAACATGCTTCTCTTTCAGTTTGAGCATTACCTTATGCCTTTCTATGGCTTCGACAACTTTCTTTTTCTGAAGTTCTATATTCAGTTCGAGCTGTTTGCGGAGTTTGATAAGCATATTTTTGTCGTTTGTTATCCGCTTTATATACTTATCATACATACTTCTGAACCTGCTGTCAGCAGTTCCGCGCTCTTCAACCTTCAGGTTTATTATTTCATCCGCTTCAACGATCTTCAACTTCGTGCGTTCAAGTTTGGAGTTTATCTCAGCGAGTTTGTTTTTTTCAAGATCAACCAGCCGCTCTCTGTATTCTAAAACTTTTTGGAGTCTGAAGTTCTTTTTCATTATTTAGCTATGATGGCATCAAGCAGTTTTGTGCTCTCTTCAAAATTAATTGAATCGTCTATGCCCTGCCTGAGAAATTGTTCGATCTGCCCGATCTTCGCTATGGATTCATCGATCTTCGGATTGCTCCCCTTTACGTATGCGCCGATGTTAATGAGGTCTTCCGCTTCGTTATAGCTGGCGAGCAGGTCACGCATCCGCCCGGCATTGGCATACTGCTTGTCATTCACAATCTCTTTCATAAGCCTGCTGGCACTGCTGAGGACGTCTATTGCCGGATAATGATTCTTTGCTGCAAGCCCTCTGGAAAGGACTATGTGCCCGTCTATAATTGAACGTACGGAATCACCTATCGGGTCATTCATATCGTCCGCCTCCACCAGTACGGTGTACAAACCTGTAATATTCCCTTTACCTTTTTGTGTTCCGGCACGTTCCAGAAGTTTTGGGAGCAGACCAAAGACAGAGGGTGTATATCCTTTTGTTGTTGGCGGTTCCCCCACTGTAAGCCCTATCTCACGCTGCGCCATAGCGAAACGTGTCACAGAGTCCATCATCAGCATAACATTAAGCCCTTTACTGCGGAAATACTCCGCTATGGCAGTCCCTACAAACGCCCCGAGCTTTCTTATCAGAGCAGACTGATCAGACGTGGCGATAACGAGGACACTGCGCTTAAGCCCCTCTTCGCCAAGGTCACGCTCGATAAACTCACGCACTTCACGACCACGCTCACCGATAAGGGCTATTACGTTAACATCTGCATCAGAATCCCTCGCTATCATACCAAGGGTCACTGATTTACCCACACCGGAACCGGCAAAAATACCGACCCTCTGACCACGACCAATTGTTATAAGGTTGTCTATCGCTTTGATCCCTGTCGAAACAGGTGTTTTAATTATCTCACGTTCGAGCGCCTGGGGAGGCGACTGATAAACATTAACAAGTTCGAAATCCGTTATTGGTCCTTTGCCGTCCATGGGATTACCGAGACCATCCAGAACACGCCCGAGAAGGCTATCTGATACTTTTACAGTGTTGCCGTAGGATTCGTTCGTCACATGGCTTCCGGGGGCTATCCCCTCACTTTCGCCATACGGCATAAGGATGATGCGGTCGTCCTTAAAGCCCACAATCTCTGCAAGAATGCGTCTGCCGTCCATACTCTCTATACTGCATCTGGTACCGATACCGAGCAGCGGACCGTCCGCCTCTATAGTGAGTCCGACAATCTTTGTAACTTTTCCTTTTATCTGGAGGGAAGCCTTGTGGTCAACCCTCTTCAGTCGGGCTAAATTCTTCATGTATCCTTCCCACAAATTCTTCCATTATTCTTTTTATACTGAAATTCATCTCACCGATATTTGTCGAAACTTTCAGACTACCCTTCATAATATTTTTATCCGGCTGGGTTTCATAGTCAGGGAAAGCCTCTTTCATAGTCTCAACATCATCAGGATTAACCAGAAAGATTACTCTCTCAAGTTCTTTCAAGTGCATCAGAGACTTGTTCGCAACAGAAACTATAACCTTATCGTTTATCCTCAACTCTTCGCCTATTATGTCCTGCACCATGCTGACCAGCATTTCCGGCAAAGCTTCATCAAGCTGTGTCACCGCTTTAGAAAACTCGTCAAGCTGAGTTATCACATCTTTATACGCACCCTGAAGACCTTCAAGATAGTCGCTTTTCTGTGCCTCATACTCTTTTTCTGCCTCAGCACGCCCCTGCTTAAGCCCTTTCTGTAGACCTTCCGCAAGTCCTGCCTCGTGCCCGTCTTTTCTTGCCTGTTCCAGCTCTTCCTCAGTAATCACAGGAATTTCGGGTTCAGGCTCGGGCTCTGGTTCGGGGGTAGGGTCAGGTTCTTTTGCATTAACCGGAGACTCTTCCGGAACAAACTCCTTCGGAGTATATTTCTCTGTCCTCAGCGACCTGTCCTGAACGATAATCGCCTTTCCCATTTCAATATCATCATCAAAACTAAAGACCTTCATGTCGATTTCGCCGGGAGTATATTCCATCTCTCCGACTTTTTCGAGCTTTTTAACTTTTTCACCACGTTCAACAGTTTCATAAACCTGAAATCCGAAGTGCTTAAGTTTATCAGTTTTTACATCTTCATTTTTGATTACTTTTTTAGACATTTACCACCACAGGTAAGATTAACATTATTTTATATATAAAACTTTTCCGGTGTACTGCATAGAGGTATACGGATTGATAAAAATATATATAAAAGCACCTCTCAGGCACCCGAAAAGCAAAACTGACAAAATGGAGATATTATACGTACTCATCCTCTTCACCGCCGCCTATGGATATAACCCCTTCCTCGACAATGAATAAGATTTTTTTGCTGTCATAGCAAAAAAATTAGGGTCGCACAGCATGAACAAGTGCATGCCGGCTCCCGCTGCGCGAGGCACTTCCTGTGCCTTTATCGACTCGGGGCTTATACGTACTCGTCCTCTTCACCGCCGCCTATGGATATAACACCTTCCTCGTCGAGTTCACGCACAATGGCGACTATCTCGTGCTGGGCTTTCTCCACTTCTTTCAGCTTGATAGGTCCCATATATTCCATCTCTTCCTTCATTGTTTCCACAGCACGGGAAGACATATTTTTGAAAAAACGCTCCTGAGTCTCCGGGTCTGTCCCTTTGAGAGCAAGAGTAAGAGCTTTCTTGTCTGCTTTTTTCAGTATTTCCTGCAGTGCAACATCGTTGAGAGCTCTGATATCCTCGAAAACAAACATCATATCCCTGATAGCCTGTACCAGCTCCGGATCGTCTTTTTCCAGCTTTTCAAGAGTTGCCTTGCTAGTAACCCTATCCATCCTGTTGAAGATTTCCGCAACGGATTTAACACCGCCAACCTCAACATTATAAGAAGACAACGACTCAAACCGCTCTTCAAGAACTCTCGCAAGAGTCTTCACAACAGATGGTGAGATGTCTTGCAGATTTGAAATACGAAGTGTTATATCAGCTTTCATCTCTTCGGGAAGCTGAGCGAGTGATTCCGCCGCCTGCGAAGGGTCTAGGTGCGCGAGGATAAGAGCTATTGTCTGCGGGTGCTCAGTCTGTATAAATTTAGCCAGTTGTTTCGGGTCGATCTTGGATAGAAAGTCAAAACCCGAAGACTGCTCCAGCATTTTTGTAAGCCTGTCGATGATCTTTCTCGCACGCTCTGGCCCCAGCGACTTAACAAGCACCGACTTGGCATAATCCAGACCGCCTTTAGCAATAAATTTCTTAGCAAGCATCATGTTATAGAAATCTTCTATATACTCGTCCATCTTTTCAGGAGATACAATCTTAGTGGTTGCGATCTCTTTCGTAAGCTCACTAACTTCATCTTCATCAAGGGCAGCCAAAACAGGTGATGTCACATCTTCCCCGAGTGCGATCATTATCGCAGCGGCTCTTTTTACACCATCTTCACTTATCATCACTTAATTATCCCCTCTCATCAAGGTTTTAAGCAGGCTTGCCATAGCATCGGGATCTTCTGTAGCAAATTCCTCTATCTTCTTAAGCATAACTTTTGATTTAACTGTGTCAACATCCATCGGCGAGCTTTCTTCCAGCTCGGATTCTATCTCCCTTTCAAGTTCTTCCAGCGTTTTCGGATAAGAGTCATCAAGGGTGATATCTATCCCCATCTCACCATCAATCTGTCCGTATGTGATTGAGCCGTCCTCGTGGACAGTAACAGGCTTGTCCAGTCTTTTAAGTATCCTGCGGATAACGAGAAAGTAGAACAGTAAGACTATCAGAGCCGCAAGTAGATATTTGGAAACCATTCCGACAAGTTCCATGGTTTTCTCTCTCTTAAGGGTGTCATACTCGTGATCTTTCGATGTGGTATCAAACGAAATATTTGTAACTTCGATCTGGTCACCTCTGGGTTCGTTATACCCCACAGCCATAGCAACCAGATTCCTTATGGAACGCATCTCGTCATCTGATCTTCGCTGACTGACAATAGTGCTTTCACCGTTATCGTCCTGCTGTCTTATTTTTCTGTCATCAACAACCACAGCAACAGTCACCCTGTCTATCGTTCCATATGCTTTCTGTTCAACTGTTATAGTTTTATTTATCTCAAAGTTCTGTGTGTCTTCGGTTTTGTTATATTCCTGATTGCGCCCGGCAGTGCCAATGTCCGGTTCTGCAAGATTAGACTGAACGCCGGGAATACCCTGAGGGCCGTCAGGCTTATTCGTACTGCTGATCTCCATTGACTGCTGAGACCTCAGCACAGGAGTATCGCCATATTCCTCTTTTGTTACATCTCTTTTATTAAAATCTATCTCGGCAGTCACTTTAGCAACAGCATTCCCTTTACCAAGGGTTGCACCAAGTATTTCATTAACCTTTCTTTCAAGGTCGCGTTCTATTTTTTTAGTGTATTCAAGCTGGCTCTGAGTCATCATCAAAGGAGAATTTTCTTCATCGAGAAATTCACTGAGCAGACGACCCTGAGTATCTACAATCTGAACATTTTCCGGTGAGAGCCCTTTTACAGCACCTGAAACAAGTGATGCTATCGCCTGTACTTCTGCCCTGCCGAGTGATGCTCCGCTTCGGAGACGCAGAACCACAGCAGCTTTAGACGCCTCTTCATCTGCAATAAAAAGACGGTCTTTTGACACAGTAAGATGTACCCGCGCCTCCTGAATCTCTTTCAGCGCAGTTATAGTACGGGCAAGCTCTCCCTGCAACGCTCTTTGATAGCTAACATTCTGCATGAACTCTGTCATACCGAAACTTGATTTATCAAAAAGCTCCAGACCGGCACCGCCGCCTCTGGGAATATTTTCTTTTGCGAGGTTTAACCTTGTTTCATAGACATATTGGTCAGGTATGGTAATTTTCGCACCGCCATCCTCCAGCTTATAGGGGATACGCTGCTCTTTCAGACTGTCCACAACAAGTGCGGCATCGTCCTGTGTCATACCTGCGAAAAGGGTCTTATAGACTGGTCTGTTGGCCCAATATACTATCACGGCCACAGATATAAAAACAGCCGCCAGCGCGGCGGCCACTGATATCTTCTGTAATAGAGACAGTTTTAAATAGGTATCTTTAAACTGGGAAGCTATATCACTGAGAGCCATACACCCTCTCTCTCACACATTATATTTGTGTTCTCATGACCTCTTGGTAGGCTTCCATTATCTTGTTTCTGACCTCAAGCATCATCTTAAGGGAAACGTCAGCCTTTTGCAGTGCTATCATGGTGGATTCGATATCTTTTGTCTCTCCGCTAAGAACTTTCTGCACAGCATCATCAGCCTCAATCTGGGCACCGTTAACGTCCCTGAGGGCATCTTTGAGCATACTGGAGAAATCAACGCTCGCTTCCGGCTTCTCAGCCTGAGAGCTCTTTGTTGTGTCCAGTTTGTTCGGCAGCAGAAAGTTAATATTGTTAATTTCAGACATTTCCTACCCCTGCACTGAGTCTACATGAGAAAACACGTGTATACTCTCTAGTAATATAATATATTTCACGCCTGTTTTACAACCCATTTATTTAAGCTCTTCCTATTTCAAGAGCTTTCATTGCAAGCTGTTTAGCGGTTGACACTACTGTTGTGTTCGCTTCATAGCTTTTTGATGCTTCGAGCATATTAACCATCTCTTCGATAGGGTTTATGTTAGGATAAGCAACATACCCCTCTTCATCAGCATCAGGATGTCCGGGCTCATACTTTAATATCGGCGGTTTTTCATCTTTCACAACCTCTGTCACTTTAACGCCCCCCGCAAGCTCCCCTTCAAGCACCTGCTTGAAGATAACGTCCTGCCTTACATAAGGTCCGCCATCATCTGTCCTTGTGGTATTTGCGTTTGCGAGATTTGCCGATATAGCGCTTATTCTTATCCGTTGCGCGCTCATCCCTGTTCCGGCTACTCCGAGTACATCAAAAAAGCTCATTTCCTACCCCTTTATGATCTGCCTGCAATTATATTTTTCAGTTTTGTAAATTTACCTGCTGTCATGTCCGCCATCATATTATAACGAATCGTATTTTCAGCCATCTGAGTCATTTCGTAGTCAACATTAACATCATTGCCGTCATTTCTTACAGACGGATTATTTTGCTGATAAACAAAAGAAGAGGGATCAACACCCCTGCCTGCCGGAGGAAGATGTTTCTCGTTTGTCCTTGTAAGGGGTAATTTTTTCCCTGTCCCTAAAACTTCATCCATAACATCATAAAATTCCAGATCCTGAGCCTTATAGCCGGGAGTGTCTTTATTGGCAATGTTTTCAGCGATCACACCGTTTTTTACAGATGCTGTTCTAAGCCCTGTGGCAAGTGTGTCGATCTTCATTCTTTCAAATATCCCCTGCATATCCGCCTCCGTATGATCTTACTATAACAATTATCATGCCAACAGCATGGAAATAATTCTCAAAAAAAGATGGCTCACCTCATATCATGATATCTTTTCAAGTGTACCAAAGTGCAGTTGTTTTTATTAATTAATCAATTATATTGTCTCTTAAACATGGTATAATTTTTTTATAAACACTCAAGAGGCTCATATATGGATGATATTTGCGGAGCAATGGTACAGATGAATGACAAAGGCATCATAACGGCATGGAATGACAGTGCGGAAAATATTTTAGGATATACAGCAGATGAAGTGCTCGGAACTGATGGTATCCAAAAGATATTCATCAACAATGAAAAAGACAATATTCTGAATGTTGTAGAAACCGGAGAAGTATACTACAGCTTTGACTCGCATGTCTTAAACAAAGCAGGTGAAGTTCAGCCTGTGGCACTTGTTACGTCACCTCTGACCGACAGCGCAGGCAGCATCTCCGGCATTACGGTACTTATAAGCAATATTCTGCTTTTATAATAAATCCGGCCTATACATCTCCACTCATACTTTGCATAGAGCATGAGCGCCCCCTCCATTCCGTCCGGCTTTTGAAAAGTAAGCCGCTTTCAGATACATATTCAGCATACCTGTAATTGCTGGATGTAAATTCTTGTAAAAAATGCTATAAGTCACTTTATGAACAATACAAAACGTATTTGGCAATATTTCAAAAAACATAAAATATTGATAGCAATAGCGTTTGTGTCTTCCATGGCTGTGTCTGGAACCGATGCGGCGATAGCATACATGGTCAAAGATATTCTTGATGGTATCTTTATATCAAAAGATGAGAAAATGCTTCGGCTGGTTCCCTTGATGATCATTTCTCTCTTCACTTTCAGGTGCGGCGCAAGATTTCTCCAGTCTTACTCAATCCAATATGCCGGACAAAAAGCTGTACAAAGCATCAGAGACGACATGTATCAGAAAATTATTCATCAGCCGATGAGTTATTTCAGTGAAAACAGCATTGGTATAATGATGACGAAAATCATCAACGATGTATCAAACCTCCAGAGAGCAATATCGTCCGCTATGCGAATCTTCAGAAGCTCCCTGTCCATAGTCTTCCTGACCGGAATAGTCTTTTTTCAAAACCCTAAACTTGGTATATCTGTTTTCATACTTGCTCCGATACTGTTTCTTATAGTCCACAAATCCGGCAAAAAGATAAAGAAAACCAGCCATAAGATTCAGGAATATACCGGAGAGATGGGCAGTGCTCTCAACGAAAGCTTCTCAGGAATACGGGTCGTTAAATCTTTTGCAGCCGAAATAAGAGAATACAGTAAATTCAAAAAAGTTGCCCTTTCGGAGCTGAAATATAAACTGCGGCAGGCAATGATAACATCTGTCAGCTCACCCATGATTGAAACACTCTCAGGATTCAGCATAGCGGCCATCATCTTATACGGTGGAACGATGGTTATCAGCGGTGAAACAACAACAGGGACTTTTTTCTCTTTTGTGACTGCTTTCGGCATGATGTTCGAACCAATCAAAAAACTTAATAACTATAACCAGATAATACAGGTTGCAAGGGCTTCTATGGAGAGAATATTCTCTGTTCTCGACACTGAAAACAGCATTCTGGACAACAATGGGGCACTTCAATGCAATGCAAATGAGAAAAACATTACATTTAAAAATGTTTCTTTCCGCTATAAACCCGACAGTGCAAAGGTTCTGGACAACATATCCCTAAGCGTACCTTTCGGAACAAGCGTGGCACTTGTCGGTTCAAGCGGAGCAGGCAAAAGCTCACTAGTATCTCTTCTTCCGAGATTTTACGATGTTACCGAAGGGGCTATCCAAATAGGCGGCACCGACCTTCGTGATTTCGACGTTTACTCTTTGCGCAGAAATATCTCAATCGTATCCCAGTCTGCATTTCTATTTAACAATACAGTAAGATATAATATTGCCTATGGATTTGATAAGATAGAAGAAAGCAGAATCATTGAGGCTGCCGAACAGGCATATGCGACTGACTTCATAAATGATCTGCCGGAAGGGCTGGATTCACTGCTGGGGGAGAGAGGATGCAAACTCTCAGGCGGTCAGAAACAAAGACTGACTATAGCCAGAGCGATACTCATGAACAGTCCTGTGCTGATTCTGGATGAGGCAACAAGCGCACTGGACACAGAGTCGGAAAAAATCGTCCAGAAGGCACTCACAAACCTTATGAAAAACAAAACCAGCTTTACCATCGCCCACAGACTGTCCACAATAATCAATGCAGACATTATTGCCGTTATGGACAATGGAAAGATAATAGATACGGGTACTCACACAGAACTTTTAGAAAAATCCGACATCTACTCCAAACTATTTGAAATGCAGTTCAAAAACTCCCGCTAATAACTTTGTATTTATTAGGGAAGACCAAATCCGCTAACCTATTATATCCTCAATATTTAATCCATTCTCTTTATATTCATTCAGCTTATTGCGAAGCGTACGCACAGTTATACCGAGCATATCCGCCGCTTTTGTCCTGTTGCCGCCAGTCTCTTTAAGGGTCTTAATGATGAGTTCCCGCTCCATCTCTGCAATAGTTCCTGCAAAATCTATACCGGCAGAAACGCTATCCTCAGTGGTCTCGCAGCCTGTATAGCTGTCTGCTGCTGCAAGCTCTTGTTTATCCGTCATGAACTGGTTTATTGTTATACCGTGCAGAAAGAGATTTCTTTCGGATATCACCCCGTCACGACAGAGCACAACAGCACGTTCGATGGTGTGTTCAAGCTCACGTACATTCCCCGGCCAGTCATAATCCAAAAGTGCTTTCACAGCGTCATCTGTCATTTTACAGCTGCCTTTACCATTTATCTGGGCGTATTTTTCTGCAAAAAATGTCGCAAGCTCCATTATGTCTTCTTTACGTTCACGCAGAGGCGGAAGTTCAATAGAGATCACATTCAGTCTGTAATAAAGGTCTTCACGGAAATTTCCCTCATCGACCTCTTTTTTCAGCACCTTATTAGTGGTGGCAAGTATGCGTACATTTATTTTAAAAGGCTTTGTTCCGCCCAGTCTCTCAACTTCTTTCTCCTGAAGGACACGCAAAAGCTTCGCCTGAAGATGAAGGGGTATTTCACCAAGTTCATCAAGAAGTATCGTTCCGCCGTCAGCGAGCTCGAATTTGCCGGGTTTCCTGTTGACAGCTCCTGTGAACGCTCCCTTCTCATAGCCGAACAGCTCACTCTCCATGAGGTTTTCCGGCAGCGCGGCACAGTTCACAGCGACAAAAGCCCCTGATGAACGGTTTGAATTTTCATGTATGTATCTGGCAAAAACTTCCTTTCCTGTCCCTGATTCTCCGGTAATGAGAACAGTTGCTTCGCTGGCTGCAACATCCCTCGCCAGAGAGAAAAGCTGAGCCATAAAAGCGGAACGAAAGATCGCAGTATTCTTCTTCCTTTTAACAGCCGGCGCAGTCTCTTCTATCTCCAGAACTCTCCGCACAAGCTCTTCTATAACTTCCGGCGCAAAGGGCTTCAGTATATAGTCATAGGCTCCAAGCTTAAGGGCATCCACCGCATTGTTGACTGTTCCGAATGCGGTTACAAAACAAAGGGGGGTAGTGATCCCAGCGGACTGGATCATATTCATCATGGTCATTCCGTCAACGTTAGGCATACGCATATCACTTACAATGAGGTCATAGGCATTCTTTGATGCTTTCTCAAACCCCTCCTGTCCGTCAGTGGCGATTTCCACAGAAACACCCATCCGGCGTACTGTTTCAAGCATCGCTTCACGCATATTATCGTCATCGTCAACTATAAGTATTTTCTTTGATGTTAAATCCATAACCATTTCCTTATAAAAACTATTAAACCGGAAGCTCCACTCTGAATCTCGTATAGCTGCTGCCGTCACTTTCTACTGTAATGTTCCCTTCGTGAGCCTTGACTATCTTATAAACAATCGCAAGCCCCAGACCGGTTCCTTTCGCTTTTGTTGTCTGAAAAGGGATAAAGAGTTTCTTACGCCGCTCTTTTGTAATTCCGGTTCCTTTGTCTGAGACAATGAATCCGCTCACATCTCCTTCAGAAAAAGAATCCATAACTATCTCGCCTTTTTCAGAGCTTGCATCTATCGCGTTATGCACAAGGTTCATGACAACCTGTTTAAAGAGCTCCATATCACAGCGGAGCATGTGCTCCTCATCTATCCTGTTGATAAATTTAATTTTCTTCTCGCGCATGAGATGCTGCATGTAAAGTATAACATCATCAACGATATCAGCCACATAGTGCTCCGACTTAACAAGCTGTATTTCTTTGGTAAATATAAGAATATTATTAATAATAGAATTAATCGTCCTAACACCTTTAACGATGGAACGGGTCAGCTTCATCCCCGGTTCATTCTTTTGCAGGTCACGCTCAAGAAGGGATGCAAAAAGTTCTATGCTCCCCAGCGGGTTTCTTATGTCGTGGGCGATATTTGCAGCCATCTCCCCCATCAGTTTAAGTTTTTCATCTCGCTGCTTTTCCATCTCCAGATGACGCAGGTGGGTGATGTCATTGATAACATAGACATAGCCTCTCTGCTCGTCAGTGTCCAGAAGTCCCACAGACAGACGAAATGTCAGTCCGCCCTCTTCATGGTCAAAAACGCCGGCACGGCTGTATGCCCTGAGCATTCCTGAAAAAATATCTTCTCCTATTTCATATATCAGCTGATCAGCAACAGGATTTTTCACCAAAACTTTAAAGCTTTCATCCACAGCAATAACACAGCTATTTGAGTTATTAAGGACAGATTCCATAAGACCGGACAATTTCGAAAGCTCGGCATTTTTTTCCTGAACCTCTTCCCGAAGTTTTTTTGCTTCAGCCTCAATTATGGCGTACTTATCCTCAAGCTGTCTGGACGCTTTATTAAACTGTTCGAATGCCTCCATAAGCATGGCAAGCTCTTTCGACTGATCTACTTTGTCAGGTTTTTCCGCCACTTGATCTCCTCCAGTTCGCTTCTAGCCGCACTTGCATAGACAGAGCCTGGGACACTCTCAAGAAGCTCCATCAGAGCGTTGACAGCCTGTTCGTCCTTCCCCTGCATTTTGCGGTATGTTTTTCCGAGATAATAAAGTCCTTCGGCTCTCTTTTCGTCCCTCGGGCTGTATTGCAGTTTAAATTTCTCCAGCGCGGTCGCCGCATTTTCAAAATTATTTCTTTTATAATAAGATATTCCCGTGTCCAGATATACCTCTTCATATCCGTCAAAGCGTGTTCCCTCGTCCCGGTCCAGCTTCTGAGTCAGATCAAAAAGGATTGACTCCCTCTTCAGGTCATCGAAAACATCTTTACTGATGCTATACATCTTTTGCGCTGCATATGCTTTATTATTCGTATACTTTTTCAGCAGCTCAATGAGGTAGTCAGGTCTGGTGTTCTCAAGCTCCTGAACAAGAAACCCCATCATATTATCTGTAAAAACATCTGGACTTACATCAGTTTTTAACTGGTCAAGCATAATAGCTGTCATGAGATAATAAGGGTTCTGCTTATCTTCAACCTGGTTAAGCATCGTAAGAGACTGGTCTTTCATCCCCATTTTGAAAAGTGAAAATGCTGTGATACTTTTCACTTTATCTCTGAATATACGGTCTCCACCATTTTGTATAAAATCTGAATTCTGTTCATTAAGACCAATTATATTTATAAATTCATTTTTTTCATAATAATCATCAATTGTTATGGAAATAGCATCCTTCTGAATATTTGACGCCTCAGTAAGATGCGCCCCCTCAGGGAACGACACCCGATATTCTGACGCTGCAATGACAGCATCTGTCAGGTGCCCCTGCTGGTAAAGTTCCTGAGCATAGGCAAACTTAGCTTCTTCCAGCATCGCAACCCACTTATCAGGGTTTATAAGATCATCATTTTCAAGCAGAAATTTCGTGAGATCATCTATTGTTTCTTTATACTGACCTGCTGCGAACCTGTCTCTTATATCTCCGAAGCGTATATCCTGGAGGATTTCAAGTGCCTCTCTTTTATGTTTAGTATCCGGAAACACCTCCAGCATGCCTTCGATAAGCTGCTGGGCAAGTGCGTAATTAGATTTGCTATACGCATCTTTTGCTTTTGTGAGTGTTATCTGCTGCCGGATATCGTAAACCTCAGGCAGGTGATCTGAAGTAAAATTCTTTCTTATGAAATTTTCAACCCTCTTGTCAGCATCCTCATATTTATTCTGTTTAAAAAATGCTTTGATCAACACAAGCTCTGCTTCTGCACGAATATCCAGATCATCAGAATTCAGAGCAGACTCCAAAGCGGTTTCCCACTCTTCCGGCATCTTCTCTTCTATGTGTCTCCGTGCAAACATGACAGCACAGAGCAAACCGCCCTTCTTCTCTTTGTATACCTGTCTGCATATATCAAGGCGTGCATCAACGGCATCACCCTTATTCTCTTTCTCAAGCATGATAGCAGACCTGTACATAGACATATCCGCAAGCTCGTCAGATGGGTAAAGGGAATAAACTTTTTCAAAAGCCTCTCGAGCAACACCGAACTTATTCCTGCTGCTGAGAACTTCCCCCATGGTATAAAGCTCTTCCGCACCGAGAAGCCCAAGTTCCTCTTTATGGTCGAGTACAGTCAGAAACGTTTTATAGGCAAGATCAAAATCTTTCCTTTTGGCATGCAGCATCCCTATCTTTGCAGTCTGTATGGTAAAGGTTTCAGGGAAATTATATATGACATTCTCATGAGCATCAATTGCCTGAACATACTGTCCTGATTTCGAATATATCTCTGCGATACGCTCATACGACATCTTCCGTATATCCCTGTCACGTAATGATTTAATTATATTATTATAAGAGAATACCGCCTCACTGTAAAGCATGGCGAGTTCCTTTGCCTCTGCTGTTTTAATCAGCACATCCTTTTTCCTGAAAGAATCCGGATACTGCTTAAGGAAATCATCAAAAATCCGTGCGGCAAAGATATAATTGTCGTCAGACTGCTCACCCATTTTGAAATAGATCATCCCCATACGGAAAAGACCTTCCTGCCTGTAATATCCTTCTATACCGGAATTAAGAAAGTTTTCCGCGAGAGAAAGAGCATATGGCAGGTCTTCCTCCGCCATAGCGTCATCCATCATCCCCAGAACCTCTTCTGCGTTTTTATCTGCCAGAATCCTGTCAGTTGACTTAATCAGAGGCTGTTCGATGCCGTAACCAAGCTGTATGTCGTCAGAAGTTTTCTTCCTCGCTGCGGTGATGAGAATATCACCTTTGCTTCTGCTGAGGGTATAGTCAGTATTAGGAAAGAAAGAGAGAGTGACCATTCTGCCATCCACGGAGAGGGATTTTATGAACGGGTCATTGAAGCTTCCGGCCGCATCTGCGGAAAGGGGTGTCGTGAGCTCCACAACCATTCTGCTCTCCCCTTCACTGACAGAAACGATGCTTTCTGCCATGCCGGATATTATAAATTCAGAAAAATGACCATTATTGCGGATATAAACACCCGCAGCAAAAGCCATATGAAACATCAAAAAGGTTAAAAGTATGAAAAATATTCTACCCATTGGCTTATTCTACAATAAGGCGTTAAACCCTGCAACTATCCTTTGTTGATTATTTGTTGAAGACTCGCTTTAATCATGGTAACTTAAGTAACAAACACGAGGGTGAAACATGGCACTAGATCACGGAATACTGCTCGAAACAGGAACCAACGAATTCGAAATCGTTGAATTTATTATCAAATCAGACACAAAAGAGCACCACTTCGGCATAAATGTGGCAAAAGTAAGGGAAGTTATCAGATTTCCCGAAATTGTCAAAGTGCCGGATGCCCACCCAAGTGTCGTGGGTACAGCTAATATCAGACAAAAGCTAATACCGATAATAGATCTTGCTCAGTGGCTGGAGCTAAAGTATGACGAGGATTATAAAGAAAAAAAGATCATCGTAACCTTCTTTAACCACCAATATAACGGCTTTGTAGTGGACGAAGTTGTCCGTATACACCGCATAACATGGGCGGATATAAAAGATTACTCATCCATCACAGATTTCAGTCTGGTTGAAACTGTGCTCGGCGTTGTAGACATAGGGGGCAACCTTATACAGCTCCTCGACTTTGAAAAAATCGTTCTGGAGCTCAACCCTGAAACAGGACTGAAAGACATTGAAGTTGACTACTCTAAAGCACCCCAGAGAGAAGGAAAAACTGTTTATCTTGCAGAAGACTCAAGCGTTATCAGACGTTTCCTGCATTCACATCTGGAACAGTCCGGTTATACCACTTTCTCTTTTGAGAATGGCAAACTTCTTTTAAACAAAATGAAAGAACAGCTTCCCGACTTAGTTGTCACCGACCTTGAAATGCCTGTGACAGATGGAGCCTTTGTAGTTAAAACTATCAGATCACATCCGGATACAAGAGACCTTCCCGTACTGGTTTTCTCTTCTCTGGCATCCGAAGAAAATGAAAGAAAAGTTATGAGTGTCGGAGCAAACCGGTTCATAGGCAAGCCGGACACAGACATACTCGTCAATGAAGTAGATAAATATTTAATATAGAAGGAGAAGTTATGTACAAGAAGTTTTTAATTGTTATGATAGCGGGACTTTCCCTTTCTGCCTGTACAGGCAATCAGGATCTTGTCCAGCAAAGTCTTAATAACATCAAGGATGAAATGCTCGGCATTCAGTCTACTATAGGCGACATGCAGGTTCAGATACAGGGACTGGATAAAGATATCCGTGTAAACACCGAAAGTATCAACAGAAACTCAGATGCGATTTCGCAGCTTCGTGAAGAGATGACAGTTACCAACTCTGACGTTATGGAAATAAAAGAACGCGTTACAGAGCTTGAAAGAACTAAAATGGAACTTTCTGCCGATCACTCCCCAATAGTAATGAAATCCGGCGACGAGGAAGTTATTATTGTAGAAGACAACATTCAGGACAAAATTGGTCTCTACACCTATGCATACGAACTGTACCGCAACGGTAAATACGCCGAAAGCGAAACAAAATTTAATGAATTTCTTATGAAATATCCTGACGTGGAAAGATCTGACAATGCAATGTACTGGCTCGGTGAAATCAAATATGCCGAAAAAGATTACGAAAGTGCAGTAATGAAATTTCAGGAACTGGTTGAAAGGTATCCCGAAGGTAACAAAGTACCGGACGCACTTCTGAAAATGGGCTACAGCTACGGCAATATCTCTGATAAAGACAACGCTGTTAAGTCGCTTCAGAAAGTTGTCAATATGTACCCTGAGTCAGATGCGGCAAGGCTCGCAACTCAGAAACTTCGCTTCTGGGGCGTAAACTAGAATTATATTCAGAAACATACATTAAAAGGCGGAGCACTTGCTCCGCCTTTTTTCGTTTAGAGGCCGGGAGGTTGGAACTTAACACAAAGCTCCTTGACTTCTTTTGATATATTTTCGAGAACCTCTTCATTTTCAAAATTCTCTATAGCTTTATTTATCCACTGGGCAGTTTTTTCAACTTCTGCCTCTTTAAATCCTCTTGACGTAACCGCAGCAAGCCCCATCCTTATACCGCTGGGATCAAAGGGTTTTCTGGTATCATAAGGCACAGCGTTACAGTTCAGAACGATTCCTGCCTTATCGAGAGCCTTTGCGGCCTGTTTTCCCGTGATATTTTTGTTGCTCAGGTCTATGAGAAGCAGGTGATTCTCTGTTCCGCCGGTGACAAGCTGATACCCCATAGACGTCAGGCAGTCCGCCATTTTTCCGGCATTTTTAACTACCTGTGCGGCATACTCTTTAAATTCAGGCAGAAGTGCCTCTTTCAGAGCAACAGCAATCCCCGCTGTCGTATGATTATGCGGTCCACCCTGGATCCCGGGGAAAACAGCTTTATCAATAGCTGCGGCATATTCCGCTTTACAAAGAAGCATACCGCCCCTTGGTCCTCTGAGAGTTTTATGTGTTGTTGTGGATACAACATCGGCATAAGGGACAGGCGAAGGGTGAACACCGCCGGCAACAAGCCCTGCAAAGTGTGCCATATCGACGAAAAGAACCGCGCCGACTTCGTCAGCTATCTCTCTGAATTTTCTAAAATCTATCTGTCTCGGATAAGCTGAGTGCCCTGCAATAATCATTTTTGGTTTACTCTTAACTGCTAATTCCCTTATGGTTTCGTAGTTAAGAAGTCCTGTGTCCCTGTCCAGTTCATATGAAACGATATTAAAATATTTCCCTGTGATGCTTACCGGCGAGCCGTGGGTAAGGTGCCCGCCATGCGAAAGGGACATGCCCATGACAGTATCACCGGGCTTAACAAAAGCAAGATAAACCGCCATGTTTGCAGGTGAACCTGAGTAGGGCTGAACATTAGCATGTTCCGCACCGAAAAGCTCTTTCGCACGTTCAATGGCAATAGTTTCGATAGGATCAATGAACTGCTGCCCCTCGTAGTATCTCTTTCCGGGGTAGCCTTCAGAATATTTATTGGTTAGAACATTCCCTGTAGCCTCCAGCACGGCGTGAGAAACATAATTTTCTGAAGCGATCAGACGGATTTTGTCAATTTGCCTCTGCTCTTCCTGTTTGATAAGTCCCGAGACCTCGGGGTCGAAATTTGAAAGGTGTTCCATGATAAAAAGCCTCCTTTTTTCCATGTCCGGACAAAAAAAAGTCCAGACGTTTCATATTACTGAAACAGCCCAGACGCACGGCTTCTTATAATTGCTGTACTCCCCGGAGGTGTTCTCCTCCAAAAGCGTCAGTCATACAGCTAAGTAAAATCTAATCAAATTAATCGATATTGTCAAAGGATTATTTAATGTCTAAAAAATATGCATAAAAAACACATACTCAGGGACATTTCATTGATTATTTTTTAATCATAAGTTATATATATAGAATGAGAAAAATAAGAGTACTAGTTGTCGATGACGAAGAGAACATCCTCTGGCTCCTTAAAGAAGGACTTTCTGATGAAAAAATCGACGTACTAACAACAACAGAACCGAACATGGCAGAAAATTATCTGGCAAAAGGTGTCGATATATGCCTCGTGGATATATTCCTCGGAGAATATAACGGCATCAGCCTCACAGAAAAATGGTCTAACCTTTTCAAAGAAACACACTTCATTATAATGACTGCTCAGGACACAGGCTCTAATGTTATAGAATCAATCAAATCCGGAGCAAAAGATTTCTTTTCAAAGCCTTTCGACCTACTGGAACTTAAAAACAAGGTCATCTCCCTATGCGGGAATATACCACAGAGCACAATTTCAGACAGTAAAGAGTACGATTTCGAAACAAAAAACAAAAAGATGCTCGAGATATACAAGCTGATAGGCAAGATATCCAAAACTAATATCAATGTGCTCATACTGGGCGAATCAGGAACCGGCAAAGAGGTCATCGCAAGGATGATCCACAAACAGTCAGCACGCAGCGAGCGGCCTTTCGTCCCCATAAACATGGCGGCAATCCCGAACGAACTACTTGAAAGCGAACTGTTCGGTCACGAACGAGGATCTTTCACAGGCGCCATCGGCGATAAAAAAGGTAAATTCGAAGAAGCAAACCACGGCACTATCTTTCTGGATGAAATATCTGAAATGGATATGGGGCTTCAGTCAAAGCTTCTGCGCGTTATTCAGGAGAAAGAAGTTACAAAGATAGGCTCCAACAAAACCCTAAAGCTTGATACCAGAATTATTGCAGCCTCTAACAGAAACCTCGAAGAACTCGTCTCTACAGGTAAATTCAGAGAAGACCTGTACTACAGACTTAATGTCGTATCCATAGAGCTGCCGCCCCTTTATGAAAGAAAAGAAGATACAGCCTATCTCACCAACCATTTCCTTCATAAACATCAATCAATCAAAGATAAAGTGCTCACATGCAGTGAGGAAGCCCTTGACGCTATGACAGCATACCGATGGCCGGGTAATATCAGAGAGCTTGAAAATAGTATTCAGTATGCTATTGTAAATGCAGAAACAGATGTTATCAAGCTCGAAAATCTGCCGCCTAAGATTTTTGAACAGGGGACAGGCTCCGGTAAGTCCAGTACATCTCATGACCTCTATAAACTGGCACTGAACATTATCGAATCAGAAATACTTTCTGAGGGTAACAACGCCTACGACGAGTTCATGAAAATTGTTGAGTACCCTATAATAAAAGCTGTTATGGATAAAACAGGCAACAACAAATCAGTATCAGCCAAAATACTTGGCATCAATAGGAATACCTTCCGCAAAAAGGTAAGGGAACACGGTTTTGAACAAGACTCTTAAAATTTTAAATAGAAGCAAAAAACCTCTGACGTTTAAGCAGCTGCTTTCACAGTCTGGGCTTGATGCAAAGACGCTGAAAAGACAGCTTCGCGATCTAGTACGTCAGAATAAAGCAGAAAAATATCGCAACGGAACATTTGTATCTAAAAACACCCCCACCGAAATCACAGGCAAACTTGACCTGCACCCTAACGGTTACGGCTTTCTCTCACATGATGGAGAAGGACGGGACATCTTCATCCCCAAAAATAAGATGAACGGTGCTATGCACGGCGACAAAGTCACTATATCACCAGAGACATTCAGGGGCAAACAGGAAGGGCGTGTCGTTGAAATTGTCGAACGATCCGAACAGAAAATTGTCGGCAGGATAGAAAATCTCGCCGGAATCATGCGTGTGGTTCCGATGACCAGAAAGGTAAACACTTACATATATCTCACATCAAATAAAGTTCAGTACAAAGACGATACTGTTGTTCTGGTTGAGCTGACCCATTTCCCATCTGAGGGCTCCGCAGCCCGAGGACAGGTGAACAAAGTTCTGGGGATGCTGAGTGACCCCCGCATAGAAGATGAAATCGTGCTTAACAGATACGACATAGATAAAGTCTACCCTGAAAGTATCGAGAAATATGTCGAAAAAACATCGCCTGAGCTTATGAAAAATCCGGGCGCAAGAACAGACCTCCGAAGCCTGCCCACAGTAACTATTGACGGCGAAACAGCTAAAGACTTTGACGATGCAATATCTATCGAGAAGACAGAAAATGAATTTATTCTCTATGTTCATATAGCTGACGTCTGCCACTTTGTTCAGCCGGGAACACCGGTGGATAACGAAGCCTACCGAAGGGGCACGAGCTTTTATTTCCCTGAATTTGCTGTACCCATGCTGCCGGAAAGCCTATCTAACGGGCTTTGCAGTCTGCGTCCTAATGAAGACAGGCTGGCGTTAACAGCAAAAATAACTTATACAAAAGACGGACAGAGAAAAAAAGCTTATTTCTACCGTTCAATAATAAACAGCGACAGAAGACTTACATATAACTCTGTGAATGATGTGCTTGAGAAAAACACCAAAGAGAAAGATAAGGCAATACTCGACCTGCTTAAAGATTCAAAAGAACTGGCAGGGAAAATAATGGTGCGCAGAGCAAAAGCCGGAATGCTTGATTTTGACTTTCCGGAAACAACCTTTGAACTGGACGAAAATGGCGAAGTAACGGCTATTATTCCGGCAGAAAGGCATCTCTCACACAGGATCATAGAGCACTTCATGATAGAAGCAAATGAAGTTGTCAGTGAATTTCTGGAAAAGCATACAAAAAAATCTGTCTACAGAATACATGACAAACCTGACCCTATGAAGCTTGAAGACTTCGCAGGTCTGGCTGCAACATTCGGAGTTGATGTAACTGTAAAAGACGTTACCCCGAAAGATGTAAAAAAGATCAATGAAGCCGTAAACAACTCTGATTATGCGGACATACTCGGCGGCGCTCTTGTGCGGACAATGGCAAAAGCTGAGTACAACACCAACAATATCGGTCACTTCGGGCTTGCCTCAGATTCATACACACACTTCACCAGCCCGATACGCAGATATCCTGACCTCATGGTGCACAGGCTGATCTGCAACACGCTTTTCGGTACTGAATATCACAGTGAAGCAGGACTTGACGATGCATGCAAGCTCTCAACAGAAAACGAACAACGGGCAGAAAATGCTGAGCGAGACATCAGTAAATTCAAAAAACTTAAATATCTGGCAAAACATGTCGACGAACCTTTCGGGGCTGTCGTAATGTCTGTCGGCGCATTTGGTCTCAATATATATATCGAATCCGTAATGCTGAAGGGGACTGTTTCTCTTGAGTCAATCCCGGGAGATGTCTATCAGTTCATGAAAAAAGAACAGATAGTCAGAGGGAGGGTCACCGGCAAAATGTTCCGCGCTGCCGACCTGATAGAAGTAATGGTCGAACGTATCGACATGGACATGCAGGAAGCATACTTTTTTCCTGCCAAATAATTACGGGGTTGATATACGTATTGCATATGAGTTATAATTTCATTAACAATCACTTTCATTTGGACGTGTAATGTTTGCAAAAATGTTCAACGAAAAAAATATAGGCAGAATAAGTCTCATCAATATGATAGCCATTATATTCGTATTGACTGTTGCCATGATAGCCTTCATTGTCCGTCAGACAAACACTGAGTTTGAAACTGAACGGGCACAGCTTGTCAAAAATTTCATTGAAACAAAGAAGACAAACTTAAAAAGTGAAGTCGGCAGATTGCTGGATTTTACTAAGTTCAACACTGTGCAAACCAGAAATGCTATTAAAGAAAACATGAAAGACAGAGTCAACGAAGCCGTCTCCCTTGCAATCAGCTACAATAAGAAATTTCACAACAAATTCACCGACAAAGAGATAGATAGAAACCTAATAGATTTCTTTAAGCTATACAGTTGGGACGAAGGGAAAGGATACTTATACATCCTTGATAAAAAAGGCAATGTAATCTACCACCCTAAATATAAAAGCGGAACCAACCTTCTTAAACTAAAAACACCATTCGGAACCATGCCTGTACAGACAGAAATAGTCACAGCATTTGAAAAAGGCGGCGGGTTTGTTGAAAACATGATGCCTAAAGAAGCAGACTCCACAGAATTTGTCCAGAGAATAAGCTATGTCAAGCCTGCCGGAATACATGACTGGTACATAGGAAGCTCTTTTAACGAAGACTTCATCTCAGATGTAATTAAAGAAAAAGTTACCCATAGGATAGACACGGTAAACTTTGACAATGATGGACACTACTTCATAATCAACACAGATGGGAGAGGAGTTTCGATACCAGGCAATAAAGATCTTAACGGAAAAGACCTAACCGAAATATCTGATTCCAGCGGAGTTTTTTACTATAAAAACTTACTATCGTATGCATTACAGAAGAATGACCTGTTTGTCTTCCATAAAGAGAAATATAAAGACTGGGACAAAACAAATCAGGTTATCTCCTATTGCCGGATTTACGAACAGTGGAACTGGCTTATGTGCGGTACTGTCGCCATGAACGACCTCACACCGCTTATCAACGCCAGAAACGAAGCACTAAAGAAAAAGATAACCGACAACAAACAATATGCATTGGTTCTCTTTATAATAGCCGCAATTGTTGCCTCTGGTGTATCATATGTATTTTCTGTCAATATTCAGAAGATCTTTTCACGCTACAAACACGACATCGAAAATAGAAACAAAGAGCTTGAAGAGCTCAATATCGAACTCACTAATCAACTCTACACTGACCACCTGACAGGGCTTCCCAACAGAAACAAGCTGGTCAACGACCTGAATACAGTTGACTCCCCCATACTCATTATGCTGAATATTGACTCATTCAAAAAGATAAACGAAACATACGGTTTCATCATCGGCGACTTTGTCCTTATTGATGTTGGCGAACGTATTTCATCATTTGACAATAAGTACGATATGAAAACATATAAGTTTCACGGGAACGAATACGCTATACTCATCGACTCTGATATTGAAGGAAACACTCTCAAAACTCTCGTACATGAGCTCACAGAATACCTTGATTTTAATGTTAAATATGAAGAGCTCGAAATTGAAATTGACATATCAGTTACAGCAGGCGTTTCTGCTGAAAAAGGCAATATATTCGAAAAAGCAGGTATGGCTCTGCGCCACGCCGACAAAAAGAAACTGCCGTACACAATTTATGACAGCTCTATAGACATTGTTGATGAATATGAAAACGATATACGCTGGACTAAAATAGTTAAAAGGGCACTTAACGAAAATACTCTTGTCCCTTACTTCCAGCCTATCGCTAATTCTCAGACCGGAGAGGTTGAAAAGTTCGAATGTCTTTTAAGGCTTATTGACCATGACGAGGTGATAACCCCTTTCCAGTTTCTGGACATCATCAAAAAGACCAAACTTTATCAGCATATCACAAGACGCATAATTACAAAGTCTTTTGAAATGTTCACCAGTAATGACTTTATGTTCTCCATTAATCTCTCTATTGAAGACGTGATGGATGAATCGACGTCTAAGTTTATACTTGATCTTCTGAAAACGAGCGGGATAGCTAACAGAGTGATATTCGAGCTGCTTGAGTCCGAGGGTATAGAGAGCTTTGAGGTTGTAAACGACTTCATCAAAGAGATAAAGAAAACAGGCGCAATGGTTGCAATAGACGACTTCGGTTCGGGCTATTCCAACTTTGTCTACCTCTCTGAGCTTCAGGTGGATATCATTAAAATTGACGGATCACTAATCAAAAACATCGACAAAGACACTCAGGCTCAGATCATTGTCGGCACAATTATAAAATTTGCCAACCAGCTTAATATTAAAACTGTTGCCGAATTTGTCCACTCGGAAAGCGTAAAACTCAAAGTGATAGAGATGGGCATAGACTACATACAGGGCTATCACATAGGACAACCCACAGCAAACATAGACAGTTACGTAATCTAGTTATATCTGAAAACTTCAGTCTCTTCCGGTATAACAGGTTTAAAAACGCTGGATGGTATCGCAATATCCTTTTTTATATTCTTAAATTCCACGCTGGTGTTATTTCCATTCTGGTCTTTCGTGCTGATACCTTTTACTGTGTCGTTTTCGACAGTGAACACTATAGTTGACAACCCTATATCACCTATGGGCGAAAGAGTCAGCCTCCCATTTTCAAAACTCACGTCAAAATCTTTTCTGATGTCAGCAGGGTTCAGCATTAGCCTCATAAATACATTCGCTGAAGGATCAAGCTTCTGCACGATGAGCTGTTTTGTCTCGCTGTCATAATAATTCATAGAATCTTTATCGAAAAGGTAAAACTGGCGGTACGGTTTGCTGTAATCCCACATCGCCTGTTTACTAATATTAATGAATATCTTTCCACTATAAACGTCCTCTCCGAAACCTTCGATCTCAGTTGATTGGACAAAATCAGCAGTATAGCTCTGCACTGTGGATAGAGCCGCGACAACCTCTTCAGCCGTGCGGGAGTGAGCAACAAAAAAGGTCAGCATCAAAACCATGTATGTCAGAATAAGTTTCTTCATGAATAGTCACCTCGGTTTTCGAATTCTAAATATATACTGTATAAAGACAAGTGTAAAGGCAACTTGGTTCGCTAAATACAATTGATCTACATAATCCGTCTCAAGCATTACTCAAAGCCGTTCTGAAAGAAAACACTTATAAATGAAGCAAGCATAATACTAGCCAATATTTGTTTTTTCTATGACACTACCCCTCTTGCCGCAGCAACACTAAAAACCACAATCTAATATATCTATAATTAATCAAAAACCGTTATACAGTAACACATGCAGACTAATTACAGGCATAACCCTTGCCTGTATAGCTTTTAAGGGCATTGACAATTCACATATTACGTTATATTATCCATAACGAAACCTAGCATATTGATAAAATAATATGGTTTTTTGGAGTACATATGAGAATAAAAAAATTGATGTCAGCCAACAGAGGTGAAATAGCTATCCGTACTTTCAGAGCCTGTACCGAGATGGGTATCAGAACCGTGGCTCTATACTCGGAAGAGGACAAATATTCACTCCACAGATACAAAGCTGATGAAGCTTACCTAATAGGCAAAGGTCTCGATCCTGTTGCAGCTTACATGAATATCGATGAAATAATACAACTTGCTATACATAAAAAGATAGATGCAATACATCCGGGTTACGGCTTTCTCGCTGAAAATGCAGAGTTCGCAAAAGCCTGCAAAGAAGCAGGAATCATATTTATCGGCCCCGACTCTGACACAATCAACATGTTCGGAGATAAAAAGAACGCAAAAATCCTTGCGAAAAAGTGCGGAGTACCCGTAATTGAAGGTTCGGTCGGCACTGTTGCCACAACAGAAGAGGCGGCATCTGTGTCCGAGTCTATAGGCTACCCTGTTCTGATCAAAGCCGTCGCAGGCGGAGGCGGACGAGGCATCAGAATTGCGAAAAACAAAAAAGAACTGCTGGAGAACTACGGTTCTGCCAAAAGTGAAGCTCTGAAAGCATTCGGAAATGACGAAATAATTATAGAAAAATACATTGAAGAACCGAAACACATAGAAGTACAACTCCTCGCAGACAAACACGGTAGCATTGTCCACCTCTTCGAACGTGACTGCTCCATACAGCGCCGCCATCAGAAGCTTATTGAGATAGCGCCCTCCATCAGCGTAGACGACAAAACTCTTCAGCAAATGTATAACGCAGCCATAGAAATAGGTAAAAAATCTAAACTTGTAAACGCTGCCACAGTGGAGTTTCTCGTTGACAAAAAACAAGATTTTTATTTTCTGGAGGTCAACCCCAGACTTCAAGTCGAACACACTATAACGGAGCTCATCACCGGTATAGACATTGTTCAGTCACAGATCAACATTGCCCAGGGAGAGAAACTAAGCTCTCCGGATATTGACATAGAATCTCAGGACACAATCAGAAAAAACGGCTATGCAATTCAATGCCGTGTAACAACAGAAGATCCCGAAAACAACTTTTTCCCTGACACGGGAGAAATCCAGGCATACAGAACTGCCGCGGGGTTTGGTGTGCGGCTGGATGCCGGAAATGGTTTTGCAAACGCCAAAATTTCACCTCACTATGACTCCCTCTTGGTGAAGGTATCCACCCACGCCCACTCCTTTGCTCAATCCGCCCGAAAGATGCACCGGGCTCTGAGCGAATTTCGTATCCGAGGGGTCAAAACAAACATCCAGTTCCTAGAAAAAGTGATTTCTCACGAAAAATTCCTTAACGGCAACTTCAATACTACTTTCGTAGACAGCAACAAAGACCTGTGCGTATTCAAACAGAGACAGGACAGAGCAACAAAAGCTCTCAAATTTCTGGCAAATAATATAATTAACAACCCGTCCGGTTCACGTCTTTCAAAAGAGATAATACTCCCCAGTATCAATCCTCCGGTTGTTCCATACGGTGTGCCTGTTCCGGCAGGGACTAAAGATATTCTGAACAGAAGAGGCGTTCAGGGGGTTATAGACCACGTACGCAGATCAAACGAGGCGTTCTTTACCGACACCACTTTCAGAGACGCCCACCAGTCTCTCCTTGCCACCCGTGTCCGCACTAAAGATATGCTCGATATCGCAGAGTATTATGCACATCACCTGAACGGACTTTTCTCTATGGAGATGTGGGGCGGTGCAACATATGACGTTGCCTACCGTTTCCTTAAAGAATCACCATGGGACAGGCTGATACAGCTTCGGGCGAAAGCTCCGAATATACTATTTCAGATGTTGCTGCGTGCCTCCAACGCTGTTGGTTACACAAATTATCCCGACAATGTAGTCAGACAGTTCATAAAGCTCGCCTGCGAAAACGGAATAGACATTTTCAGGATTTTCGACTGCTTCAACTGGGTTGAACAGATGACACCTGCCATCGAAGAAGTGAAAAAGAACGGACGCATCGCAGAAGCTGCAATATGCTATACCGGCGACATAACAGACCCGAAACGTACAAAGTATTCCCTAAACTATTACACAGGCATAGCAAAAGAACTGGCAGAAGCCGGAACAGATATTATAGGCATCAAAGATATGGCAGGGCTTCTGAAACCATATGCTGCCAAAACCCTTATCAAAGCGATCAAAGAGGAGACAGGGCTACCTGTTCACTTCCATACACACAACACCAGCGGTAATGCAGAAGCGGCTGCACTTATGGCTTTCGAAGCAGGTGCAGACATCATTGACGCCGCAGTAAGCTCAATGTCAGGTCTCACCTCACAACCGAACATGAACTCCATAGCAGCGGCTCTTGACGGGCAGGACAAACACTCAACTCTTGACAAAAAAGCAATGCAAAACGTTTCTGACTATTTTGACAGGGTTCGCAGATATTACTTCCCATTTGAAAGCGGAATGAAGGCATCCAGCGCAGAAGTGTATATGCATGAAATCCCCGGCGGTCAATATTCCAACCTCATAGTACAAGTTGAAGCAATGGGACTCATCGACAGATGGGAAGATGTGCGCCAGATGTATACTGAGGTAAACAAAGAGCTGGGCGACATCATCAAAGTCACTCCATCATCCAAAGTTGTAGGAGACCTTGCACTGTTTCTTGTAAGAAATAATCTCACAGTTGATGACATATACATTAAGGGCGACACACTTAATTTTCCTGATTCAGTAGTCTCATTCTTTAAGGGTATGCTGGGGCAGCCTTACGGTGGTTTTCCGAAAAGACTTCAGGAGATAGTGCTTAAAGGTGAAAAACCTCTGGACTGCCGCCCCGGAGAACTGCTCGAAGACTTCGATTTCGAAGCAGCAGCAAAAGAGCTAAAAGATATGTTCGGGCGTGATTTCTCCCCCACAGAACTTATATCCTACGCACTTTATCCGGCAGTATTCAAAGACTATGTAAAATTCAACAGCGAATATGGAGACCCTTCTGTATTCTGCACAAGATCATTTTTCTACCCTCTTGAAAAAGAAGAAGAAATTGAACTCGACATAGAAGAGGGAAAAACTCTCATCATACGCCATATGAATGTCAGCGAACCAGACGCAAAAGGGATGCGCAAAGTCTACTTTGAGCTGAACGGGCAACCTCGGTCGGTTACAGTAAAAGACGAGACGCTCACAGACATCATAAAATCTAATGCAAAAGGTGATCCGGCAAATCCTAATGAGGTTTGCGCCACAATGCCCGGCAGCATCACAAAAGTTAACGTAAAAGCCGGCGATAAAGTCGCCAAAGGTGATGTGCTCCTCATAACCGAAGCAATGAAAATGGAGACAAAGATTGCATCTGCGGCGGATGGAGAAGTCAGTGAAGTATTCCTTCACGAAGGTGACAAAATAGAATCCGGAGACCTGCTGATAAAGCTGGTATAAAAAACATAGATAATCTCACTGGAACAAAAAAAGCCTGCCTCGGTGAATCCGGACAGGCTTTTTCAAATTAGCTGAATAAGTTTTAGAAAGCAAAACCAAGATTAACAGTATAGCCTGTCACATCCGGTGCAAACATATAAGTTACCCCAAGGCGAAGCTTCCTCATAGTCTTCCTCACCCCTTTAGAGGTTTCTTTGTCTTTGACTTTTGCAAATCCGTATGAAACACCTATTTCATTATATGCATCAACATAAAGCTCAGAGCCGAAGTATCTTGTATCCGTAACAAATATTTCAAAGCTTGTATCTTTTGCCAGACCATCTGACGGGATGTTCAAATTCAGTCCGTTACGTATGACTGTGTTCTGAATATCAACATCAATATCATAATCGCCATACTTAAAAGGGATCGTCTCATACCTGCCCGCCATGTTGCCCATTGTGAGTGTGAGTCTGCCAAGGTGAAAGTTATACGAACTCGTAAGAGAACCGCTTATTATCTGTGCCACAGAAGCAAGGTCAACTGAACCGACAGCACCGTAACCGACAGCGGGAGTCATGCTCCAGTCATTATTTATGAAATATGTAAAACCAAGCCCAAGACCAAAATTATAAGCCTCTGAACCATCGACATCGACATAAGAGATTGGCAGACGGAAGCTGAGAGAGTTTTTAGACCCGTCAAATCTGACAGTATAAGCGAGAGGCAAACCGTAAGAACTGCTTGAAACGCCATCGAGATCATAGTTAGAATATCTGGAAAAAACGGAAATCATATTGGCATTAATACTGCCGGAATTCCCCATACCGGATGTATTCATCTCTATAGCTTCGTCAGAATTCACGCCATACATATAGTCCATTGCAACCATTCTTGACTGCAAGCTGGTTGGGTTACCCGCAACAGGGTCAGTTGGAGTCTCGGCAGCGAGCTCCTGCATAAGTTTTGTCACAGCACCCGCTCCGTTCTCTTTCAGCCAGTCTTCCATTTCGTCAACACTGTCATCCCTGTCCACACCATCAAACACCTCGGTAACTCCAATGGAAGGAATTGTCAGAGTTATCTGAGTTGAATTCTCTGCCATAGTAAGATAAATAGGCACACCGCGAAAATCAATGGTTGCATTTGCCGCTGTAACATCCTCGTTGTAATTGGTAATATTTTGTGTGATTTTGTCTGTATCAAGGTTGTCGATAACATCCTCAACGGATGAAAAACTTTGGGTATAAATATCTTCTGTAGCTTCGCCGGGGTTTGCAACTATCTCAAGATTAAAAATACCTGCATAAGAATCAAGCGGCAGCAGAAGGGTAAACGCCGCAATAGTTAAAAGAATCTTTCTGAACATAAACATCTCCTATATCATTGAGTATCTGTAATATTAACACGATCAGTTACTACTTTGAACTAATTATATTAATATTATTGTAATATCTTCGCAGACAATTATTGTGATTTGATAAATAGTTCAATAACTGCAGCAGTCTTTTCAGGTATGGAGCAATACTCAGATATATCCTTTGCTGTCAGATCTTTCCGCTCATATATATCAGGAAATACTTCAAGCACTTTTCTGACAGTCTTCTCACCTACCCCTTCCAGCATAAGCAACGGAGATTTCTTAAAGTTCTTCAGTGCCAGCTTCCGGCTGTAATCAATAGCAAACCTGTGTGATTCATCACGAACTTTTTGTATAAAAAGCAGCAAAGGATCATTTTTCTTGAGATTAAGAGGATTTTTTCTACCGGGAATATGCACAGATTCAATGGACTGTTCCTGTTTGTCTTTCATGAATTTTATACTGCGCCCTTTGGATATAGAAATAAAGTTGGCAGTATACCCCTTTTCACTGGCGGCTCTCATGGCGGAATTAAGCTGACCTATACCGCCGTCAACAATATAAAGATCCGCAGGGGGTTCGGAACCCTCCTGGATATTTTCAAATTTTCTGCTGAAAAGCTCATAAATACTGATAAAGTCGTCATTTTCTGCAGTTCTTATACGGTATTTCCTGTATTGAGCTTTAGAAAACTCACCATCCACAGCAACAATTGACACTCCGACAGTTCCGGAACCTCCCAGATGCGAAATATCCACACATTCGATCCTTGAAACACTCTCTGCTCCGATAATCTTCTTAAGCTTTTCTGTTATATCTTTCCTCTTCGAGAGCTTATTCAGGTAAAGCTGTGTCTGCACACGCCCATTATCGAGAGCGAGTTTCTCAACAGCGGCATAACCTCTCTTTCTGAAACGGAGTTTTTTGTCAGCAAGCTTCTCAAGTGCTTCCTGAAGGCTGCCAGAGTCTTCCAGACCAGCGATATAGACCATTTGCGGATAGTTACGGAGCACAGAATACATTTGCAGCACAAAGGATTCTATCACCCCTGACGGGTTTTCATCATCTTCCAGAATCTCTGTCCTGCTTCCGATAAGACGTCCCCCTCTGATGAACATCGCAGTGATACCGCTCACGTTCTCGAAACTATGGGGAACAAAAACATCAATACTGCTGGTATCATCCGGCATAACTACTGTCTGTTTAGTAAAAAGCCGGGACAATCCCCGCAGTCTGTCACGCATGATGGCGGCTTCCTCAAAGTTCATATCGTCCGAAAGACGCATCATCTCCTGTTCCATATGTGATTTTACTGTATCCACATTCCCTCTGAAAAACTCCCGTATCTGCTCAACAAGCTGATTATAACGGTTTTTACTGATCATATTCTCGCAAGGTCCCAGACATTTTCTTATCTGGAATTTTAGACAAAGTTTTCCCTCTCTGAATTTACTGTCTCCGCAGGATCTCAGGGGAAAGACTTTAAGGAGTTCGTCCACTATGGAACGCAAACTTCCCACATCCACAAAAGGACCGAAATATTCGCCTTTTTTCCCTGATTCTCTTGTTATGCGCAGCTTTGGATAATCTTCCTCTGTGATCAAAATAAAAGGGTAACTTTTAGAATCTTTAAGCCGGACATTATATCTGGGCTTTTCAGTTTTTATGACGTTATTTTCAAGAAGCAGCGCTTCCGCCTCGCTTGTGGTAACAACGAAGCGTATGTCACGGGCAGACTGAAGCATCTTTCTTGTGCGGATAGGTTTACTTTCGAAATCAACAAAATACGAAGAGACCCTGTTGCGAAGGTTCTTCGCCTTACCAACATACAGGATCTCTCCATTTTTCCCCAGATACAGATATATGCCCGGATTTTCGGGTATTTCTTTTAATACGGGTTTAAACATAGCAGGGATTATATTTCATTCTGTCTCTATGGTCAATCAGGAGCAGGCGGATACGGCATGTCTGTTCCCTGTTAATCTGCACTCATTCAGAATGTTATTAGTTTGGCGCCTCTTTGAAGCATTCTTGTAACAGGTTCGCCCATATAACGGACATCTATACCCATACCTATCAGCTTATCGGACACACCGTATATATCAGCATTCTCCCTGCAAGCAGAAACACTGACACCTGCCGTGATCATCTCTTTAACTTTTTCCTGAACACCTTCGTCATCGGCGAGAAGTTTTGCCGACGGTCCCCATATCACGAGGTGAACTGCGTCCCACCACTCTTTATATTTGGCATTAAGTGTATACATAAAAACTGTAGTCTCTGCCACATCTCTGTCAGAGGAGCACCAGATAACAGCTAATTCATTATTATCTAATTTTGTAGCCATGGGTTTCTCCTTTCCGCACTGTTTATAATCATAGTTATAATTTAATCTGATCATAAATTATAGCAAGAGAAAAGGACTAATTTAGTCTTCTGAATGGTTATAAAAAAAGGGGCACAAAAGTACCCCGCATTACGAATAGTTTAGTGTGAGCAACTGTGGGAGCTGTGAGAACAGGTCTCCATGTTCATTGTAAGGTTTTCGAGTTCCCCTTTGACATAAAGTTTAATGTCGTCTTCCACGATACCGGAAGCTGAACGCATAACCTGTATTCCGTCCTGCATGAGTTTCGCGATAGCGCCCTGGCCTATCCCACCCACAACAATAGCATCTACAGATCTGCCGGCAAGGGCAGCAACGGGATTACATGCACCATGCTCATGGGCTACATCACTATTGTTTATGAAATCAAGCTCCTCAGTTTCTGTGTCATACACAACAAACCCCGGAGCTGAACCGAAATGACCATAAACGCTGCTTGCTGCACCGTCATTTTGTTCAACTGGAAAACATACTTTCATACCATCCTCCTTCTGTTTCTCTAAGTAAGATAATCAGCATATGTTCATTAGTCAATAACAAAATACAGTGTATTTCTTTTTTATATCCTAAAAGGGATAAAACGGCAGCAGTTCAGCTTATTTAAAGATTCAGATCCATTCCGGCTGCAAAGTTATGTGCCCTATCTTATATTTATGCTCCAGATCATGGCTTATCTTATGCACAAGTTCGTAATAGCACTCTTTTCCGCCGCAGTTTATAACAATATGAGCCGACATAAAATACATTCTATGGGTAACTTCCCATATATGAACATCGTGCACGTTATCGACAGTATCATACTTGCTGCTGATATATTCTCTGACTTCTTCGATACTGACCGGAGAAGACTCAAGCAGGATATTAACCGAGCTTTTAAAGAGTGAATATGACCACCTTGCAATAACAAAAGCGACCATGACTGCTATTAGAGGGTCTATTATGTACCAGTCTGTATAATAGATCACAACAGCACCAACAACAATTGCAACAGAGGACAGCGTATCTGCCATCATATGCAGAAATGCTGAACGCAAATTAACGTTACTCATGTCTCCCTTCAGAAGAATCAGACCTGTGATGATATTCACCAGAAGCCCTATAAGGGCAACTACCATAGTTGTACCTGCTTCAATAGCCATCGGGTTAATGAACCTTTCAACCGCTTCGTAAAGAATCCATATAACCGAAAGACCTATGGTTATGGCATTTACAAATGCAGCAAGAACTTCCATACGGTGATACCCGAATGTCTTTTCTGCCGGAGCACTTCTCGTTGCCATTATAATAGCAATATAGCTTATCCCCAGAGCGAAAGAATGAGTAAACATATGCACAGCATCACTCACAAGAGCCAGAGACCCGGCAAGAAGTCCATAAACTATCTCTATCACCATGGTACCGAATGTTATGAGAAGAGAAATCCCAAGCACCCGCTTATCTGCAGTACGGTAGTCGTGGTGATGGTGGTCATGATCGTGATCATGTTCGTGGTGGTGATGCCCCTCACCGGAAACCGGAGCGTGATCGTGGGAACCGAATAAACATTTTTCCATAATTATTTCCCGAATACTTTCAAAATTTCGAGGAATTTACTAAGCTGCACATCCGCCTCTTCTTTCTCTTTACTGCGCATATCCTCTATCAGGTGTCCTTTGGCATATATCTCCAGATATTCACTCATCATAGAATGCACAGCACCTTTTACAGAGGCAAGCATATGAACAAGCTCATATGGGTCTCTGAACTCATAGTCAGCATTGCCGAGATGCTCCTTGATAGTATTCACCTGACCGGATATTCTGCTTATTCTGTTATAAAGTTTTTTCTTTGCTTCTTTGGAGTGCGACATAATTAACCTCAATATAGTATACCCCCCTATACTATATCAATGTAACATTGTCAAATAAATTCCCACGGGTAACCTCGGGGTTCTATGCTTCGCTTATGCTTAACGCATGAAGTTACAACTTCGTTGGCATAGCTAGAACATATGCAAAATACGTCACTGCGAAGCCCGCAGGGCTGTGGCAGGCTCTGGACTCGTTAGCTAATCCTGAGATTGCTTCGTCATTACATTCCCCGCAATGACCTATAAGCTCTAAAGTTGTGATTAGCTCATTCATCCACGCATAAATGCATGATGTTCTGTCTTCGACCACATAAAAAAAGGGGCGAGCATATGGCCAGCCCCCCCTTACCCAAATAATACGTCTTTGAAAGACAGCACACTTTTTTATGTCGAACAAACCTCACGGGAGGTATAGAGTTCAGGAATCATACTATACAACATAAGCATAACAGCTTTTTTACAAGTTACAGTCTTATTTTCCTCGTTGTTCTTCAATAATTATCTGCATTTTCACTTTTCAGTGCAAGTTTGTGCTATAATCACTATAGCTTTAACACTTTCACTGGAGGACTAAATGAGAAAGAAATTTACCAAAAGCATAGAACTGCTAAATAAATCAGTGGCAGACGAGATAGCAGCACTGCATCAGTATATGTACTTTCACTTTCACTGCGATGATCAGGGGTATGATCTTCTTGCCGGATTATTCCGCAGGATTGCAATAGAAGAGATGATGCATGTGGAAAAACTGGCAGAGCGGATTCTTTTCCTTGACGGCGATGTTATTATGAAGGCTGAATCTGACGTTATCCCTGAAAAGGATGTTAAAAAGATGCTTGATATGGCAAGAGAAATGGAAGACCATGCATCTGAAATGTATAACACTTTTGCCAACGAATGCTCAAAAGCCAGCGATTCTGTTACCAAGACTCTATTTGAAAGTCTAGTTGTTGACGAAGAACGGCACTATGATAATTTTGATGACGAGCTTGAAAACATGGACAGATTCGGCGAAAACTACCTTACTCTTCAGGCTATCGAAAGAGCTAAAACAAGGGGCGGCGGACAACCTGCCTAATGATATAAAAGCAGTAAGTACAGCCCGTCTGAAAAGGCGGGCAATGTGCGCTCTTTCAGCCACAAGATGCGTACCTCTCTGGACAAAACGCCAACCCCTATAGGGTTGAACCGGAAAGCTGTTTTTAGTTACTGCCGAAACGCTCCATCACATTTCCCTTTGGTTGCTCCTGCAAGCTTCCCAGATAAGAAAAGCTTCAGATCGTACTCGACCATTCCGGCATGAGACCAGAAAACCTCAATACCAAGCCCGTTAAGCCTGTTTATCGCCCCGTCGCCAATACCGGCTGCGACGACAACATTCACGCCTGCCTTCGTCAGGAGGTCAGAGGCATTTTTACTGCCTGCGGAAAGCGTGGCTTCCTCATTGAGTATTTGCCCGTATTTTTCACTAGATGTGTCATATGTAACAAAAACCGGAGCTGCTGCAAAATGCTCAAAGATAACACTTTCACCCTGTGAATCACCACCGACAGGAAATGCTATAAGCATCCGGGCACCTAGCTGCAGTCACACATACAGGACACATTTTTGCTCCCGCATGAAAGGTTTACCGTCAGGCAGATAAGTGCGCCCGTCTTGAAAAGCTCAATATTTTCACGAACATTTCCTATCCCTGCACGTATCCCCTGTATACCAGCAGCCTGAAGCTTTTTAAGCGGAACAGGACCAATACCGTTCAGAATGACCGCATCTACCTCTTCACCGCCAAATGCATTCAGCGGGTTACAGTTGTTTGGTGTATGATTCAGGTCTGCATTATCTATATACTTAAAATCCTCTGTTTCTGTATCAAAAAGGATAAAACCGGGGGCGTCTCCAAAGTTGCTGTAAATTTCACTATCTAGCCCCTGATCTTCCTCTACTGGAAAGCTTAACTTCATTTCCCACCTCACAAATTAATGATATAATCTTTTTGGATGTTTATTACTATATACTTTTTTTGTCTTTTTGCAAGGCGCCAGCATAATCTAAAACACTGTACACTAAGGACATTATGAACACACACTCATAACAGCACCCTCTATCATACTGTTGACACAGAAACAATAATGCGCTCAAAAAAAAGGCGATGCCCGAAGACACCGCCTTTATATATCTTTTAAGCTTTCAGCACCCGAACCGAGTGTTCCTCGGCAATAGCAGCTCAGCAATACCTATTACTGATTCGTTAAGCTGTGCCGGTGCCAATAAGAAGCAGTTGAACCTACTTACTTAACAGCTTTTGCAAGTTCAATACCTGCGAGAATAGCATTTTTGTTAAGCTCTTCAGTACCTTTTGGTACACGGGAGAGAACAGCTTTCTCAAGTGTCTCAGGAGCAACAAGTCCGCATATTTCGTTAAGAGCACCGAGAGTCACAACGTTAGCTACCATAGCCTTGCCGACTTTTTCAGCAGCAGTTCTGATGATAGGCATCATGTAAACTTTCCAGTTACCCTTAGGAGCCTCTTTAACCATAAGATCATCGAGGATAAGTATTCCGCCGTCCACAAGGTCTTTAGAATACTTCTCAGCAGCTTCCTGTGTCAGGGCTACGAGAATATCCGGAGCCATAACTTTCGGGTAGAAGATCTCTTCGTCAGAGATAATAACTTCTGCTTTAGAAGCACCACCACGAGCCTCTGGTCCATAGGACTGTGACTGGATGGATTTTTTGCCTTCAAATACCGCAGCGCCTGCTGCGAGGATGATTCCGGCTGTGATCATACCCTGTCCGCCGGATCCACTAAGTCTTATTTGAGTTTTAGCCATTACCAACTCCTCCTTAGCTCAGACCGACGTTAGCGTCGTATGCTTCGATAAACTCAGGTCTTGATTCCTGGTGAAGAACACCGATAGGGAATTTGCCTGCTTTCTCTTCGTCTGTCATCTTTTCCCACTGTGCCTTATTGACAGAGTGATCTTTCTGCCACTCTATCATAGCAGACGGGGAAGCAAGCTTGTTCTTACGGCCATAGCCAGTAGGACAGCCTGCGATGATTTCAACAACAGAGAAACCTTTATGCTCGAAAGCCTGTTTGATAAGTTTTTCCATTGGAACAGCGTGGTATGTTGTGCTTCTGGCAACAAATGTAGCACCGGCACCGATAGCAAGTTTAGCTATGTCGAACTGGTTGTCAGAGTTACCGTAAGGTGCTGTTGTAGCACGGGAGCCTTTAGGGGTAGTAGGTGAGTACTGACCGCCTGTCATACCATAGATGTAGTTGTTGAACACGAGACATGTGATGTCAATATTACGACGACAAGCGTGGATGAAGTGGTTACCACCGATCGCTGTCATGTCGCCGTCACCGCCGAGAGCAATAACGTTAAGCTCAGGCTTAGCCATCTTAACGCCTGTTGCGAAAGCGAGTGAACGTCCGTGTGTTGTGTGCAGTGTGTTTGCGTCAATATAACCCGGAAGACGTGAAGCACAGCCGATACCGGATGTGAAAACAAGTTTGTCTTTATCCCAGCCCAGAGAGTCAACGGCACGGATAACGGATTTCATGATGATGCCGTACCCGCAACCAGGACACCAGATATGGGGTATTTTACCTGCTCTGAGGTATTTAGCGTAATCGTAAGCCATGATTATTTACCCTCCTTGATTTTGTTAAGGATAGTAATAGGTGTGATCGGCTCAGAGTCAATCTGGTTGATACCTTCGATTGATGGAACAGTTCCTTCCATTACTCTCTTAACCTCAAGGATTGCCATTCCGAGGTTCATCTCAGGGACGATTATCCTTTTAACTTTATTCTTATATTTTTCAAGATGCTTGTCAGGGAAAGGCCAGATTGTAAGAGGTCTGAAAAGACCAACTTTTATACCTTCTGCTCTTGCCGCTTTAATAGCTTCTTTTGCTGAACGAGCTGTAGAACCGAAAGCAAAGATGAGTATTTCAGCATCGTCACATTCCATTTCGTCTACAACAACGATATCGTCATAGTGATCATCAATCTTAGCCGCCTGACGGATTTCGTCAGCCTGAGCAAGTTTACCATCGTTTGAAGGGAAACCGTCAGCAAGGTGGTTAAGACCTGTTATATGGTAGCGATAGCCTGAACCAAAATCAGCCATTGGTGCAACACCGTCTTCTTCAGGCTGGTATGGGAGGTAATCTTTAGGGTCGCAGGTTGGACGTTTACGGTCATCAACCTTAAGATCGCCAGGTTCCGGCATATTTACAGCTTCTCTCATGTGTCCGATGATTTCATCAGTGAGGAGAATTACTGGTATTCTGTATTTTTCAGCTATGTTAAAAGCTCTGACAGTTTCTTCGAGCTGTTCCTGAACAGTCGAAGGTGTGAGCGCCACAGCCGGGTGGTCACCGTGTGTTCCCCATTTAGCCTGCATAATGTCAGACTGACCAGGACCAGTAGGAAGACCTGTTGAAGGACCGCCTCTCATAACGTTAACGATAACGCATGGGATCTCTGTGAGGTAACCGTAACCAAGGTTTTCCATTTTAAGAGACATACCGGGACCGGATGTCGCAGTCATGGACTTTCTTCCTGATATTGAACCGCCAAGAGTCGCTGCCATAGCGGCAAGCTCATCTTCCATTTGCACGAAACGTCCGCCAACTTTTGGCAGTCTCGCTGCAAGTATTTCTGCTACTTCAGTGGAAGGTGTAATCGGATAACCAGCATAGAATGTACAGCCAGCGTAGAGTGCACCTTCAACTACAGCCTCATTCCCCTGAAGGAACTTTACTTCTTTAGCCACAAATTCCTCCTAATATTATTTTTTATACACTTCGATAGCGAAATCAGGGCACCTGAGTTCGCACTGCATGCAAGCTATACACTTGTCCAGATCTTTGACCGCTGCTTTGAAATCTTTCATTTCAAGAGCATCGACGGGGCAAAGCTCCACACAAATCTCACAGCCTTTGCAGAGGTTTGTGTAAATTTCGATTTTTTCTGCCTTAGCCATTTACCTCTCCTTAATATATTTGAGATTCTCAAATCGAATTTATCTAAAAGAGGGGCTCTCAGCCTCTTTCGGATGCCTGAAAAACAAAAACTACCATAAACAGTGTTATGAATAATTTTCCCTTATTTACAGGTACTTCCGAAAGGAGCTATAAAGCCCCTCTTTGTATCCGTAACATTTTTTCGACACAGTGTTATACCCCGAGTAAACACAGATGTCAAACATGTAAACAATTATTTACTTTTTCTTTTTTCTGAGCACTTCAGCAACCTTCTTTCCTATGTCAGCAGGAGACTCCACAACATGGACACCATGTTCCCGTAAAGCCTTCATTTTAGCTGCTGCTGTGTCATCTCCACCAGAAATTATTGCACCTGCGTGCCCCATTCTTTTACCTTTCGGTGCTGTCTGACCTGCGATAAAACTAACGACCGGCTTAGAGAAATTCTGTTTTATCCACTCTCCGGCTTTCACTTCTGCCTGCCCGCCGATCTCACCGATGAGGACAACACATTCTGTTTGTGCGTCATACTCAAACATCTCAAGAAGATCTATATACTTAAGTCCGACAATAGGATCACCGCCGATACCAATACATGTAGACTGACCGAACCCTTCAGCCCCGACCTGCTTCACAGCCTCATAAGTCAGAGTTCCTGATTTCGAAATGATGCCTATCGTCCCGGGCTTATGAATTTCTCCGGGCATAATTCCCATCTTACATTCCCCAGGAGTGATAACCCCGGGGCAGTTGGGACCTACAAGCATGGTTCTGGATGAGCTTGTTGTCATCAGTCTTTTAACCATGATCATATCTTTAACAGGGATGCCCTCTGTGATACATACACAAAGGTCGAGATTAGCATCAATAGATTCTATAACCGCATCAGCAGCATATGCAGGCGGAACATAAACAATGGAAGCATTCGCCCCTGTTTTTCTGATTGCCTCTTCCACTGTGTCAAACACCGGCGTCCCGTCGACTTCGAGACCACCTTTGCCCGGTACAACACCGGCAACAATGTTTGTGCCGTACTCTTTCATCTTCTGTGCATGGAACCTGCCCTGAGAGCCTGTAAGCCCCTGCACCAGAACTTTAGTTCTGTTATTAACAAGTATGCTCATCTGTGCTCTCCTTATTTAGCCTTGTTTCTGGGTGTTTTCTTTTTGTTTTCAGCTTCTTCAGCAAGTTTTACAGCTTTTTCAGCCGCATCTGCCATAGTGTCGCCGGTAACAATGTTCAGACCGCTCTTACTCGCGCCGTCTTCCAGAATCTTTTTGCCTTCTTCGACATTCGTTCCATCGAGTCTGACAACGATGTACCTGTCTCCCGGAACTTCTTCAGAGGCCTTAAGTACACCCTGAGCTATGAGGTCACAGCGGACAATACCGCCGAATATATTTACAAAAATCACCTTAACTTTTGGGTCTGTAAGGATAATTTTGAATGCTTCACGTACTTTGTTGACATCTGCACCACCCCCTACATCAAGGAAGTTGGCAGGCTGTCCGCCATATGATTTTATGATGTCCATAGTAGCCATTGCAAGTCCGGCTCCGTTAACCATACAGCCGATATTGCCTTCCATACTGACATAAGAGAGATCAAAGATACTGGCGCGAACTTCTTGCGGCTCGAGCTCACCATAATCTTTCATCTCTTCTATCGCTCTGTGTCTGAAAAGTGCGTTTTCGTCAACTGACATCTTGGCGTCGAGACAAACTATGTCCCCACTGCCTGTAACAACCAGAGGATTGATTTCAAGCATCATACCGTCATGATCAATAAAACACTGGTATAATTTGTTTGTAACATCTGCGAATTTATTGAGGAGTGAAGAATCCAGCCCCATCTTTTTGGCAATTTTTCTTCCGAGAAACTGCCCCATCCCCGTCACAGGATTAATGCGCTCTTTTATAACTTTTTCCGGTGTTTTCGCAGCTACCTGCTCAATCTCAACACCGCCTTCTGAGCTTGCTATTATCATGTGCTGCTCAGAATCTCTGTCCACCAGGAAACTCACGTATATTTCCTGTTTAATGTCTGTAGCTTTTTCAACCAGAATCCTGCGGACAATTTTGCCCTCATCTCCGGTCTGTTTGGTGACGATCTTCATACCAAGCATGTTGGCTGAAAGATCATAAAGATCGCTGAAGACATCAACAACTTTGACGCCACCAGCCTTTCCTCTTCCCCCTGCGTGAACTTGAGCCTTTATCACCCATCGGTCACTGTGAAGTTCTTTAGCTACACGGAGTGCGTCGCTCGCAGTGGATGCTACACCACCGTCAGGGACGGGAACGCCGTATGTCCTGAGTAGGCCTTTGGCCTGAAATTCATGCAAATTCATGGCTCACCTTCCTTCAAATTTCTTCCAGAATCAATACCCGTATATACACCGAATATCCTTAGTCTACAAGACTTTTTGCAGTAAGTGAGCCATGATCACAATCTTTGTACTAATCGTGAACTTGCATTAACTATTATTTAAGGAAGCTAAGTCTCTTAAGATCTTCAACAAGACCTTTAACTGAGTTAACAGATACATCAAACATGCCCTGCTCCTCATCATTGAGATCAACTTCTATAATTTTTTCTATACCGTCTTTACCGAGTACACAAGGTACGCCAACATAGTATCCGCTTACACCATACTCACCGTTAAGCTGAGCACAAACAGCAAGAACTCTTTTCTGGTCGCGCAGAACAGCTTCAGCCATCTGAATAGCAGAAGAAGCAGGAGAGTAGAAAGCTGAACCCTTTTTAAGGAGTGCAACAACTTCGCCGCCCGCCTTTTTAGTGCGCTCAACCATAGCATCCATAACTTCTTTAGCTTTTGCAGCGTTGCCGTATTTTTTCTCAAGCTGCTCCATAACAGGCACACCGTTCACATTTGCATAACGCACAAGAGGAACCATAGTGTCGCCGTGACCGCCGAGAACCATAGCATTAACATCTTTAACAGACACGCCAAGTTCCCAAGCTATGAATGTAGCGAAACGTGATGAATCGAGTACACCTGCCTGACCGTAAACTCTGCTTGCAGGAATACCGGAAACTTCCTGAAGGAGTGTCACCATAGCATCAAGCGGGTTAGAAATAACTATTACGTGAGCTTCGGGGCAATATTTACCGATGTTCTCACCGACAGTTTTGATGATGTTAGCGTTTGTTGTGAGGAGGTCATCCCTGCTCATACCAGGTTTTCTTGGAAGTCCTGCTGTAACGATAACTACATCAGCGCCTTCAAGACAAGCGTAGTCGTTAGAACCTTCAAGCTTAACATCGAATCCGTCAACGCGTGAAGCTTCAACGATATCGAGCTGTTTCCCCTGTGGAAGGTCTTCAACGATATCAAACATAACTACATCGCCAAGCTCTTTAAGAGCTGCAAGCTGGGAAAGAACACCACCGATGTTACCACCGCCGACAAGGGCGATCTTTGGTCTTGTGAATTTAGACATTTATATTCTCCTCAGTTTATTAAGCCGCCGAAACATACTCCGACGGCTTCATTATTTCGATTATGCTATCAGATAGCGTCGATTATACTGTTAAGTGTTGCACTTGGACGCATAGCTTTGAAGGCAAGGTCAGCATCAGGTTTAAAGTAACCGCCGACAGATGTTGGTTTCCCTTCTGCGGCTGCGATTTCAGCAACAATTTTTTCTTCATTATCCTGAAGAGCCTTTGCCACAGGAGCAAATTTCTCAGCGAGTGCCTTATCTTTTGTCTGTGCAGCAAGAGCCTCAGCCCAGTACATAGCAAGATAGAAATGTGAACCTCTGTTATCTATCTCTCCAGCCTTACGTGAAGGAGCTTTACCGTTTTCAAGGTGTTTTTCAACAGCAGCGTCAAGCGCTTCAGCAAGAACCTTAGCCTTAGCGTTGTTAAAAACTTTAGCAACCTGCTCAAGAGAAGGAACAAGCGCACAGAATTCACCGAGTGAATCCCATCTGAGGTGTCCTTCTTTAAGAAACTGTGAAACGTGTTTAGGAGCAGAACCGCCTGCGCCTGTTTCAAAAAGTCCGCCCCCTTTCAGAAGAGGTACGATGGAAAGCATTTTCGCAGATGTACCAAGCTCAAGAATAGGGAAAAGGTCTGTAAGATAATCTCTGAGAGCGTTACCTGTTGCAGAAATTGTGTTTTCGCCCTTCCTTACCCTTTTCAGAGAGTAGTTCATAGCATCAACAGGACACATGATTTTGACAGTTATGTCTGATGTATCGTGATCTTTGAGATATGTATTTACTTTTTTGATAAGCTGAGCATCGTGAGCTCTTTTTTCGTCCAGCCAGAAAACGACAGGATCCCCTGAGTCTTTAGCTCTTGTAACAGCAAGCTTCACCCAGTCTCTGATAGGCTCATCTTTAGCCTGACATGATCTGAAAACGTCTTTCTTTTCAACTGGAACTTCGAGAAGAACATTGCCGGTTTTTTCGTCAACAACCTGACATACACCATCAGCTTCTGCGAAGAATGTTTTATCGTGTGAGCCGTACTCCTCAGCCTTCTGAGCCATGAGACCAACGTTGGAAACAGATCCCATTGTCGCCGGGTCGAACTGACCGTTTTTCTTAGCGTCTTCAATGATCTCACGATACATTGTTGCATAGCATCTGTCAGGAACCATAGCGATTGTGTCCTGAAGCTCGTCAGCAAGGTTCCACATTTTACCACCGTCACGCACAACGTTAGGCATAGATGCATCAACGATAATGTCGTTCGGAGCGTGGAGATTTGTTACGTTATTTCTGGAGTCAACCATTGCAAGCGCAGGACCTGATTCGTAGCATTTATCAAAATCAGCAAGTACTTCAGACTTTTTAGGCTCAGGGAGTGTGTTCACTTTTGCAAGAACGCCACCAAGACCAAGACTGGAGTTTGCTCCAATTTCTTTCAGAGTATCTGCATGTTTTTCAAAAGCATCAGCGAAATATACTTCAACACACTGACCGAACATGTAAGGGTCGGAAATTTTCATCATTGTAGCTTTAAGGTGAAGAGAGAGAAGAACGCCTTTTTCTTTAGCCTCTTTAGCTGTTTCAGCATAGAACTCGCGAAGCTTTCTGATGTTCATACAGGAAAGGTCAAGAACCTCGCCAGCCTGCATAGCATGTCCTTTCTTGAGGACTTTCTCAGAACCGTCTTTCCCTTTAAATACCCATTTGATTGTAGTAGCTTCAGGAAGAGTTGTAGAAACTTCTGATTCATAGAAGTCGCCGCTTTCCATATGAGCCACACGGCACTGTGAGCCTGATTCAGGCCATGGTTTCATCATTCTGTGAGGGAATTTCTGTCCAAATCTCTTAACCGCAGCAGCAGCCCTTCTGTCAGAGTTACCTTCACGCAGGACAGGATTCACAGCAGAACCGAGAACTTTTGCGTATCTTTCTTTTATGGATTTTTCTTCGTCATTTTTTGGTTCTTCAGGATAGTCAGGTACATCATACCCCTTCTCCTGAAGTTCTTTTATAGCTTCCTGCAGCTGTGGGATAGATGCAGAGATATTAGGTAGTTTAATAATGTTTGCTTCCGGAGACTGAGTCCAGTCACCAAGCTGTGTAAGGTAGTCTTCAACTTTCTGATCGTCTTTAAGTTTGTCCGGGAAGTTTGCAAGAATTCTTCCGGAAAGGGAAATATCCCTTGTTTCAACGGCGATATCTGCTTCTTTAGTAAACTTCTGTACCATAGGGAGCAGTGAATAGGTTGCTAAAGCCGGAGCTTCATCAATTTCGGTCCAAACGATTAATTGCTTTGACATGGTTTCTCCTCTTCTCTTTATAAATTTGGCAGTTACTGTCTATGAAATACAGTGCTAACCTTTAGCATCACGTAATTATAATGGCATTTCGTTTTCTACACTGTATACAGTATACACATATACTTTCAACACACCATTTGTCAAGCATTATCAGGCCTGACAGTGGTAAAACAATATTTACTTTTTATTTCCTCAAGAGCCACAATCCTTTGCAGACAAGGATTATTTTTTATTGTTTTAGTGTAATATCAGCTACGCCTCAGCACTAAATCCGGCAAGCATAATATTGCATTATAACAACTATACATTTTTAAAATACCGTTCAACCTTACCTCCATAACGCAAAAGCTTTACGAGCATATGTAAACCTAAACCGATAAACATCATTTTCATTTAAACATTTTATTTGTCTCTTTATGTATATAGGTTTAAAAACAGACTTACACTCCTGAACTTCATGACAGTAGAATGCATTATTATACATTATTCATAGATTTTCCAGTTTACGTTTAATTATATATTAAAATTATCTCATTCAGGCATTTCTCATTCAAAATTAGTGTTTCATATCGAACAAAAAAAAATAATGTGTTTTCCACATTATTCATATACAACTATTATAAACTAATAATTATTCAGACGTAACTTTCAGGCTGAACAAAGTCACGTTTGCTGCAAGTTCACAAATATATGTTTTTATTAAATATTAGTTAAATCACAAATGATACTGGTAATATTTACTAAATACTGAATTGATTTGCATCTTATGATAGTATACTATTATGATACTAAATGTGAAGGTTTGTCTATGTTTCAAAAAACAGCTCCGGTATTTCTCTTCATATTCTATGCACTTTTCTTAACCACTCCATCCTCTTATGCGGACCAGCGTGCAATATCTTTCACAAAGGATGCTGCTAAAGAAGAAAAACGTATAGCAGTCCTTATAGGAAATTCGAACTACAACTCTGCCCCCCTCAAAAACCCTGTAAACGACACTAGATCATTATCTTCAACCCTGCGCAGCCTTGGTTTCAAAGTACACGATTATTATGATCTGAGCAGAGACGATATAAAAAGAGTGAGCGGTCTACTCTCTGAGAAACAAAACTCAGGCGGCACAGCACTCTTCTACTACGCCGGACACGGCATACAGTCTGCAGGAAACAACTATATGATCCCAGTGAATGCAGATATTAAAACCGAATCAGACCTTGAGTTTGAAGCGGTAAGCCTTGACATGGTTTTTGCAAAGATGGAACAGGCTGGAAACAGAGTTAATATTGTAATTCTTGACGCATGCCGGAACAATCCGTTCTCACGCAGCTACCGAACACAGATACAAGGACTTGCAACAGTCAGCGCCCCCGCAGGAAGCTTTATTGCATATGCCACTTCACCAGGCAAGGTAGCGGCAGACGGAGAAGGAGATAACAGTATTTTTACCAGTTCACTAATAAATGTACTTGAAAAGACTCAGGGCATTCCCATTGAGCAGATATTCAAATTTGTCCGGTCAGAAGTCAGACAGGCAACCGGAGGCGAACAAATCCCATGGACGTCTTCAAGTATGGAGGGGGATTTTTTCTTCACCCATTCAACAGTACCAAAAGTTAATATTCAGTTAGCTTCACCTGCACGCCCCCAGAAAGTCAGAACATCATCCAACCGCCTGAATTTTTTTACTGATAATTATACAGGAATAAAACTCGCCAAAATTTCTGCAGGATGCTTCATGATGGGCAGTTCATCATACGAAAAAAACGTACAGGCTGATGAAATTCCGCTGCACAGGGTATGCCTTGGCGAGTTCTATATTGGAACACATGAAGTAACACAGGGGCAGTGGACAAAAGTTATGGGGATCAATCCCTCAGCTTTTCAGGACTGCGGAGCAGACTGTCCGGTTGAGAATATCTCGTGGAACGACACTCAGGCATTTATCACCAAACTTAATAAGATAACCGGTAAAAACTTCAGACTACCCACTGAGGCAGAGTGGGAGTTTGCCGCAAAAGAACGTGGACAGATGCCGACCACCCCGCAGTCAATTGAAAAACTTGCATGGTACAAAAACAATGCAGAGAATAAAACACACAAAACCGGTGGCAAAGCTCCAAATTCACTGGGACTTTACGATACACTAGGTAATGTTCAAGAGTGGTGCTCAGACAACTACGAATTCGGCTATTACAGTTTTTCACCCCTTAACAATCCTCAGGGGGCTGAAGCAAGCCCCAGAAAAGTTTTACGCGGAGGCTCATGGGTTGGAGACAACAGTAAAGTCAGACTGACCAACCGCAGAGCTATTAATGCTGACGGAACAGGTCCATACATAGGTTTCAGGCTGGTCATGACCGATAATTAAATTTCATGTCTATTTTTATAATAAGGAGGGAACTATTTTGAAAAAATTAATTATGCTATTAGCTTTTGCGGTATTCATCATCTCAGGATGTGCCTCTACAAACAAAAGACCTTTTGTGGAAATCACAGATATTCCACAGGGGAGAGGCGTGGTTTACATATACATGCCACAAAAAAAGAATCTGCTTCAAACAGCAGAGGTCAGAGTCGATAATTCCGAAGCCATAGGTACATATGTAGGCAATATACTCAAGGGCACTTATATACCTTATATCGCACCTCTCGGCGAGAACCTGTTCAAAATAGGAAATAAGGCAATCAGCCTGAACGTTATAGAAAATGAAGCAAGCTTTATAAAGATTGAGTCATATAAAGTCTTCTTCAAAATGAACATTAAGCTGGCAGAAATAGACCCGTCTGCCGGATTTGTGCACATAAGAACAACTCAGCAGAGATAAATTAGGAGTAAAAACTATGAAAAGATTACTGTTGCTGGCCATAGCACTGACAATTCTGGCCGTGGGGTGCGGCCCTGTAAAGCAGACTGTCCCGACAAGGACAACAATAACCAAATACACTGTAGATACAGACTGTAAATAGGTCGGGAGAAAATTATGAAAAAAATACTAATTCTAATTACAATTGTTTCTGCTATCTTTATAGCGGGATGTGCACCTTCTGCCGTCAACTATACAAATATCAGCTCAATGGATCTGCCGGTAAAAAAATACCCTTCAAGAGAGAATCTTTCCGATCTCTCACTCGCTATAGCAAAACCTGAGGTCACAATTTCTTTCAAAGCATCAAACTCGCTGAAACTCGCTCTGCGAAAAAGAATAGCGCAGGATGCATACATTCTCGCCTGTCACCTAACCCAAGAGATGAGAAAGATACTAGTAGCAAAAGGGTTTACCATAACAGATACATTTGACAACCTTAATGCAATGACATTTACCCAGAAACGGAACACCAGTGCGCTTTTCACGGCTTTCATCAGTATCGAAATAAATGAAGAAACACTGTCAGACCTGGTGGACTATGTGCCACAACTTGCTCACGGCGTTATCAGTTCAAAAGCAAAACTTCAGATTGCAACCATTGAGCCATTGTCAGGTGAGATTGTCTGGCTAAAAAATGTTCCTGTACAAGACAGCGACATCCAACTCCAGTATCCCTACTGGGCAAGCATGAATGCGTCTGAAACACAGATACCTGTGGAACTTTCCGGAACAGTTAACTCTATTGATGATATTTTCAAACAGACAAACGAAAAGATAACTCAGGCAGTAGACTCATTTGTAAGCGTTGATGAATTCATGTTTCTCAACACTGATATTAAAAAACTCAAAAAGATCAAACGCTATTAGGCTAACTGCAAAAAAATCAGATCTGAAAAAGCTTCGTTCTGCCTGTTTTATACAGCTAAAGCTTCCGATTCAGATTTCAACCATAAGGCTGCTCTTTTTTTCAGGGCAGCCTGTTTCAGTTATGCATAAAATTATACGGAACTAAGCCTTTCATAGAGCGGATAAAGCTGTATCTCCTCTTTCCTTATGCGCATTCTCAGGCTGGAGATAATCCTTCCCAGCTCTTTAGCGTATTCCATATCTATCTCGGCAGTCCCTGCTCTGTTTATAAAATCTATGACAGTTGCAGAAAGACCTTTCATCTCAGAAGAAAACTCATCAACGATTTTAGATGAATAAGCTTCACCTGCGGACAGTTTTTTAAGCTCAGGGTAAAGCCTGCTGTCCTCTTTGCGCAGATGTTCGGTCAGGAGCATTTTACCTTCCATCAGCTTACTGCGCCCGGCATCTGTTGCTAACCCAAGCTTCTGAGCATCCAGCATTATATTCAGTAGTTTTTCGTGATCATTTTTCAGCTCTTTTACCAAATCACTCATTCGAACACCTCTGTTATCTATTTTAAATAGGGTACACCGGGTGCCCTGCAAGACTGCTTGACCTGCATCAATTACACGACAAAAAAAGGGCTGAACCTTTCGGAACAACCCTTTTATATTTCATCTGTTGTCATTGCTAAGCCCTGAAACACTTGTAGCAATAGCCCCTTAACCAGAGACTGCCTCTTCGAATCAGGCTTTCAAGCAGTGACGTTTTTTCTCTTTATACTCGACTAAAATGCCACTGTTTCGATATATGAAAGCTCAAAGTCTCCCATCTTATCGAATTCAAGATATTTATATATCTCTTCTTTGTTCGGTGTCACTTTCTTTTCAAAAAGCTCAAAATACTTCTCTTTAGTAGGAAGTTCACCACAAAGGGCTGTAATAGCTGTCAGTTCAGCAGAGCCGAGAAATACCTGTGACTCGTCGCCTATACGGTTAGGGAAGTTTCTTGTTGATGTTGAAAGCACGAAAGCTTTAGGTGCAACACGTCCCTGATTACCCATACACAGTGAACATCCGGGAATTTCTGTTCTGGCGCCAACGCTGGAGAAGATACTGTAGTAGCCTTCTTCCATGAGCTGCATTTCATCCATTCTGGTAGGAGGTGTCATCCACATGCGTGTTTTAGGGTAAGCTTCGCCTTCCCATATTTTACCTGCTGCGCGGAAATGACCGATATTTGTCATACATGAACCGATGAATGTCTCATCAATCTTTGTACCTGCGATATCTGAAAGAAGCTTAACATCATCCGGATCGTTAGGACATGCAAGAATAGGCTCTGTGATTTCAGCGAGATCAATCTCTATTACTGCAGCGTATTCAGCATTTTCATCTCTTTCGAGAAGTTTAGGGTTAGCGAGCCATGCTTCACAATCTTCTATACGTTTTTTAAGTGTCTCGGCGTGCTGATAGCCGGCCTCGATCATCTTTTTCATGAGAGCGATGTTAGACTTAAGATAGTTCGCAACGGACTCTTCTGAAAGCTTGATAGTTCCGCCGGCCGCTGAACGCTCAGCAGTTGCGTCTGTAAGCTCGAAAGCCTGCTCAACAGTGAGGTTTGGAAGACCTTCCATTTCAAGTATGCGTCCGTTGAAGATATTCTTTTTATTTTTCTTAGGAACTGTAAGCAGCCCCTGTTTGATAGCCCAGTAAGGGATGGCGTTCACAGCATCGCGAAGTGTGATACCGGGGTTGAAATCGCCTTTAAATTTAACAAGTACAGACTCAGGAACGTCAAGAGGCATAAAGCCCAGCGCGCCGGCGAAAGCAACAAGACCGGAACCGGCAGGGAGAGAAAGCCCCATCGGAAATCTTGTGTGAGAGTCGCCGCCCGTACCAAGTGTATCAGGAAGAAGAAGTCTGTTCAGCCATGAATGGATAACACCGTCTCCGGGGCGCAGAGAAACGCCTTTACGCTCCGAAACGAACTGAGGCAGTGATTTATGCATATCAACATCAGCTTTTTTAGGGTAAGCCGCTGTGTGGCAGAATGACTGCATAAACATAGGCGACTGAAACTCAAGACAGGCAAGCTCTTTGATCTCATCTCTGGTCATTGGCCCTGTGGTATCCTGAGAACCGACAGTTGTCATCTTAGGCTCACATGCAGTCCCTGGGAGAACACCGTCAACCCCCGCAGCTTTTCCGATTATCTTCTGGGCAAGTGTATACCCCTGATCGGCTTTTGGTGTCGGGTTAACAGCTTTTTTGAATACATCAGATTCACCAAGCCCCAGTGCCTTGCGGGCATTGTTGGTAAGTGTGCGTCCGATGATAAGGTTAAGGCGTCCACCGGCTCTGTATTCATCTTTTATAGTGGAAGGTTTCAGCTCGAATGTTGAAAGAACTTTTCCTGATTCGTCTGTAATCTCGCCTTTTTCAGTATTAATAATAACAACATCGCCGGTATTAAGTTCGTCAACGTTGCATATGATAGGGAGACCGCCTGAATCTTCTGTCGTATTGAAGAAAATAGGAGCGATAACAGAACCTATAATGGTGCCGCCGTTTCTCTTATTAGGCACGAACGGAATGTCTGAGCCTATTCTCCACATTACAGAGTTACAAGCTGACTTACGTGATGAACCAGTACCGACAACGTCACCCACGAAAGCAACTTCAAAGCCTTCAGCTTTGTATTTCTCCATAACCTCATTTCCGTCAGGAAAGCCTGTCTCACCCATGGCAAGAGCGTGGAGAGGGATATCAGGACGGCTCCATGCGTGTTTAGCAGGAGAAAAGTCATCAGTGTTTGTCTCACCTGCGACTTTATATATTTTAACTTTATATTCTTTTCTAAGCTCAGGTTTATTTGTGAACCACTCAGCGTCAGCCCAGGACTTAAGAACAGCCATAGCATTTGCATTGGTTTTAGCGAGAGCAACAATTTCATCAAAAGCGTTATAAACAAGAATAGTTTTTTTCAGTGCTTCCGCTGCATCATCGCCAAGCTCTTTATCTGTGAGAAGCTCTACAAGGTATTTAACATTATATCCGCCAAGCATAGTTCCGAGAAGAAATACAGCACGCTCTCTGCTTATGAGTGAGCAGGCTGTTTCCCCCTTCGCTACTTTACCGAGCCAGTCAGCTTTAACCTCAGAGGCGGGGTCAACACCTGGCGCAACTCTGTTTTCGATAAGGTCAACAAGCTCTGCTGTGGGCTTCTGTTCAAGCAGTTTGCAGACTTCAGCAGTAAATTCGGCAGTGAGAGGAAGTGCAGGTATGCCCATTTTGGCTCTGTCTTCCACTTGTTTCAGATAGTCCTGCATCATTGTCATGATCATCTCCTATTAAAATGGTTATTTATCCGTGACCGGACAGCCACTTAGTCACATGCCGCCAGGTCTGTTTTATTCTTTTCTACAGCATAAAGGGCGCAATACACCCTAAGCTCAGCTTTAGATTGTATTCTGTATACAATATTGTCCATCCTTTTGTCAAAATGTTTTAGAACATTTTTATAGTTGTGATTATATTTATTTCCATAGCTCACGTTATATCATTAGTTCAAAATTATAATCTGGCGAGTAATGTCCATATATCTGCTTGTGAGTGATTATTAAACGAATAACAAGATTTGCGGTATTATTTTATACGAGTATTTAAAACAGAGATCATAAATACATAAAAGACAGGAGAAAAGACTGTTCATCCCATCATTGCAAAGGCACGTACAGGAGAGCCGTCACCATATTCTATACGCAGAGGGATACAGTTCAAAACAAACTCCTTCCCCTCAAGCAGATGAAGATTAGTCAGGTTCTCGACAATAATCATATTGCGGTTAAGAAATATTTTATGGTTCTCAAAGGTCACAGTATCAACCGGATCAACGGAAATCATATCCACAGCCACACCTTTAACACCACTCGCAGCAAGAACGCCCGCAGCATCAGCTTCCAGCACAGGATAATTTTCAAAATAGCTCTGTTCACCCCATTTACTGCTCCATCCGGAAAAGAGCACAGCAAAATGCGCTCCCCTCAGCTCTTTCTCGTAACTGCGGATGTATGAAGCGGAAACAGTATCCATCCCCCGAACATCGATCATTACTGCATGTCCGGCAAAATCGCTGATATCAAAATCTGACAAAGACCTCCGCCCGTCAAGGATATGAGATGGTGCGTCCATATGTGTTCCGGTGTGGGAAAATATAGTTATAAGCCTCTCTTCAAAGCCTTCTGAGGCTATCGTAGTTTCAACTTTTATCTCCGGCGAAAGAGTTCCGGGGTAAACCGGCATCCCCTCTTTGATCATATGTGTAAGGTCTATCATTTCCATATTAGCTATTTACCACAGATTGACGAGCATGGGGAGATTTTTCTGAAACTATTTGACATTGCCCACATAAAGGACTATTTTGGACAAAATTAGACAGGAATCTACAGCATGGACACACTATTTCTCACAGTAAAAGATATGTCTGTTAAGCTTGGCGTGTCCGAAAAGACCGTCTACCGCATGATAAATGACAACAAAATACCCTATGGTATCAAAATTGGCGGACAATGGCGTTTTAACCGGGAAAAGATAGAAAAATGGGTCAGCGGTCAGAGCACCGAGGACAACACACCGGCAGACAGCAGCATAACGGTTTCTGAGATAATTTGCGACAGTACCATAATGTATCGTCTCTGTGGAGCAAACAGGGACGAAATACTGAATCAGATTTTGACTATATTAGGCAGGTTCACTACAGAAGAGAAGATAAACATCAAGAAGAATCTTCTGTTCAAAGAGTCCATAATATCCTCCTCTTTAAGCGGGGTGGCGGTCATGGTTGCCGATTATGACCAACAGGTAAACCACAGTAAAACAGTCTTTGCTGTGGCATACCTTGACACCCCGCTGGACTTTAAAGCCATCGACGGCAAGAAGACAGATATCGCGATACTCATCATTCCTGCTAATAAAACTGAGCAGTTGATACTGACAACAAGACTGAATGGGCTTCTTAACAGTGATGAATTTGTGAAAACGCTTAGATCAGCTCCTACAAGAAGCACGCTGATTCAACGTATACGCGAATTTGAAAACAAACTTTTTATTAAATAATTACAGGTGAATCAATGCCACACAATATCTCTAAATCAGCCAGACTAACCGGAGACATATACGGCGGTCTCACTGCTGCGGTGATAGCTCTCCCCCTTGCCCTCGCATTCGGTGTTGCCAGTGGTGCAGGTGCAGAAGCAGGGCTTTACGGCGCAATCATACTCGGTTTCGTGGCGTCTGCCTTCGGTGGGACTCCGGTTCAGATATCCGGGCCGACGGGACCTATGACAGTTGTCGTAGCATCTGCAATTGCTCTATTCGCCGGAGATTTTCATTCGGTAGTGACAGTTATATTCCTTGGCGGTATCTTTCAGATAGCACTTGGCTTTCTAAAAGTCGGTAAATTAGTAAGATTCATCCCCTACCCTGTCATATCAGGTTTCATGACAGGTATCGGTGTAATTATTATTCTACTTCAGCTCCACCCGTTAGCAGGTGCATCCGGCTACAGTTCGCCGATAATGGCTATAAAACACATAGGCACACTCTTTACGAATTTTCATAATGCAGACCTTGCCCTTGGCGCACTGACCCTTATCATCGTATTTTTCTTCCCGAAAAAGCTATCCTCAAAAATCCCTTCACCTCTGGCAGCGCTTATAGTCTGTACAGTGCTGTCCGTGGCGATGGGGCTTGATGTTCATACAATCGGACATATTCCGACCGCACTCCCGAAGCTGCATATGCCTTTTCTGGACATGAGCAACATAACTTTTGTCGTGGGTACAGCTCTTTCCCTTGCTGTTCTCGGGTCAATCGACAGTTTGCTTACGTCCCTTGTTTCGGACTCTCTTACCAAAACAAATCACCAGCCAAACCGCGAACTTATGGCGCAGGGGTTAGGTAACTCTCTGGCAGCCCTCTTCGGCGGAATCCCCGGTGCAGGGGCGACCATGCGGACAGTTGTTAACGTTAAGGCAGGCGGTTCTACTCGTTTTTCCGGCATGCTCCATGCCGTAGTGCTGGCTTTGATACTTCTTGTATTCGGCTCCAAAGCAGAACTGATCCCCATGGCTGTTTTATCCGGTATATTAATCAAAGTTGGATTCGATATTGTAGACTACAGATTTCTGAAAATACTGAAAAAAGCACCAAAACACGACATAATAGTAATGTTTGCTGTTCTTGCTCTCACCGTCCTTGTGGATCTTATCGTTGCTGTCGGGGTCGGGATAGTGCTCGCATCCATACTGCTGACATACAGAATAGCCCAGCAGACCAACTCACAGATACATGAAATACCTGTTACTCTTCACGACAGTGAACTTGGGCGGGAGATACAGGAAAGTACAAAATTCTCTGTTCGTGTTATTGATATCAACGGACCATTCTTCTTCGGTTCCACCAGCCAGATAGTCGGCAGGATAGGTTCATTTCTCGGCACAGAGATCGTAATATTCAACTGTATCAACGTCCCTTTCATAGACTACTCAGCGGTTTTTGCACTGTCCGAAAAGATACTAAAGCTGAAATCTTTCAACACAAAACCAATGCTCGTGTTTAATAAAGATATCGCAAAACAGCTTGAAAAATATGGTATTCCGGAGCTGTTACCTGATAAGAAGATTTTCAATAACCTTGATGAAGCGATAAAACACATTCGTCAAACACAGACTTTCGCCTCATAATGGCTCCCCGCCTCGTCATTGCGAGCGAAGCGACGCAATCTGACATCACCAAACTTAAAAGATTGCTTCAACCCTTCGAGTTTCGCAATGACGTATATTTCTCTGTCATTGCGAGGGGAGCGACACAATGGCTCATATGTCTCTAGCTTTTCGACCCGGTCATATCCTCAGGAACAACATACTTATCAAACTCAGCTTCTGTCAGATAGCCAAGCTTAACCGCGGTCTCCCTGAGGGTAGAGTTTTCTGCAAATGCTGTTTTTGCTATCTTTGCCGCCTTGTCATATCCTATGTGAGGATTCAGTGCGGTTACAAGCATGAGCGAATTCCTAAGATAGTGGTCTATCTGTTCGCGGTTTGGTTTTATCCCGACAGCACAGTTTTCACGGAAAGAATCCATTGCATCACCAAGAAGTTTTGCTGATTGCAGGAAATTATATATTATCACAGGTTTAAAAACATTCAGTTCAAAGTTCCCCTGACTCGCTGCAAAACCTATTGCCGCATCGTTCCCAAAAACCTGACAAGCAACCATTGTTACAGCCTCTGACTGTGTGGGATTAACCTTCCCCGGCATAATGGAGCTGCCCGGCTCATTGGCAGGTATCTCCAGCTCGCCTATCCCGCATCTGGGACCGGAGGCAAGCCAGCGAATGTCATTAGCTATTTTCATCATATTAGCTGCGAGAGCTTTCAACGCTCCGGACGCAAATGTAAGTGCATCATGTGATGTCAGAGATTGAAATTTATTCCCTGCTGACTGAAAACGCTTACCTGTGAACCTCGTGACCTCTTCTGACACCATGACAGACAATTTCGGGTGAGCGTTCAACCCTGTACCGACGGCTGTCCCCCCTATGGCAAGCTCGCGCACATGCTCAAGAGATTCTCTGATCTGCCGTATGTTTGTCTCAAGCATTGCCACATAACCGGAAAATTCCTGTCCGAGCGTAAGCGGTGTAGCGTCCTGAAGGTGAGTACGCCCTATTTTAACAATGCTGTTAAACTCTTCCATCTTACTATGGAGAACATCCTTAAGGCTTTCAATCGACGGCACAAGCTCATCCTCAACAACCGTGACAGCAGCAATGTGCATAGCCGTAGGGAAAGTATCGTTAGAGCTTTGCGACATATTCACATGGTCATTCGGATGTATCTCTTTATCTTCACGAAAGTTTTTACCCAATATCTCCGTAGCTCTGCTGGCTATCACCTCATTCATATTCATATTTGTCTGCGTTCCGCTCCCTGTCTGCCATACGGCGAGGGGGAACTGATCTGCAAGCTTATTCTTAAGTATCTCATCACAAGCTTTTATAATGGCATTTGCTTTCTCATCATGAAGTTTACCCAGCTTATTATTAACCACTGCCACAGAGCGCTTAAGCACTGCAAATGCATGTATGAGACTCACAGGCATCTTCTCCCAGCCTATTTTGAAGTTCTGAAGGCTTCGCTGTGTCTGAGCAGCCCAGTAAGCATCCTCCGGAACCTGAATCTCGCCCATAGTATCCTTTTCGATTCTGAATTTCATAATCAGCTTCTCCTATTCGATTATTACAGAAGGCGAGCAGCACAAGGCTTCACCCCTGTAACGATTTTATAACTTTCAAAATTATATTACATATTCAATTCAACAGACTAATCTTAATGTTATCAGCCATATCAAAATTATACCCCCTTAGCCTTTTTATGCCATACAAATTTATACTTTGTTAATTTTAAACCACCGTTCAACTCTTACTTGTATTTTTCTGTATATTGTATACAATCATATGGTTAAGAATAAATATATTCAGAATATAATAACCTTATATGCGAGGTGGCTATGGAACTCAAAGATGCAATGCTTGAGCTGATCCGCAGAGCAACCACAGACCTTTCACCGGATGTGGAGAATGCGATTCAGCAGGCGTACGACAGAGAGGACGAAGGGACACCGGCAAAAAGCGTTTTCGGAACCATCCGTGAAAATATCGCACTTGCCAGAGAAGCTTCAACTCCTATTTGTCAGGACACAGGTTCTGTCATAATCTACATTGACTTTCCTGTAGGCGAACCGGAAACCAAATATAAAGAAGCGGCTGAATGGGCTGCTGCTGAGGCTACAAAGCTCCAGTATCTCCGCCCTAACGCTGTTGACCCTATCACAGGCAAGAATTCCGGCAATAACGTTGGAACAAATGCCCCTTACCTCCACTTTCACCAATGGGATAAGGACGAAACCAGAGTTAGGCTCATGCTTAAAGGCGGCGGCTCTGAAAATGTGGGCGCTCAATACAAGCTCCCGGACTCTGTTCTTCACGCCGGACGTGACCTGAAAGGTGTTAAGAAAGTTGTGATCGATGCCGTACAAAAAGCACAGGGACAAGGCTGCGCACCAGGCGTTGTTGGTATAGGAATCGGCGGAGACAGAGTAACATCCTACGCACTTTCCAAAGAGCAGTTCTTCCGTAAACTCGGTGAGAAAAGCACAAACCCTGACCTTGCCAAACTTGAAGAGGAACTCTACGAAGACCTTAATAAACTCGGCATCGGACCAATGGGATTCGGCGGAAAAACTACCTGCCTTGGCGTTTTCGCAGGGGTTCAGCACAGACACCCGGCTACATTCTATGTAGCAATTTCATATACCTGCTGGGCATACAGAAGAAAGCAAATGACAATCAAAGGAAGTGAGGTGACATATGATTAAGCTCACTACACCTATCAGTGAAGAGAAAGCACGTTCACTTAAGGTGGGCGACGAGGTTCTCCTTACAGGAACCATCGTAACAGCAAGAGATGCTGCACATAAACTGATGATAGAAGAAAGACCGGATTTTATCCGTGAACACCTGAAAGACGGTGTAATATACCACTGCGGCCCTGTTGTCAAACAGGCGGAAAACGGTGAATACAGCTTTGTAGCAGCAGGCCCGACCACCTCTTCCCGTGAAGAACCCTATCAGGCAGCAGTCTGCGAGGAATACTCTGTACGTGCCGTTATCGGCAAAGGCGGTATGGGACCAAAAACAGCAGAAGGGCTTAAAAAAGTCGGCGCAGTTTACCTGCATGCTGTTGGCGGCGCAGGATCGCTTATTGGTAAAATGGTTAAAAAAGTTCATACAGTATACAAGCTTGAAGAATTCGGGACACCGGAAGCCTTCTGGGTTTGTGAGGTTGAAGATTTCCCTTGCGTTGTTACCATGGACAGCCACGGAGGCTCCCTGCATAAAGATATTGCAGCAGCCTCACAGAAAGTTGCCGACGGACTCATCGGTCAGTAGGTCAGCACCTACCGACGGGACACTATACTGTGAACACAGACAGTGCGTCAAAGTATTACCGCTCCCTCTGGTCGTTTGTTGTGCTTTATGAGATTGCAAGCAATCAGTAGTCAGCACCTACCGGCGGGACACCACTGTACACGCACACAAAATATTCTATCTCCAGACATCTGGATTTAAACAAAAATAAAAGGGGAGCTCTTTTGAGTTCCCCTTTTTTGATATTCGTGTCAGATTGTTATCGTAGAAAAATCTGTCAGACACTTCTGCATTTCCCATATGTCCGTAACAGCTAGACAAATGAGTACGCTCTCCACAGGTACTTAATCGCTGTTCGGACAATGTACCGTGAGCACAGGACAAGAAGCAGAACGGACAACCTTCTCTGCTGTGGAGCCGAAAATAACATGTTCCAGCCCGGTGCGTCCGTGGGTTCCAAGTACGATCATATCAACATTCTTTTCATTAGCAAATTTGATAATTTCATCGTCGGCAATCCCTTTAACCATTGCGGTTGAGTACTCTATCCCTTCCAGGGCATTAGTCTCTTCTATAAACTCTTCCATCTTAGCTTTTGCGCCGTCTTCCATATCTTTTGAAAGATTCTTCACAGTGAGTTGAGGAAGATAAAATGATACCATCTGGGATTCGTCAAGGAGCACATGGAGCATAATAAGCTCCGCATTGAATTTCTTTGCCATCTCCGCAGCATAGAGCAGTGCACATGCAGATGGATCAGAGAAATCAGTAGGGTATAAAATTTTAGTTACATTAACCATATAAAGCCTCCTTATGGAGTAATTTACGACAGTTTAAACAAAAAGTCTTTAATTATATTATATACGGTTTTCTAAAATTTTTCTGCAAAGATCGAGAAGTTTATCGACATCATAAGGCTTATAGAGAACATCAATAGCGCCCATTTGATAAGCGCTTAGCATGTTTTCTATATTATCGTAACCGGTAAGGACTATGACAGGTATTTCGCGGTCAAGGCTACTTAGAGAGTAAAGAAACTGTATACCGTCAGAAACAGGCATAACAAGATCTGTAACAATTAGGTGATATTCATTATCTTTAACTTTATCCAGAGCAAAAAGCCCATTGCTGACAGAATCAACCTGATACCCTTCGGATGTAAATATATCCTTCAGAGCGGACTGCTCCATCTCGTTATCTTCTGCCAATAAAATTCTGTATGCCATTGTTTATTACCCAAATAGTTGTGTGTAATTCTTTTCTAATTGTACAGCAAAATCATAAAGATTCACATCAATTATATCACAAATCTGCTTAGCAGTATAAACGACATGTGCGGGCTCGTTGGTTCTGCCTCTGTAGGGCTCTGGTGAAAGGTAAGGACAATCAGTTTCGATCAGCAGTCTGTCAAGTGGGACATACTGTACAGTATCACGCAGATGATCAGAGCTGTTATATGTCACGGGACCTGCATAGGATATATAAAAGCCGTTATCCAGCGCCCACTTCTGTAGCCCTCTGTCCCCGCTGAAACAGTGTATCACACCATTTCGTTCACGCCCTCTGACAACTGCCGACATAACATCGACACAGTCCTTGTCAGACTCTCTGTTATGTATGACTACAGGCTTATTAAGTCCTACAGCCATATCAAGAAATGTAGCAAAGACCTCTCTCTGCCTGTCATGAGCAGAATGATTGCGGTAATAATCCAGCCCTATCTCGCCAACAGCAACAGCTTTCGGGTCACTTAGTATCTCTTCGAACCTGCCGAGCTGGCATATGTTAAACTCTTCCGCATCGTGCGGGTGGACACCTGCGGTGAAAAATATTTTTTCACTTTTCCTGCTTGTCAGCAGAGCCTGTTCGCTGTCTTTCAGGTCTATACCCACCGTAACCATCCGGTGTACGCCCCTCTCAGCCGCTCTTTCTGAAACATCATCAAGTTCGTCTGCCAAAGGGCTGAAATGTATATGGCAATGAGTATCTGTGAATCTGGCTCCCGCTTCCACCGCTTCTTTCAGGCTGGCGAGAAACTCCTGATCTTTCAGGCTGCCCCTCTTTTTTATCATTTAATATCTGTGCCCGGTTCAACAGAGTCCGGAAGTTCCAGAACTTTATGTTTTTTGCCGTCAGATGTGGCAGACAGAATCATCCCTTCGGACATGATCCCCATAAGTTTTGCGGGCTTAAGGTTAGCAACGAGAACAACTGTCTTACCAACCATATCCTCAGGTTTGTAACTTTTGGCGATACCACTCACAACCTGACGTTTTTCAGTGCCGAGGTCAACCTGAAGCTTAAGAAGCTTATCAGACTTTTCGACCTTCTCGCACTCAATGACTTTAGCAGCCTTAAGAGACATTTTTTCAAAATGGGCAAAATCTATCTCTTCAACTCTCAGTTTCCCTTTTTCGTCCTGCTTCTTGCTGTCGGCTTCTAATTTAAGCTCATCCAACATAACTTTCTCGTCTATGCGGGGAAAAAGCTGTTCAGCTTCGCCGAGTTTATGACCAGCTTCGAAAGTGCGGATTTTGCGAAGTTCTTCCACATCAGATTTTTCAAGTTCCTGAGCTGTGCCAAGTTGACGGCGCATCTTAACCGCTGTTTCAGGCATAAAAGGATAAAGCAGCAGTGACACTAACCTTATTCCGTCTAGTACAGAGTAAAGAACAGAACCAAGTCTGCCCTTTCTGGTCTCATCTTTGGCAAGAGCCCACGGCGCAGTTTCGTCTATGTATTTATTAAGCGCACTAACCAGCTCCCATGTTGTCATGAGTGCTTTATTAAACGCCATGTTTGTAATGTGTTCGTCAACCTCTCTGAAAACACGCTCAATAGTTTCCTCAAGAGGTTTATCCTCGTCCCCTGCTTCAGTATATGCAGGGACAACACCGTCAAAATACCTGTTAACCATCCCCATTGTGCGGTTCAGCAGATTACCCAGGTCATTCGCAAGATCGCCGTTAATGCGGTGAATAAGAGCTTTGAAAGAGAAGTCTCCATCCAGCCCGAAAGGTACCTCACGGAGCAGGAAGTAGCGTATAGAATCCACACCGAACTTATCCACAAGCCATGCAGGGTCTATGGCGTTACCAAGAGATTTTGACATCTTCTGACCTTCCACAGTCCACCATCCATGGGCAAAAACGCTCTTAGGCAGAGGAAGCCCTGCACTCATAAGCATTGTCGGCCAGTAAACAGTGTGAAATCTGAGGATATCTTTCCCCACAACATGATAATCCGCAGGCCAGAATTTCTGAAAATCAGCGTCGTCTTCACCATAGCCGAGAGCTGCGATATAATTTGTCAGCGCATCTATCCAGACATATATTACATGCTCTGGTGCATCAGGAACGGGTATCCCCCATTTGAATGTAACACGGGAGACCGACAGGTCACGGAGACCGTCTTTTATGAATGATATTATCTCGTTACGTCTTGATTCCGGACGCACGAAATCTTTATTATCTTCGATATGTTTCAGAAGCTGGTCAGCGTATTTGCTCATACGGAAGAAATAGCTGGGCTCTTTCAGCTTCGCAGTTTCACGACCGCAGGAAGGACAGCAGTTGCCGTCCAGAAGTTGAGTTTCAGTGAGGTATGTTTCGCATGGAGTGCAATACCACCCTTCATAATGATCAAGATATATGTCACCGTTTTCTTTCATCTTGTCAAATATTTTGCGCACTGCTTTTTTATGTAGCTCATCAGTGGTTCTGATGAATTTATCATTAGAAATATTTAATATCTTCCAGAGACCTGCAAACCTCTGCACAACTTCATCAGCAAGAGCTTTAGGTGTGATACCCCTCTTCTGTGCAGCCTGCTCGATCTTCTGACCGTGTTCGTCTGTTCCGGTGAGAAAGCAAACGTCAAAACCGCAAAGCCTTTTGTACCTGCTGATCGTGTCACATGCGACCGTCGTATATGCGTGCCCTATGTGCGGGACGTCATTTACATAATAGATCGGTGTGGTCACATAAAAGGTTTTGCCTGTCATATCTCGCCTCCGGAATTATCATCAACAAGGTCTTCAAGTCTTATATTTTCATCGTCGGTATACTGTTCTCTCGGGCAATGTCCGCACGGCAGTTCGCCGCCTTCGTAAACATCTTTCTCATACATCAGACAGCACATCAGCCTGCCGCAAACCCCCGAAATTTTTGTAGGGTTGAGTATAAGGTTCTGATCTTTTGCCATTTTTATAGATATGTTGTCAAACTTTCTCAGGAAAGTCGAACAACAAAATTCTTTTCCGCAAAGCCCGAACCCGCCTATCATTTTCGTTGCATCACGAACACCGACCTGACGCATCTCTATGCGTGTGCGGAAAACTCTGGCGAGATCACGCACAAGGGCTCTGAAGTCAATGCGTCCGTCAGCAGTGAAAAAGAATGTAAGCTTGCTGCGGTCAAGAGTATATTCAGCTTTAAGAAGCTTCATATCAAGCTTATGCTCGACAACAAATTCTTTACATTTTTTGAATGCATCCGGCTCTTCCAGACTATTCTTTTCTTTATTCGCAAGGTCTTCTTCAGTAGCAAGCCTTATAACGTTTTTCATCTCCGCTTTCGGCTCAACTTCTATTTCACGGTCGGAGTAGATAACATTTGCGATGTCTTCCCCTTTCTCCGTTTCAACTATAACCTTATCGCCAAATTTTGACTCCACTCCGCATGAGAGGAAGTCATATATCTTGCCCGCAGGCTTGAAAGCTACTCCCGTAGCATTAACTTTTTTCACAAAGTACCTCAGTTGTTTTTATGAACAGATCCATCCTGAACATGTCTAAACTGACATTATACTCAAGCCGCCTCAAAATTTCCAGCAAATAGTTAGAAAAGTCCAGTAGAGTTTCATCTTCAGATTCTTTATATTTTACAAGCATATAGGCATACATTGATGCACAATACGCACGTATCTTCTCTTTTGTGTCCAGCCCATGTATCTCAGCAAATAGTGAATTTTTGTCTCTGTCCGGAGCAAACCGACCTGTCTCTTCTGCATTATCCAGCAGAAACATGGCGTAGCTGACAGAGCCTGATGCCTGTGCAGCGATTTCAGGCAGCATATCGTTCATCACTCCCTGAGATAAAAGCACTTTTTCAACTTCTTCATTAGTAAGGTTCGAAAAACGCATGTTTATGCATCTGGAACGTATCGTCGGCAGAACCTGTTCATACTTATCAGTAATCAGAAAAAAATGAGTATCAGCAGGGGGTTCTTCCAGAGTTTTAAGAATGGCGTTCGCCGCTTCCTTCGTAAACGTATGAGCATTATCTATAATATACACTTTCTTACGGGCTGACAGCGGGCTCATGAATGCATCGCCGGCTATCCGTCTGGCGACTTCTATCTTAACCGGAGACTCTTCCAGGACATGTATGTCGGGGTGATCAGAGGCAGCAGCGACCTTACAATGTCTGCACTGGCAGGGTTCCATAAAAACCTGCTCAGCACAGATAACAGCTCTTGCAAGCTCACGAGCAAACATCTTCTTCCCGCTCCCTTCACGCCCGCTGAATATATATGCGTGATGCAGTTTGTCTCCGGTCAGGATATTCCTGAAAATATCCTTCTCTTTACCGTGTCCGATTATCATACGAAATTATCCAGAATATGCATAACATCATTCAGAACAGCCTGTGGAGACTGTGCTCCGTTAATCCGCCATACATTCTCAAATTTACCTGCATACCAGTCAAAACCGTCTGCAACTTTTTTAAAGAATTCCAGCCCCAGCGCTTCGAATTTCCCTTCTTCGTCAACTTTTTTATCGCGCACCAGCCTGCTCATCGCTCTTTCCAGAGCAGTCTCAGGGTCTATTTCTATTATAAACGTTATATCAGGCATCCGCCTGATGCTGTATCCTGTGAGATAGTCAAGCAGATCCTTGTCCAGACCTCTTCCGAATATCTGATATGCATAAGTTGAAGACACAAATCTGTCCGAGATAACATCAAAACCTTTTTCAAGCACAGGGATAACCAGCTTAGTCTGGTGCTCGAGTCTGTCCGCACAGTAAAGCATGAGCTCTGACTGCGGCTCCAGATCGTACTTTTTGCTAACCAGCAACTGGCGTATAAGGAGACCTGCATCTGTTCCGCCGGGCTCCCTTGTCAGCTTGACATTCCGCCCCAGCTTATCCAGCTTCTCCGCCATTCCTGCTGAGAGAGTGGATTTACCGCAGCCGTCAATGCCGTCAACCGCTATGAAAAGGTTATAGTCTTTCAACGTGCGCAGTCCTCTTTGCTCCCTTGCAGTTTTTCTATACAATGGGGTATTGTTTTCAGAATAACCTGAAGGTTCTCAATTGCACCTTTAGGGCTGCCAGGGACGTTGACTATCATAGTGTTCTTTCTGGCTCCCACAACAGCACGGCTTATCATAGCCCTGTCAGTAACCTTCATGCTTTCAGCACGCATAGCTTCTTCGAAACCGGGTATGCGTTTATCTATCACGTTCAAGGTTGCATCCGGAGCTATATCCCTTGGTGAAACACCAGTGGAGCCGTTAGTCACAACCAGATCATACTTCTGCAGATCAGCATAATATTTAAGAGTTTCTTCAAGTTTTGCCTGTTCATCCGCCAGAATCTCTGTTCTGGTGAATGCAACATTGAGATTGTCTTCAAGGAGCTTCACAACAGCAGGTCCTGTCTCGTCAACACGTTCCCCTTTGCTCCCTTTATCGCTGAGGGTAATGACAGCAACAGAAAAGCCTGTCTTTCTGGTCAGTGTCACTTCATCGCCAACAGATATCTTATCATTACCGCGAACAACAGCAAAAATCCCTTCTCTCGGCATAACACAATCACCCGCAGCATAAAAAACCGCACATCTGTGGTGACATGTTTTCCCAAGCTGACTAATTATAAGGTCAACGCCGTTAACAGTGACGACGTCGCCAACACTTATAGATGTAAGTTCGATCCCTTCAGTAGTGATGTTTTCAGCGAAATCCCCACTGTCGACATCAAGACCCTGATCTTTCATCTTCTGTATACTTTCTGTAGCAAGCAGACTCACCTGCCTGTGCCACTTCCCTGCATGCGCATCCCCTTCGATACCGAAATCATTTACCAGCTTAACGGACTCAACAGGGGTCTTCTGAACACCTTTTGTCTCGCTGATATTAAGGCTTTGAATCTTACTCATAATAAACACCTTCGTATGTGCTGCCGCTTCCGGCAGATAATTTTGTTTAATATAGTACAGCTTTGGTACTCTTTTGTCTTGAAAAAATAGAAGAAATGGAGAACATTGTCAATATAAGGCATCTAATGATTATAGGAGATGAACATGAAAGAGAAAGTTTTTAACGTTGACGGCATGTCATGTAACCACTGTGTAATGGCTGTTAAAGAAGCTGTGGAAGACATGGAGGGCGTGTCAGGCTGTGATGTTAATCTCGAACAGGGTACAGCGAAAGTTACATTTTCCGAAGATGTTATAGAAAGCGACATCGTGGAAGCAATAGAAGAAGAGGGATTTAAAGTTTCATGAAAATTTTTGAAAACAACTCGCTGACTATCGGCGAAACTCCCCTTGTACGCCTTAACAGCATACAGGGGAAATATAAAAACAATATCTTTGCGAAGGTAGAAGGTCGTAACCCAGCTTATTCTGTAAAATGCAGGGTTGCCGCAGGCATTATTAAACAAGGCATCGAGTCTGGAAAACTCAAAGAAGGGATGACTATCATCGAGGCAACCAGCGGAAATACAGGCATAGGCTTGTCATACGCAGGAGCCGCCCTCGGGTTTAAAGTTGCCATCATTATGCCCGACACAATGACAATGGAACGAAGAATGATGATGCAGGCATTCGGCACAGAACTGATACTGACAGACGGCAAACTCGGCATGAAAGGTGCTGTAGCTCTTGCTGATGAAATGGTTGCGAAAGAACCTGAAAAATACTTTCTCGCGAACCAGTTCCGTAATCCTGCCAACCCGCTGATACATGAAGCAACAACAGGTCCTGAAATATTCAGAGACACTGACGGTAAAGTCGATGTATTCGTGTCCGGCGTGGGGACAGGCGGTACTATCACTGGTGTGAGCAGGTATCTCAAAAATGAAAAAGGGCTGAATATACTTACAGTCGCAGCAGAGCCTGTTAAAAGCCCTGTTATAAGTCAGTTTATCGAAAAACAGCCTCTACAGCCCGGTCCTCACACCATTCAGGGTATAGGAGCAGGCTTCATCCCTGAAACACTTGACGTTTCGCTTATAGACGATGTGGAGCAGATAGATGATGAAAACGCAAAAGAGTACGCAAGAAGACTCGCCCGTGAGGAAGGGATCATATCCGGTGTTTCCTCAGGCGCTGCTGTGTGTGCTGCAATTCAGGCTATTGAAAAATATAAACTGGAAGGGAAAAATATCGTTGTGATACTTCCGGACAGTGGCGAGAGATATCTCTCCTCCGGATTGTTCCAGGTATAAAAATGTATAGCGGGATGCCTTGTCCCGGCAAGTTATATATAGTCCCTCTTAAATATTTAAGGGGGACTTTAAATCTGACCTTCTCACTTCTTTATTGACTTATACGCTCAATACTCCATAATAAATAGTTATTGCGTTTAACATGATATCAATGCGGGTTCGCCCGCTTTTATACAAGAATATAAATAATATACGGAGAATTTTATGAACATTCAACAAATGATGAAACAAGCTCAGAAGATGCAGAAAAAGATGGAGGAAGTTCAGGAGGAGGCTTCAAAAGAGATAGTCGAAGCAACTTCCGGAGGCGGTATGGTTACCGTTCAGGTCAGCGGCAAACAGGAAATTGTCAGCATCAAAATTGAAAAAGATGTTGTTGACCCTGAGGACGTTGATATGCTTCAGGATCTTGTCCTCGCTGCTGTTAACGAAGGGCTTAAGAAATCTCAGGAAGTGGTTCAGGAAAAGATGTCCGCTGTCACAGGCGGCATGGGTCTGAACATCCCCGGACTGTTCTAAGTACAAACCAAAATGAAAAACAGGATCTTTGAGCGCTGCGTTGGCGAGCTCTCAAGGCTCCCCGGTATAGGCAGAAAGACCGCCGCAAGGCTTGCCCTGCATATACTGAAAGCTGACAGCGAACAGGTGAAATCCCTCGCAGAAAGCCTTGTGGAGCTTAAGGAGAAGACCGTCTTCTGTAAAATATGCGGAAATATGTCCGAGACAGAAGTCTGCCATATATGCACTGACGGCTACCGTAACAGGAGCCAGATATGCGTTGTGGAAGAGGCGAAGGATATCTATGTGCTGGAAGCAACAGGCTTCTTCAGAGGGCTTTATCACGTCCTCGGTGGGCGCATATCCCCCCTCGACGGCATAGGACCGGAAGACCTTCACATTGAAGAACTGCTGAAAAGAGCAAAAGCTGAAGATGTTTCTGAGATTATACTCGCTACCAACCCCGACATCGAAGGGGAAACCACAGCCATATACCTCTCAAAACTACTCAAAAAACAGAACCTGAAAGTGACCAAAATAGCCAGCGGAGTGCCGATAGGTACAAATCTGGAATACACCGACGAGATAACATTGCTTAAAGCGATGGAACAGAGAAAAGATTTTTAAAATGTCAAAAGAAATAATAGTCAATTCGACTTTAAACGAAGTACGGGTAGCCATACTTGAAAACGGCAATCCGGCAGAAATATATGTTGAGCGTGCACACAGTAAAAACGTTGCAGGGAATATCTATAAAGGACGTGTGATAAAGGTTTTACCCGGAATCCAGTCAGCTTTTGTTGATGTTGGTCTGCCAAAGGCGGCTTTTCTGCCCGCTGCCGATGTATATGTGGAAAACGGAGAGCGTGTCAGCTTTCTAGAAAACAACATCGACAGCGAAAGAACAGTCACGGACATTGACCAGATGACCGAAGACGAACAGAAAAATATCCCACCCATCGAAGACATGCTTAAAGAAGGGCAGGAGATAGTTGTACAGGTCGCCAAAGAAGCGATAGGTCAGAAGGGTGCAAGGCTCACAACACACCTTACAGTCCCGGGCAGGTATATAGTCCTGATGCCCGGATATGAACACGTCGGAGTCTCCAGAAAGATAGAAGACGAACAGGAACGTGACCGTCTGCGTGACGTGCTGAAGGCTATTAAATCCCCTAATATGGGGCTGATAGCAAGAACTGTAACAGCCGGACACGACGAGGAAGAACTCCGTGCGGATGTGGATTACCTTTCACGCCTGTGGAGCAAAATAAAAGACAAGATGTCAGGTAAATCACCATGCCTTATTTACGAGGATCACGGACTTGTTTTCCGTATACTTCGTGACGCGGCAACGTCTGACGTCAGCCGTATAGTAATAGACAACAAAGCTGAATTTCTAAAAATCAAATCCTTTCTCCGTGAGTTTCTTCCGGATATGAATATGGAAGTCAGCCTGTTTACAAACGATATCCCGATATTCGACTACTACAACATAGAGATAGAGATCGGACGCATTCTGGACAAAAAAGTCTGGCTGAAATCCGGCGGATACATAATCATTGATCAGGCAGAAGCACTAACTGTAGTTGACGTAAACACCGGAAAATTTGTCGGGAAGAGGAATTTCGAAGACACTATTCTGAAAACCAACCTTGAAGCGTCAAAAGAGATAGCCTGGCAGCTTAAGCTTAGAAATATCGGCGGGATAATCATCGTTGACTTCATAGATATGGCAAAAGAAGAAAACCAGCAGAAAGTAATGAAGGCTCTGGAACATGAGATGAAATCCGACCGTGCTAAAGCGTCTGTGGTGAATATATCACCTCTCGGACTGGTGGAGATCACACGTAAACGTGTTCAGGAGAGCCTGAGCCGTGTCCTTTCGGAAGCTTGCCCCTACTGCGAAGGGCGAGGACTGGTTAAGAGCAAACTGACCATATGTTACGACATCCTCAGAGAAGTCAGACGCATTGCTCCCTTCTTCCGCAACAGAAGGATCGTCATAGAGGCTCACCCTGATGTTGTTGACATTATCCTCGACGACGAAAAGGGCAGTCTCGGCGAGATAGAGCTTATGATGAGCGTAAATGTTGAGGTTAACGCCAACCACACACTGCACATACACGACTATGAAGTTACCCCCCTCGACTAGCAGGATTGCATCTTGCGGCGGGGCACGACACTGTAAATTAAGAGAGATAACATATGTATAACCGTAAGGACGCTTTCTATAAAAAAGCGAAACTGGAGGGGTTCAAATCCAGAGCTGCCTACAAGCTCATAGAACTCAATAAGAAACACGCCCTGTTCAGAAGCGGCGATGCCGTTCTGGATGTAGGCTGTGCACCGGGTGGCTGGATTCAGGTTGTTCTTCAGCAAAAGAAATGTACCGTTGTCGGTGTTGACCTGCTGGAAGTGCTGAACCTTACAGACACACGTTTCACATTTATTCAGGGTGATATAACAGAACAGGAAACAGTAGACAAGGTTCTTGATGCCTGCGACGGCTACGACTGCGTGATCTCAGACGCCGCCCCCAACACTTCCGGTTCTAAACTGCTCGACCACGTAAACTCTGTTGACCTTGTCAGGCTGATATTCTATTTTGCCAAGACAGTTCTGAAAAAAGGGGGCAACTTCGCCTGCAAAGTTTTTGAAGGTGAAGATAGAGATGCTCTCGTGAAAGAGATTAAAAAAGATTTTGACTTCTGCAAAATGCTCCGCCCAGAGGCGACACGTAAGAACTCTTTTGAAATGTATATAGTTTTCAAAGGATTTAAAGGAAACAATGAACAGTAAAGATGTTGAAAAAATTCTTAAACTCGTAAAAAGCGGTGAGGTTGACATAGCATCCGCCGCATCCAGAATAAGCACTCATCTTGACTTCAGCGACGTCAAGCCGGATACTTCCCGCAAAGAGAGGCTCGGCTTTGACGAAGTGATCTACGGCAGAAGCAAATCTATTGAACAGATTGAAAACATAGCATTGAAATATATTGAAAACGAGCTTAACTTTGTATGTACGGGGCTGGACTCCGGCAAAATGGATGCGCTTCTAAGAGAGTTTCCGCATTTTCAGGCAAACAGGCAAGCGGGCATTCTTAGACACATCATTTCCGCTGCGCCCCGCAAAGAAGGAAAAGTAGCGGTCATAACCGCAGGTACATCCGACATAAAAGTTGCCTCTGAGGCAGCAGAGATTCTGGACATATGCGGTATCGACGCTGACATACACGCCGACATCGGTGTTGCCGGGATACACCGTTTTTTCAGCGTGAGAGAACAAATATCTGATGCAAAAGTGATAATTGTCATCGCAGGGATGGAAGGAGCTCTTCCGTCCATAACCGGAGGGATGTTCCCTCACCCTGTCATAGCGGTGCCGACCTCAACTGGATACGGTGCGGCTTTGGAAGGGTTTACAGCACTTTTCTCTATGCTGGCAAGCTGTGCAAATGGGATCACGGTTGTTAACATAGACAATGGTTTTGGAGCTGCAATGGCCGCTGTCCGCATCATAAATGCACTTCAGGAGAATTAACATGCAGCTCACACAGGCAATCACACAACGACGCTCTATCAACTATTTTGATCCTGAAAGAAAAATAGACGAAAAAACAGTGACAGACATACTGAACCTTGCAGCCCTTGCACCATCCAGTATGAACCTTCAGCCATGGAAAGTGATCACCGTTTTGTCTGACGAAAAGAAGGCTGTTTTACGTTCCGTTTCATACGGTCAACCCAAGGTAACAGAGGCTTCTGCGGTTTTTATCCTCCTTGCCGATAAAACATATGCTGAGAAAAACATAAATACAGTACTTGAAAGTATGATAGAACTGGGCTATATGGATAAAGAATCAGCAGCGGAAAAGGCTAAAACCGTTCCAAATTCTCAAGGAGCACCGGACTCATTTTTGCGGGAAAAAAACGCTGTCCTGAATACTGCTCTTTTCGGAATGAACCTGATGTATGCTTGTGCCGTATATGGGATCGAAACTCACCCTATGGGCGGTTTCGAACCGGAAAAGCTGAGGAAAGAATTCGACATCGCAGACAACCTTGTCCCTGTGATGCTGGTAGCTGCAGGATACCTGAAACCAGGAACCAAACTTTTACCGAGAGTAAAAAGGTTGTCATCCGCAGACTTTAACCATATATTATAGAAAATTCATTTTTTAATTTTTATTACTAGGCGAGCCACTTTTTATTTTTGACTGATGAACCATAGTGTATAATTAACATATTGGTTCATTGAATGAGGCTTTGCCAGAGGAGAAAACCATGCCAAGACCGTCAAAACCGAGGATTATCGGTGTTAAACCGGAAATTTCGAATTTCAAACCCAGAGGAATCCCTTCAAAAAAGCTTAAATCTGTGAATCTTGCTCTTGATGAGTTCGAAGCAATAAGACTCGCTGACTATGAAGGTCTCTCCCATGAGGATGCTTCTGTCCTGATGAATATATCAAGACCAACGTTCTCACGTCTTGTGGAAAAAGCCAGAGTCAACATTGCTAACTTTCTGGTGGAAGGCGCTGAGCTTATTATCGAGGGGGGGAATGTCGAATACAGAGACTGTGGATGCAGTAACTGTAAAGAAGGACTTCCCGCAAGCCGTATGGAACGAAGAAACCATATGTGCCCAACAACCAGTAAATAAAGCTAAGGAGACGTAGATATCCTATGAATGACAGTGTGCAGAATTATTATAACGAGCTGGCTTCATCAGACTCAAACAGACATTATAAAGGCATTCCCGTTCTAGCCAGTGATGGGATACATCAATATATAACTGATCTTTCAAAAGGATATCTTAAAGAGGGAGCATCCGTTTTAGACATAGGATGCGGACAAGGTGCCCTCTCTCTCAGGCTTGCTGACAACAACTATAACGTTAATGCGTGCGACAGCTACGACCTGTGTAAATGCAAAGACCGCATTAATTTTATCAACTCTATGATCGAAGATCTGAACACGGATGTTCAATTTGACGGTCTGTTTGCTGTGGAAGTCATCGAACATGTCGAAAACGTTTTTCAGTTTCTAGAGATAGCCAAAGGGCTGCTGAAAGACGATGGATATATTTTTATCACAACGCCTAATATTGAAACTTTCACGAGTAAAATACGTTTCCTTCTGACAGGGGAACATGCACTTTTTGCTGAACATAACCAAAAGCAGGACGGGCACATTAACCCGGTTCATCACTTCCAGATTGCTTATGCCTGTGAAAAATACGGACTGAAAATAGTTGAATCAACTTCCATACTTAAAGAGAGATTCCCGAAAAACCTCTTTAAACAAATGCTGTACGGCTTAATGTATATACCGGTTCTCTTCTCTAAACATAAGAACGACAAAGGTAAGATAAAAGTCTATGTGCTTGAAAAAGCCTAGCTTAATCCTCTTTGAACCTCTTCTTTGATATAACCAGCACAAAAGGTGCTTTCACACCTTCCGGAACTGAAGCGAGAATTTCCGCTGCTGTTCCCCGGTAGGTTACCTCATCCGGCATGCCCAGATTCATTGAAAGGCTCATCTTTTTATCTATAAACGAAACTTCATCCAGAAGCTGATGCAGAACATATGGTCGTTCCAGAAGCACAACAGTATCTCTGCAATTATAGACACGGTCAAAAAACTTCTTCCTCTGATCATTTTCTTTCGGAGGAAATCCCATAAAGTAGAAACTTTCCGAGAAATATCCGCTGACAGAGAGTGCAGCCGTTATGGATGACGGACCGGGTATAGATACAACCTGATACCCTGCGTTCCATGCCATATTTATAAAATCATACCCCGGATCTGCAACACATGGTGTCCCTGCATCAGAGATAAGAAGAACATTTTCATATTCGGCACTCACTTCAACAAGAAACTCTTTCTCACGCTTCAAGGAGTGCTCGTTCAGAAACATCTGTTCAGCACTGCGAACATCTGCTCCCGCAACAAAACGACCGAGATTGCGTCTGTCTTCCCCTATAATGAGTCCGCATTTCGCTGCGATCTCTTTCAGATGGGGCGGAATATTTGAATAATCGCCGGTAATATCAGTTCCGGCTACATATATTGTCGGCATATTAATCTATCACCTCAAGTCCGTTCAGGTATGGTCTGAGAGCTTCCGGTACAGTTACAGTGCCATCTTCGTTCTGATAGTTTTCGAGTATGGCGAGGAAAGTCCGCCCGACAGCAAGCCCTGACCCGTTAAGTGTATGTGCAAATTCAACTTTTTTATCCCCTTTCCTGCGGAAACGTATGGAAGCACGTCTCGCCTGAAAGTCCATAAATGTTGAACATGATGAAATTTCTCTATAGCCGCCCTGAGAAGGAAGCCATACTTCAATATCAAATGTTTTAGCTGATGAAAACCCAAGGTCGCCGCTGCAAAGGGTCATAATACGGTATGGGATATTCAGTTTCTGAAGTATCATCTCCGCTGACTCAAGGAGTTCCATAAGCTCTGTATCGGAGTCTTCCGGTTTAACAACCTTAACCAGTTCCACTTTATTGAACTGATGCTGGCGGATAAGCCCTCTCACATCTTTTCCGTGTGAGCCTGCCTCACGCCTGAAACATGCAGAATATGAACAGTGCTTCACAGGGAGCATCTCTTCATCAAGTATTTCCTGAGAGTAAAGGTTTGTAACAGAGACTTCCGCAGTAGGAATAAGATACAGTCCGTCTTTCTCACATTTGAACGCATCTTCTTCGAATTTAGGAAGCTGTCCTGTCCCTTTCATCGCTTCAGCGTTAACAAGGTATGGCGCCAGTACCTCTTTATATCCCCTCTCTGCATGGGCATCCAGCATGAAGTTTATAAGAGCTCTTTCCAGCTTAGCTCCCAGTCCCATATAAGCAGAGAAGCGTGACTGGGCAATCTTAACACCACGTTCAAAATCAACGAGACCAAGCCCTTCGGCAATATCCCAGTGAGGTTTAGCCTCGAAAGAATATTTCTTCGGCTCCCCCCATGAACGAAATAATACATTATCATTTTCGTCAGCGCCAACAGGCACTTCGTCTTTAATTAAATTAGGTATAGTGAGAAGCATGTCAGTCATCTGTTCCTGAGCTTCCGTAAGTTCAGCGTCTATAGCAGATATCCTGTCACCTGCATTACGCATTTTTGCCTGAATCTCCGATATATCACCGCCGGCTCTCTTAATCGCGCCGATCTCTTTGCTAACTTTATTGCGCTCAGCTTTCAAAACGTCATTCTCAGCCTGAAGACTTTTACGTTTCTCATCCAGAGATATCAGCAGATCGAAATCGAACTGCGCCCCTCTGTCTGCCGTCTTCTTTTTAACTTCGTCAATATTAGCAATGATATATTTGATATCAAGCATTTACTTCTCCCCTTTCTCTTCCATTTGCGTGGTTATATTCGCAAGAAGGCTTGTGAGCTCTCTTACCACGTCAACCACATATTTTGAATTCGGACGTTCGTCTATAAGTTTTCTATAGTATTTCACAGCCTCAGCTTCTCGTCCCTTTTTATCTGCGAGCCAGTTGGCATACATGTATAGAGCCTCATCGTACGAGGCTGTATCAGAATAATTGCTTATAAGATATTTAAGCCGTCCTTCCGCCGAGTCAGGCTCTTTTATCCTGAAGTAAAACTTAGCCACATAAAGCTCACGTTCGGCAAGCATACTGCGAAGCTCAACGATTTTTTTATTCAGTTCAAACTCTCTGGCGAACGCAGGAGACTTGTCACGAAGCTTTGTAAAAGCATTAAGCGCACCCTCAGCGGCCGACATGTCTCGGTCGATAGTGTCTATCTGAGCGTAATGTGAAAGCCCAAGGCGAAGCATAGCGGTGTTTGCATCCTCTGTCTCGCCGTATATCTCAAGAAACAGCTCATAGGCAGGTATTGCTTCAACATATTTTTTATCAAGAAAATATGAGTCCGCAAGGAAAAGCTGCGCTTTGGCAGCCATTTCAGGTGTTTCGGCTTCCATCAGAGTATTTTCAAAATAGGTAACAGCTTTCTCGTAATTTCCCTTTTTAAAGTATGTCATACCAGTCTTCATACTCTCTTCTGCTGTCATCTGATTTGGTGCTTTCTTTGCACAGCCGGCAAATGTGAGTACGCAGATCATAATCAGTAAAACGGTCTTTCTCATGTATCACCCTAGTTTTTCGATAATCTCGCAATATATATCGGGATATATTATTCTTTTAATTCTGCATCGATAAGGCCCATAGCCATCGGTGGCAACGCCGTCAATGAAATAAGCTTTTCCGTCTATCTCCGGAGCCTGAAAGAGCGCTCTCCCCTGAAGGATAAGCTCTGACTGGTCGCTCTCCCCTTCAACGAAACAGATTATGTCGTTTTTTTTGAGCATTTTCAAGCGGTTGTTGGTATTTGTTTTCTGTATCTTCTGTAGAGCTCTGATACGCCTGTTGGTCTCACGTTTCCCGACGCTCGCACCAAGCTCATATGCAGAGGTCCCCTTCTCTCTGTAATAAGGGAAAAAACCTGCGAAGTCCGGCTTATGCCTTGTCAGAAACTTCTCAAGCTCAGCAAAGTCCCCTTCAGTCTCCCCCGGAAAGCCGACTATCATAGTGGTTCTGATAAAGCTTTCAGGGTCAGCCTTTCTTATGCTGTCGTAAACATCGTCTATAATACTGCTGTCTGACTTCCTCTTCATCGCTTTAAGCATTTTATCGCTGTAGTGCTGAACAGGAATATCAAAATAGCTGAGTATCTTTTTGCTTCCGCATATTACATCAATAAGTTCCTGAGTCACCCCATCAGGGTTCAGGTACATTATTCGTATTTTAAAATCACCTTCGATACCTTCCAGCTTTTTAAGAAGCTCCGGCATAGAAGGTTTTCCGTAGATATCCTTTCCGTACTTAGTATTATCCTGAGAGATGACGATCAGCTCTTTTACACCGCCGTCCACAAGGCTCTCCGCCTCTTTAACGATATCTTCCATCTTTCTGCTGACAAGCCCGCCCCGTATCCCCGGGATAGCACAATAGCTGCATCTGTTGTCGCACCCTTCGGACACTTTCAGATATGCGAAGTAATGCTCGTTTGCAAGTATCCTTGCGTCGCCGTAGTCAGGCACAGCACTGTCATCTTCAAGCAGATACCCCACCACTTTCTGAAGATCTCCGACTCCGGTAAAATAATCCACCTCAGGAAACTCAGTCTTCATCTCATCAGAATATCTCTCGCTCATACAGCCTGTTACAATAAGCTTCGCTCCGGCTTTACGCCGTTCTCCCATCTCCAGAATATTATCAATAGCTTCCGCTACGGCTGGCTCTATGAACCCGCACGTATTCACTATGATCGCATCTGATTCTTCGGGTATATTTGTTATCTGAAAGCCTGCTTTCTCAATAGCGCCCATCAGGTATTCAAGATCAACCTGATTCTTTGAACATCCCAGACTTATAAACGAAACTTTATTATTTCTCAAAGAGCACCCTGATATTTTTACAGTCTTCACTGATATTCTTGATTAATTCATCAACATTACTGAACTTACTGTCTTTGCGTATGAAATTAACTACTTCCACATCAATAACTTTGCCATAAAGGTTTTCTGAAAAGTCAAAGACGTTAACCTCAACACGTCTATTGCCTGCATCGGCTACAGTTGGTCTGTCGCCTATATACAAAGCACCGATATGCTGTTTTCCGTCAATATGCACTATGCTTGAATAGATGCCATTGGCGGGAATAAGTTCGTTTTGAACATTTATGTTTGCTGTCGGAAAACCAATTTTAGTGGCGAGCCCGTCACCTCTGACGACTTCCCCCCGCATAACATAGTTTCTCCCGAGGAGCTTTGCAGCTGTTTCCGGTTTACCTTCCTTCAGAAATTTTCTGATGTTCGTGCTGGAAGCTGTAACGCCATCCACAACAACTTTGGATACGCGCAAAGCAGTAAACCCGAGCTTCTCACCCATAATCTGCAAAAACTCGTATGACCCCTGTCTGTTTCGACCAAAGCGGTAGTCATAGCCGACGACGATAAAACTCGCCATCATTTTTTTTATAAGGAATTCCCTTACAAACACCGAAGGATCTATACTGGCAATCTCTTTGTTAAAACTCAGCAAAAAGAGTTTATCAACGCCGAGTTTTTCAAATTCTTCCGCCTTCATCTCTGTTGTCTGGAGCAGATCGACATCTGCGCCAAAGAACCTCATCGGGTGGGGATCAAAGGTTACAAGTCCGCTTTCAAAACCCCGGTCTTTCGCAAGCTCGACTATACGGCGCACAATAGAAGCGTGTCCGAGATGCACACCGTCAAAGTTTCCGATGCTGATCACCATATTTTTTTCTGCCTGAAATTGCGTCAGGTCTCTTATGATTTCCATTGAGGTTAAAATATGCCAGATACAGATGATAAATCAACATATTTTATAAGATATATAATATTACTTCGGGGATATGCAGAAATTCAATTGACAAAGACCGGATGCAATATATATAAATATACAGATAATAACTCAAGTTTCGCATCTTTGAAATAGTAAATTTTGGATAGAATGCCTTACCATTTCTTGAATCCCAGTTAATTTATCCATAAAAAATGCGAATGTTTCTTTTGCACCATCAATTATCGATAATAGTTGGTTTATGAATTTTTCCATAAACGCCAGAATGTTCAGTTCTTCAACTTCATAACGTAAACCCTCATACAGACTGCCTTTGTGACGGAAATCACCATTTATCCGTTCCATATAGCTCAGAATGATAAACCTAACGAGTGACAGTGTCAGGAAGCAAATGTTAGCCTCAAAGCTTCTGGATTGATTTTTCCCAAAGAAGAGCTTGCTCTTAGCTTCTTTAAACAGTACTTCCACCGCCCATCGTTGCCCATAGGTTTCAATTATTTTTGCCGATGTCAAAGAGGTATCCGTTGACAGCAGAATAATAGGCTTCTTCGATTTACTTTTCTCTGATGGCTGACAGAAGACAAGCTTAACAAGAGTTTCACCGAAAAAAGCATTAGTGGATGATACAAATACCCTGTCTTTACCAATAGTAACTGTTTCTTTCTTTAAAGCTGGAACAACGCATTCCCATAAGCGTTTGGTTGAGTATACCTTGCCATTTAATACAACAGTTAATGTCGGTGTAGTTTTAAGCATGGCAATCACGTCATAGCCTATCTCATGAAAGATTGATGAAACAAGCTTCGGCGTACAGTACCAGCTGTCAAACAGAACCGCTCCTGCATCCAGCCCTTTCTGTTTCGCCCGTTTGAGCATTTCTTTTACCAGTGTTGGTTTGTCTTTTACTGCTTCCTGTCTACGATGCCACGCCAGCATCCGCTTATCCATTTCAGTCTCTGTCGATTGGTTGAATACTTTTCTGCTGCTCCGCTGCAAAGCAAAATCTACAGGAACAAATGACGAACGATCACTCCAGCCAAGTACAACAGCACTGAAGCCTTTCACGCTTTTACCTTTGCTATGGTCAAACACCCAGGAGACTTCTTCAATCTTCTTACCGGCTTTCGGAATCACTGTGTCATCAATGACAAGAACACGCTGTTGCCAGCTGCTGAATGATTTAAAATGCTTGATCACCCTTAACGATATATCCATCATAAAACGTCGCCAATTGATACTTGTACGTGTACTTAAACGATAAAAAACATCTTTACCGCCTAAATCGAATAAGCTATTCCGGCAGTGGGAAACAAAATGGTGAACGCTTTTGCCGAGAAACGTCAGAAAAACCAAGGCAATAAGAACAGAAAACGGTTCAACGCCCTGATTCTTTGAGATACCGCACCTATAGGCAATTGTACGCAGCTGCAGAGCCCTTATTACTCGGAATATCTCAAATTCTTTCCATAATGCCGCTTGAACTTCGGTTTGTATTGATTTATTCTCAAACATAGAAAAAGTCTCCTAGATGTAATTGTTCTTCGAAAATCAATATACCATTTATGTGAGACTTTTTCTATTATTATATTAACTATAACAATAAGTTAGCGCAAAGATACGAGATGCGAAACTTGAGATAATAAATCAAAAATTATCCAATTTTATTCATTTGAAGGAGCATACTTATGGAAGAATGGTTTAATACCTATTCAGAAAAACTGAAAGCACTCGGTCACCCGATCAGACTGAAACTTGTTATAGGGCTTATGGGAAAAGAGTGCAACGTAACAAAAATCTGCAAAGGGCTGGAAATACCTCAGGCAACAACCAGCCAGCACCTTGCGATACTCAAAAACAAAGGTATCATCGTAGGCAAAAGAACAGGAACCAGCATTTGCTACAGCCTTTGCGACGACGGTGTCAAAGAGATGATAAAAGAGCTTATGCATAAAACAGGAGCAAAATCACCTTGCGACGAATCCTGATAGCAATCCCCCTGATGCTGCTCACCGCCTATGCCGGAGCCAGACCAATGAACTTCGACGAAGCAAAAAGGGCAGCACTGGAAAACTCTTATATAATAAAGTCCTATGAGGAGAAAGAGAAAGCTGCCTCATACCGTCATATGGAAGCTGTGGGGAATTACCTGCCGAAGGTAACATTAACCCAGACATATTCCAGAACCGACGAGCCGGCAAATGCCGCTTTCAGCTCTATGGCGCAAGGACGTTTTGACAATAATTATTTCCAAAACAAACTCCCTGATCCTGACTATGTCACAAACCACCAGAGCAAAATACAGATAATGCAGCCGATATTCATGAGAGGGCAGATAGTGTTCGGTATCAGACAGGCAGAAGAGGCATATGCCGCAAGCCGTTTTGAAACCGAACGGGTAAAACAGAGAACACTGTTTAATCTGCACAGAGCATTTTATGGACTGGCGCTGGCGGAGAAAGCTCTGGATGTTGTAAAGCATTCATACGACCGCACTAAAAGATATTACAACACCGCGCAGGATTTCTATGAAAACGGGCTGATCGTCCAAAGTGACCTTCTGGTCTCTGAGAGCTATCTACTCATGAATGAGCAGGCTGTCAAAGATGCAGAAAAACAGCACGCCGTGGCAATGAGTCAGCTTCAGAGACTGCTTGCTACAGACGACCCCATAGAAATAATCTGGACAGACCCTCATCTCAGTTTCAAAGAAGACATAGACTCCTACATAAAGACCGGTCTGGAGAACAGGCAGGATCTTTCTGCAATGAAAAGATACTCCTCTGTCACAAAACTCGAAAGCACCAAGGCGAAAGCTGCATTCCTGCCGTCTGTTTCAGTATTTGCAGACTATCAGCGAAACGATGATGAGATGTTCGGCGACAACGGCGACGGCTACACTTTCGGTGCGCAGATGGAGCTGAACCTCTTCAACGGATTTTCAGACTATAATAAAACAAGAGAAACAAAAAGCGCTCATTACGCCATGCTGCACGAAATTGCAGATAAGAGACTGGCGATCAAATCTGAAATCAAAAACTCATTCTACGGAGTAATCGCCGCATCAAAGCAGATCGAAGCATCCCAAAAACGTGTGGAGGCTGCACAGAAAGCGCTGGAGATCACTGAGAACAGATTTAATGAAGGATTGAGCAAAGTTACAGAGCTTCTCGACCGCGAGGTAGACCTGAAACAGGCGGAACTCTCCCTATATATGTCTGAATATCAGCAGATAGTTGAAAAGGCAGGGCTTCAGCTTGCCTCAGGAACACTTGATTAGCAAAACTTTATGACTTACCAATGGGCAGATGCACATATGTGTGATTCTGCCCGCTGTTTATGTATTCATCTTTCTATGTCTATAGTATAATTCAGACAGAGCAGATGTTTGTATATGCGCTATATACAAACATCTGGTAATGGTTTGAATACATTGTTTTTTTACTTGAATATTTCAAATTAGTTTTTAATATATGAATATATAGATAAATAAGAGGTAGTAATATGCTTCGTTTTGTTTTAATTTCTCTTCTCGCCGGAACTATACTCACGGCATGCGGTAAAGAGGACAAAAAACCGGAAACTGTTGACACACCCAGAACAGTAACCGTACAGACTATGACAGTTTCAAATTCAGATACAGCGTCTTCACGCAGTTTCACAGCCACCGTATCAAGCGAAAAAACAGCATTTATCATCCCTAAGGTTGTCGGCTATGTAGAGCAGATACCTGTTAATCCCGGGCAAAAAATTCAAAAAGGCGACCTGCTTGTCTCTATTAAAAGCGGTGAACTGGAAGATAAATACAATTTTGCAAAATCAGCAGTCAGAGAATCAGAAAATGCTCTGAAACAATCAGAGATAGGCCTAAAAATGGCAGAAGGTCAATACAAACAGGCTCAGTCACAGTTTGAACTTGCTAAAAAGACTTACGACAGATTCAGCAATCTGATAAAGAACAACAGCGTCAGCAGACAGGAGTTTGACCAGGTGGAGGCGAATTACGACCTCGCACGTCAGGCTCTGAATATATCCGAAGAAAATGTCAGTCTCGCCCGTGAAAAAGTTGAGCAGGTCAAACTGAAAGAACAACAGGCAAGAAGCATGCTCAGTGAGGTTCAGACCTACCTTTCCTATACACAGATAAAAGCCCCTTTTGACGGTGTTGTACTGGAAAAGAATATGGATGCCGGCAACCTCGCGTCCCCCGGTAACCCCATCATGAAAATAGGAAATTCATCCACAGTGGTTTACACATATATCAGCCAGTCACTGATAAACGAGATCCAGCCCGGCACTGAAGCTGTGATCAGCATTGAATCTATGAATGCCGAATACGAAAGTGAAGTTCTCGAAATCAGTCCGGAGATAGACGTTTTCACAGGGAATTTCAAAGTGAAGCTCATGGGGTGCGATAAGCTTTACCCGGGTATGTTTGCAAGAGTGCGTTTCGCCACCGGTTCAGAACAGGTGATAACAATACCTGACTCCGCACTGGTTAAGCGGGGGCAGCTATCAATAGTTTTTGTAGACGATAACGGTAAGGCGGATATGCGGGTTGTCAAAACAGGTAGAGAGCTTGCGGGAACAGTCGAGATCATATCCGGTCTGGAAATAGGAGAAACCATCGTAACACGCAACGCCAAGCTCCTTAAGTCCGGCGACATATTAGAGGCTGAATAAGATGAGCACAGATAAAGAGAAGAAAAATCTTGCGGAGAAGATAGCCTCGGGCTTTATCACTTCAAAGATAACTCCTCTGCTTGTTATAGCGACAATATTCATAGGTCTGGTCTCCATTGTGATGACCCCAAAAGAGGAAGAACCCCAGATAGTTGTTCCTATGGTGGACATCTTTGTCCCCTACCCGGGCGCCACTGCGGGAGATGTCGAGAAATCCGTCTCCGAGCCTCTGGAACAGATCATATGGGAAATCCCGGGTGTCGAATACGTTTACAGTACAAGCATGAACGATATGGGTATGGTTGTTGTACGCTTCAAAGTCGGCGAAGACACTGTTGAATCCATAACAAAGCTTAAAGACAAAATAGACTTCAATATGCAGAGGATGCCATACGGAGTTCAGCCCCCTGTCATACAGACCCGCGCTATCGATGACGTGCCTCAGATAGCATTCACACTTTGGTCAAAAAACTATGACGCATACCAGCTGAGGCGTATCGCAGCGGAAACAGAAAAACGCTTAAAAGAAGTTGAAAACGTATCTAAGACAAGCATAATCGGAGGGTATAAACGCATTCTCCGCATTGAACCAAACATAGAAAAACTGAAAGCATACAACCTCGACCTTTTCCGGCTCATGAAAGCTGTCGCAAGCTCCAACACCTCACTGAACACTGGGGACATCACAAGCGGAAACAAGGTCTATTACATATCTGCCGGCGGATTTTACTCCGACGCCGCAAGTGTCAGGTCTATGGTGGTGGGCGCCCACGACGGCAAAGCTGTTTACCTGAAAGATGTCGCAGAAGTATATGACGGACCGGAAATCCCCGAACACCACCTTATGATGGGATTCCCTAAAGACGAATCACTAGAGAGATATCAGGCGGTTACAATATCAATATCCAAACGTAAAGGGAGTGATTCTGTTGTGGTGTCTGACGCTGTGATGTCTAAGATGAGCGAGCTTAAAGGTTATGTTATCCCAAAAGATGTAGATGTAACAGTCACCCGTGACTACGGAGAGACAGCATATAAGAAAGTTATGATGCTCATAGAGCACCTTGTCGGTGCCATAATAGCTGTTATACTCGTTATGACTCTCACAATGGGCTGGCGTGCCGGTGTCGTCGTTTTTGTGGCACTGCCTGTTACATTTGCTCTGACCTTCTTTGTCTATTTCATGTTTGACTACACTCTGAACCGTGTAACACTCTTTGCCCTGATATTCGTAGCGGGGCTTGTGGTGGACGATGCGATTATTGTTGTGGAAAACATGGAACGGCACTTCAAAATGGGCGGGAAAAATCTTTTGCAAAGGGCTATCAAAGCGGTGGGCGAAGTCGGAAACCCAACTATACTGGCGACAATAACAGTAATTGTTGCGATATTCCCTATGGCATTTGTCCGCGGACTGATGGGGCCTTACATGAAGCCTATGCCCATCGGTGCATCCCTCGCAATGATATTCTCACTCTTTGTGGCTCTTATGATAACACCTTGGCTCTCTTACAAGCTGCTCGCAGGACATGCGGCAAAGCATGCAGGTGATACAGTCAATGAAGAAGAATATATAAAACAGACAAAGCTTTATAAGATTTATAATTCTGTTTTCGGAACTCTTATAGATAACTGGAAAAAGCGGCTGACACTCATTATCGTACTTCTGGTGCTTTTTTTCGGAGCTTTTATCTTCATCCCTACCAAGCTTGTTGTGATGAAAATGCTCCCCTTCGACAATAAAAACGAAATACAGATAGTAATAGACACGCCTGAGGGAACTCCGCTTGAAAAAACAACGCTGGTGGCTACTGAAGTTGGTAAATACCTTAGCACCCTTGACGAAGTCAAAGACTACCAGATATATTCCGGCATTTCTTCCCCTTATAATTTTAACGGTCTTGTGCGTCACTATTTTCTCAGAAGCGGCCATAATGTCGCTGATGTTCAGGTGAATCTGGTTGATAAATCACAGCGCAAGCTGAAAAGCCACGACCTTGCAAAAATCATACGCGAACCTATTCAGAAAATAGGCGACAGATTCAATGCAAACATAAAGATAGCAGAAGTTCCCCCCGGTCCTCCTGTCCTTTCGACACTCGTGGCAGAAGTCTACGGACCGGATGAAAAAAGCCGGAGCGAAGTTGCAGCTATGGTTATGAACATATTCAGAAACACTGAAGGCGTTGTGGACATAGATACCTACGAAGAGGACAATATGATCCAGCTTGACCTGCAGGTTGACAAGCAGAAGGCCGCAGTAATGGGCATCTCGTCCGAAATGGTCTCTAAAACGCTCTATATCGCATTACAGGGGATGAAGGCAGGTGTTCTCCACACTGAAGAAGACAGAGAACCTGTCGACATAATAATCCAGCTGCCGGAAGAACGGCGTAACATGCTCGAGACACTCTCGGAAATCAACCTTGTGTCCATGAGCGGACGGTCAGTTTCACTTGGTGAGCTGGTAACTATCAGGGAAAAGATAAAAGCTAAGTCCATCTATCATAAAAACATGAAACCTGTTGTATATATCACTGCCGATGTCGCAGGCAAGGTTGAAAGCCCCGTTTATCTGATTCTGGAGATGAAAAAGAAGATAGAGAATATCAAATGGCAGGGTATCGGCGTCAAGCAATACTGGATAGACGCACCTTCAAACAATGATGTCCCCGCTGTGAAGTGGGACGGCGAATGGCAGATAACCTATGAGGTTTTCCGTGATCTTGGTCTTGCTTTCGCTGCTGTGCTGGTGCTTATGTATTTTGTGCTTGTAGGATGGTTCAAATCCTTCATAACACCACTCATAATGATGGTTCCTATACCATTGTCGCTGTTGGGGATTATCCCCGGGCACTTTATATTTGGCAAGTTTTTCACTGCCACCAGCATGATAGGCTTCATAGCACTTGCGGGTATTATGGTGCGAAACGCTGTTCTCCTCATAGATTTTATCGAACACGGACTCAAAAACGGTAAAAGCCTGCGTGACGCAGTCATTGAATCAGGTGCCATAAGGACTCGTCCTGTAGTGCTTACAACCATCGCTGTTGTGGCAGGCGCTCTCTTTATGCTTCCCGACCCTATCTTTGCAGGTCTGGGAGTTTCTCTCATCACCGGTGCGGTGGTGTCAACAATACTGACTCTGCTTATAATCCCGCTCTTATATTATTTTCATCATGAGTTCTGGGACGACAGGCTGAACAAAGGAGATAAAGCATGACAATTAAAGACATTTTAAGACTGGTACCGGGGATTTTCATCCTCTTTAGTGTCCTTATGGGAATGTATGTAAACCAGTGGTGGTTTGCTCTGACAATATTTGTCGGACTGAACCTCATCCAGTCAGCTTTCACCAAATGGTGTCTGCTGGAAAGCATACTCCGTAAACTGGGTGTACCTGAATAGACTAACAATCATGCCCCTTTGGATGCAAACCAGAGGGGCATAATGCTCATTTCGTCACACAAAAGCAGTATAAAAAATCCTCTCGCATGTCTCTGCGTTATAAGCTATTATACTGCATGAGCATTTTCAAACTTGATATGAACTATAAAAATCTGCTGGTGATAGCCGGGGTTGCACTTGTACTCCTGCTCATGTACCGTATCCAGTCCATAATCTCTATCTTTGCAGTGTCGTTCTTTATCGCTTACCTCCTCGACCCGGCGATAGACAAGCTCGAAACATGGAAAATACCACGTGCTGCCGGTATCCTTATTTTCATGGTTCTGCTGACAATAATCCTTGTGTGCGCCATGCTTTACGTTGTACCTTACCTCTACTACGAGATAAACTATCTTGCGAATATGGTTCCGGACATAGTCAACTCTGTTACAAACACTGCTCAGAACTTTGCTGAACGGATGAACATATATGTCTCTCTCGAAGGGATAAAAAATCAGCTTGCACCAAAGGCAGGCGCCATAGCAAAACAAACTCTGGCTGCTGCTCTGGGGATTCTCTCATCCGCATCTACAGCAGTTTCCAGCATTGTAAATATTGCAATAATACCCATTCTTGTATTTTATTTCCTCAAGGACTTCGACAGAATAAACACAAAAATATTCGATGCGCTGAACAGGAAATATGACAATGACATTAAAAGATATATAACTGAATTTGACAAAATACTCTCTGCATATTTCAGAGGACAGCTAATCGTTGCAGCGATACTAGGCGTGCTTTACACCATCATACTCCTTGTCGTCGGGATAAAACCTGCTGTGTTGATAGGGATAGTGTCAGGGGTTCTCAGTGTCGTACCGTATCTTGGTTTCATCATAGGCTTTGCCGCATCCCTGATCCTTGCTTTTGTACAGTTTCAGGATATACTGCACCCGCTGATGGTGTTTATAGGCTTTGCCGTTGTACAGGCAATAGAGGGTAATCTCATCACACCAAAGATAGTCGGAGAGTCACTTGGGCTTCACCCCACAGCAGTTATATTCGCACTTCTCGCGGGTGGTTCTCTGTTCGGCATAGGGGGCATGATAATCGCTCTGCCTGTTGCTGCATTTATTAAAATATTATTATCGGAGCAATTCGCGTGAAAGTAGAAGGTAAACTCTGGATCGATATTAACGGACTCGGAACAGCGGGACAGCTGCGCATAAGACTTCTGGAACTGATAGACGAAATGGGTTCCATCAAAAAAGCAGCAGAAAGCATAGGGATGAGCTACAAGGGCGCATGGGACAACATAAACTCCCTGAACGGTATATTCGGGCAGAATCTGGTCGAGCGTAAAACCGGAGGCAGAGGAGGCGGTGGGACAAGACTCACAGATCAGGGGCTGAACCTCGTAAAAACATATAACCACTACAGCCGCATCCACGAACTATACCTGACAGACATTTCGCAGATGAACTGCCTTGACGCCGAAATCACTGATCTTTCCCATGACGACTACGCTGAAGCACAAACCACTCATGGGGATATGATCGCCTGCGTCACTCTTGATGCTGATATCGGACAGGGAGATCAGGTTAACCTTTTTATAAAGCCCTCCGACATCATACTGTTAAACAGCGGTGATTTCGAAGCAAGTGCAAGAAATCTGCTCAAAACTAAAGTGAAGAGTATTTCGGATAGCGAAGGAAAGTCGGATATTGTTCTTGTATCAGAGAACGGTACTCCGCTGTCTGTTGTAGTCACAACTGCTAGTGCTCATAAAATGAAGCTGAAAAAGGGCTCGGACGTTTACGCCCTTTTCAAAACCGCATCTGTGCTCGCAACATTAAGATGAATTTTACAATTCTGCTTTTTTGATATTTTATCCTTTCGGAGATGAATCATGAAGATACTTGTAACCGGAACAGCCGGTTTCATCGGACACCACACAGCATTAAAGCTTGCATTGCGCGGCGACGATGTTATCGGGCTCGACAATATAAATGACTACTATGACGTGCGTGTAAAATACGGCAGGCTTAAAAACAGCGGAATCATTAAAAACATAGCTGACGGTGAATTTTTCCCTTATGCAGAACCTGTCAGATCCTCTGTCTATCCCACATACAGATTCGTTAAAATAAACCTCGAAGACAGAGAGAATATAACAAAGCTCTTTGAAACTGAGAAATTCGATGCCGTGTGCCACCTCGCCGCACAGGCAGGGGTAAGATATTCTATAGACAACCCTCATGCATACATTAAGAGTAATATAGACGGCTTTATGAACATACTGGAATCATGCAGACACACAGGTGTAAAAAACCTCTGCTTCGCATCAAGCAGCTCTGTTTACGGGCTTAATAAAGAAATTCCATTTAAGACCAGCCATAGTGTTGACCACCCGATATCACTTTATGCCGCCACAAAAAAATCGAATGAAATGATGGCACACACTTACAGCCACCTTTTCGACATACACACCACAGGATTGCGCTTCTTCACAGTTTACGGACCATGGGGCAGACCTGATATGGCTCTGTTCATCTTCACTAAAGCAGCACTGGAAGGAAAACCAATCAACGTTTTTAATAATGGAGAAATGTTCCGTGACTTCACATATATCGACGATATTGTGGAAGGTGTTGTCCGTGTTCTGGATAACCCTGCAAAACCTGATGCTGACTTCAACGGTACAGACCCGTCTACATCATCAGCACCTTACAAAATATACAACATAGGCAACAGCGTGCCGGTGAACCTGATGGACTTTATAAAAGCTATTGAAGCAAAACTTGGAAAAACCATAGAGAAAAACATGATGCCGATACAACCAGGGGACCTGCACACCACATACGCAGATGCAAGCGACCTTACCCTTCATACGGGCTATAAGCCGTCCACAAGCATAGAAGACGGCGTGGGCAGGTTTATTGACTGGTATCTGGATTTTTACGATATAAAGTTATAACGCTTTCAGAAATGTCACGCGTATCTTTTTAAGTCCTGAAGTCTTAAAAAAAACATCTGCATTAGCACTGTCACCGGTTCCGGAAATTGCAACAACCATCCCTTCGCCAAACTTGTCATGGCTGACCTTGCTTCCGTTCTTAATCCCGTTCACTTCGACAACCTTCTTCTGATAAGTTGGTCTGGAAGCTTTCGGAAGGGGCATATCAGACCTTGATCTGCTGAAGCCCACTATCCCCATCTCGTCCAGAAATACCGAACGTGATTGAGGCATATATTTACCGTAAACCATTCTTGTACTGGCATATGTCATATGCAGATTCTGCTTGGCACGGGTCACACCCACATAGCAAAGTCTCCGCTCCTCTTCCAGTTCGTCAGGTTCTTCCAGACTGCCGTGCAGGGGGAACAAGCCGTTTTCAAGCCCTGTGAGAAATACCGACTCAAATTCCAGCCCTTTTGCCGAGTGTATTGTCATAAGCTGAACACAGCTGTCGGCAGGTTCATCAGAAGATGTCGCTATCGCTGTAGCCGCCAGAAAATCTGTTATCATAGCGTCACTGTTGCTGTTCTCAAAAGACACGGCGGCGTTATAAAGTTCTTCGATGTTGCTTATGCGTCTCTCAGCTTCCTGCTCGTCTTCATACCGTTTAACATATCCGCTGTAGTCTGTCATATCCATAACAGTCTTAACCATTTCGCTGACTTTCAGACATGCGGCAAGTTCGTTGAATATCTTTAGATACCCTCGAAACGATTCCTTCTGTGCACCGCGAAGCTGATCGTTCATAGCGTAGACTGCTTCCAGAATACTTATTCCGTTACCGGATGCATAGTCCGTTATTTTGTTTATAGTAGTGTCGCCAATGCCTCTCGGAGGAGCTTTTACGCTTCGCCGGAAAGAAACAGAATCATAAGGGTTATCGAACAGCCTTAAATAGCTCAGGATATCCTTTATCTCGCGTCTCTGATAGAAACCGACACTGCCGATAACTTTATAAGCAACGCCTTGTCTGTTCAGAAGAACTTCGAAATTACGCGACTGTCCGTTTGTGCGGTAGAGGATTGCGATCTCACTCCCCTTTACACCCTCTTCGAGATATTTATTAACCTGATCAATAACAAACTCCGCCTCGTCTGTCTCTCTGGAAACAGGAAGAACCTGTACGAGCCCCCCTTCATCACGGGCAGCCACAAGGTCTTTCCCTTTACGAAGTTTATTATTTCTTATAAGTTTATTTGCAGCCTGAAGAATCTGGGGACGGCTGCGGTAGTTCTCAAGCAGTCTGATAATCTTTGTTCCTTTAAAAATAGTGTCAAACTCCAGAATATTTCTGATGTCCGCACCACGCCATCCGTAAATTGACTGGTCATCATCCCCCACAACACACAGGTTCCCGTCAAGCCCTGCAAGCAGGTGTAGAAACAGAAACTGAATATCGTTAGTATCCTGATACTCATCCACTAGTATGTAGCGGAAAAGCTCTTTGTAGTAGCCAACAGTATCCGGATGATTTTTAAACATTCTTATAGTCAGAGCCAGCATATCGTCAAAGTCCACGAGTTTCTGATCTTTCAGTCTCTGCTGGTAAGCAGCAAAAACATCAGCAAACATGTGAAGAAGCTCCTCCGGTTTTTTACCGTCAACATATGGACGGGTGTTTTTATAGGTGGAGATAGTGTTCATGTATTTCTTTGGCGGATATTTTTTATGATCGATATTAAGGTTTTTAATGATATCACGGATGGTCGCCAGTCTGTCGTCCTGGTCGAGTATGCCGAACCCTGGTTCAAGCCCTGCCTTTTCAGGATCACGGCGGAGAAGCCGGAGGCATATGGAGTGAAAAGTCCCTATCCATATATCAGCATCTTCGTAGTCAACAAGCTTGAGAATACGTTCCTTCATCTCTCCTGCCGCTTTGTTTGTAAAAGTTACGGCAAGGATGTTCCTCGAAGGCACCCTCATGTTGTTTATAAGGTGCGCTATGCGGTAAGTGATAACACGGGTTTTCCCTGTCCCCGCCCCCGCCAGAACCAGCAAAGGTCCCTCTGTAGTGGTAACTGCTTCGTATTGCGCTTTATTCAGTTCATCTTTATAATCAGGCATCTTTCACTCTCATACTTGCTACTGTTTTATTGTACTGCATTATTATGTCGCCCCTTCTGAGAAGTCCACGCAGAATGAGCTTTCCATCCTGCTCTTTCACAACAGGAAGAGCCCCGAGGTCTTTTATACCCAACCGCTCTGTGGCAGTCAGCAGTGTATCATCCTCTTTCACATAAATAATCTTGTCTCTGGTGCATATCTCGCCTGCGACAACTATATCCTCCAGCCCCTCTTCAAATATGATCTCACGGATGTTGTCCAGAGAGAGCATCCCGACAAGATAGCTGTCGTTGTCGAGCACAGGAAAATATGTATGGTTAGCCAGCTTGACGCTTTCGAGAATCTGCCTGAACGACGTATCCTATCTGAATGTCGTCACCTGTCCGAGCATTACATCACCCACACGCAGTTTTTCGAGCACAGACGCCTCTGCGCCCTTCCTTATGTGTACTCCCTGCTTTGAGAGCACCCATGTAAATATAGATTCCTTCTCCAGCCAGCCTGCAAATATATTTGCAACAATTGCTGTCAGCATCAGGGGCAGGATAACTGTGTAGCTCTGCGTAATCTCAAAAATGATCAGTATAGCCGTAAGAGGGGCACGTATTGTAGCAGCCAGCATAGCACTCATTGCCACCAGACCGTATGCACCCGAACCACCTGTCATAGTAGGGAAAAGCAGATTAACTATCCAGCCGAAAAAACCGCCGGTAGCTGCACCTATATACAATGAAGGAACAAAAAGACCACCGGAACCGCCGGAACCAAGTGTAAGGGATGTTGCGATAATTTTAAGAAAAACAAGTAGAATTAGCATAAAGCCGGCATTATGACTAAGGATAGAATCTATGGTATCATATCCAACACCCATAACATCACGCGAGAGCAGCGCAACACACCCCATAAGGAGACCACCCAGCGCAGGCTTTGACCAGCTCGGTATTGTCAGCTCTTCGAACTTTTCTTCAAATTTATAATATACTCTTATGAAAATAATTCCTATAACAGCACAAAGCATCCCAAGTAAAGTATAAAGAGGCAGCTCAAAAATACTGTGAAGGACATATTCAGGAGCATCAAATGTAACATGATCCCCCAGATATGCACGGGAAACCACTGTGGCTATCACAGATGAAATAATTATCGGGCTGAATGTTTTCAGTCCGAACTCGCCGAGCAGAACCTCAGCAGCAAACATCGCACCGCCTATTGGCGCATTAAAGGTTGCCGCAAGACCGCCGGCAGCACCACAGGCAATGACAGTCTTCATTCTTGCAGAAGAAAAGCTGAAAACCTTTCCTATACCTGAACCAATCGCAGCACCAATCTGCACAATAGGCCCCTCACGTCCGGCAGAACCACCGGAACCAAGAGTGATAGCGGAAGAAAATACTTTTATCACGGCTATAAGAGGCGAAATACTTCTGTTCAAAGCGATAGCCTTCATAACATCCGGCACGCCATGCCCTTTGGCGAACTTAAACATAATAGAAATGCCCCCGACCATAAGACCACCAATGGCAGGGACAAGAATTATTTTATAAAATGGAGTATTATTAAGAGCTTCAAGAACATATTCGCTCTTGGTTCCGTAAAAAAGATTCTGAAAGAAACTGATCAGATAACGGAATATAATGTTTCCGAAACCAGCGCAAGCACCAACAATTACTGCTATAAGCACCATATATAAATCATCATGTCGTTTGAGAAATGCGTTAATTCGATTTTTGGCGTTGTATATTTCCATGGCACCACACTGTATTTTTGACGGATGGGTCAAAGAGAATGAAGGTACACACTAATGTACCACAAACCTGCATACTCACAAAAGGAGAGTTACGGTTTAAACCATTACCCTGTCCATGTCAAGGGAGTATTCAGACATTAGTACACTGCACGCCTCACAAACAGTGCGTACTGTCTAAACTATTTTTTTACATTATTAAGCAATGCGATATATGCGCCGTAGGCTGCGATAGAGATACTGTGTACTATCTCCCCGTTAAGGATCATATTCTCCACATCACGCAGAGAAAATTCCGCCGGCTCTATATCCTCGAAAGGATCCAGAGACAGGTCTGATGTTTTTGTACAGTTTTCAGCAAGATAAAGATAGCATGTATTATCCATAAAAGCGGGGTTCGGCGACAGGTCACACAGCTTAGAAAGACTTCCGCAGTAGCCTGTCTCCTCGACAAGCTCTCTGGCTGCCCCTTCTTCCGGCTTTTCACCCTTTTCCAGAGCACCGCCTGGGAACTCATACGCCACTGACCGGGTACCCACACGGTACTGTTTTACCAGAACAAACCTGCCCTCTTCTGTGACCGGAACGATAACCGCCCAATCTTTCATTGAGACCACTGTGAATGTCCCCACTTCATCATTCTTTTTAAAGTGGAAATCCCTGTGCTCCACCTGAAGCACAGGGTCTTTATAAACTAATTCTGCACCAACGAGCTTCCAGTTCTTTTCCATTGTAATTAAAGGATAAGTCCTGATCCGCCTGAACCGCCCTGTGCGTCGCCGCCGAGTCCGCCCATATTTGTTGCTCTTTTGATGTTTGTTTTTGTTTCAATATATTTATCCGCAAGATCACCCGGGACATCTTTATATTCAAAAAGAACATTAGTAAGGTTGATTTCCCCCCTGACCTCTTCCTCAAACGGAAAGCCGAAAGGAACGATAGCTATCTGCATGGAGCCAGTCTGTGTAGGCATAACCTGTACCTGGCATATATTTCTAATGAGACCTGCGGCCTCATCTTTTTCCGCAAGAACCATTTCACCGGAAACCAGCTTAGCGAATACGATGTTGTCACTCATAATAATTAAATACTCCTCTTATTCATTTTTTCAGCTTGCATTATTAATGTATTACATACATCTTCCTAAATATAGGAAAAAAAATATTAGTTCAATATGTTTCTTTAACTGATTGTAAGTACAGTAAATTTGCTACTAACATTATAAATCAGCTTTCACGCATATATTAAAGCGGTTTTTCTTATTGACTTTAGATACATTAGGTTTTATTAAACCAAGAGTAAGACTAACGGAGGTGCTATTATGGCTTATACAATTAATGACAGCTGCACAAACTGCGGCGTATGCGAAGACGAGTGTCCAGTAGGCGCAATCAGCGAAGGTGACGATGTTAGAGTTATTGATGCAGATACCTGCACAGACTGCGGTGCCTGCGCTGAAGTATGCCCTGTTGATGCAATCGACGCTTAATTAATCCGGCAACAACGAATTTAAATATAGCCCTGTGCTTGCAGGGCTTTATTTTTAAACATAAATACTACAAGGATACTAGGATATGGGCATTCTGAAAACATTAAGAGAAGAGATCAGAACAGTCTTTGAAAGAGACCCCGCCGCGCGAAGCAAAGCAGAGGTTGTATTCTGCTACCCTGGCTTTCATGCGATTCTCTTCTACCGCACAGCCCACTGGTTCTGGGTCAGGAAATTCTATTTTATCGGCAGATTTATTTCGCACCTCGGCAGATTTTTCACCGGTATAGAGATCCACCCCGGAGCCATAATAGGCAAAAGATTTTTTATTGACCACGGCATGGGTGTTGTAATAGGTGAAACGGCTGAAATCGGAAACGATGTAACGCTTTATCATGGCGTTACCCTCGGCGGAGTCAGCCTTGAAAAGGTAAAACGTCACCCCACCGTAGAAGATAATGTTGTTATAGGTTCCGGCGCGAAGGTTCTCGGTCCCTTCACTGTCAGGAAAAATGCAAAAATAGGCTCTAACTCTGTTGTAGTCAAAGAAGTTCCGGAAAATGCAACTGTTGTGGGCATCCCCGGCAAAATCGTAAAAGGCAACGGAGATAAAAAGAGCTTCGACCACAACAAACTCCCCGACCCTGTGGCACGAGCCATCACAGATATGGCAACACGTATGTGCTACATGGAAGCGGAGATCAATGACCTGAGAAAAAAACTGAAAACATATGAAAATAACGACTAAAAGCAGGTATGCCATACGCTCTATATTCGCACTTGTGCTTATGGGCGGAGACACAAAACCTGTTGCGCTCACACAGATCGCAGAACATGAGGACATCAGCAGGAAATATCTCGAACAGATATTCATTAAACTGAAAAAGTCAGGTATAGTAGAAGGCTCTAGAGGGGCGCAGGGAGGATATGTCCTCGCCAGAAACCCTTCGGATATCAGGCTGAAAGAGGTTATCTATGCCATGGACGGCCCTGTGAATATATCAGACTGCACGCAGGAAGAGTCCTGTGACAACTTCTCATCATGCGGAATAAACTGGCTTTGGAGCGGACTTAAAAAAACTGTTGACGATTATCTGGACAATATAACTATACAAGACTTAAAGCGTCAGGCTTTCGGAGGAAAAGATGCCAATTTATCTTGACTACAGTGCAACAACACCAATGGATCCAGCTGTTTTCGAGGCTATGAGACCTTATTTTGTGGAGAAATATGCCAACCCTTCCAGCATACACTCACTGGGGAGAGCTATTCGCGATGACCTTGAAAAAGCAAGAGAAACCGTTGCGAAATCTATAGGAGCTGAAGCTCACGAAATCATTTTTACTGCAAGCGGATCAGAATCAGACAACATGGCTATCCGCGGCACAGCAGAGCTTTTCAGAGACAAAGGGAAGCACATCATCACATCGTCCATAGAGCATAAAGCTGTTCTTGAAAGTTTCAAGCTTCTTGAAAAACAGGGATTCGAAGTAACATACCTTCCTGTGGACACTAACGGCATCGTGCCTCTGGACGCTGTGAAGAACGCCATTCGTAAAGACACTACTCTTATCTCCATCATGCTTGTGAATAACGAGATAGGTACTATCCAGCCCGTCAGAGAGATATCCGACATAGCTAAAAAGCAGGGAATTATAGTTCACACAGACGCAGTGCAGGCTATGGGTAAGATGAAGATAGATGTCGGCGAGCTCGGCGTTGACCTGCTTACTATCTCCGGACACAAACTTTGCGGACCAAAGGGGATCGGCGCTCTTTACATAGACGAAAATCTCAAAAACGATTTCAAACCTCTCGTTGTGGGCGGTGCACAGGAATACGGTCTTCGTGCAGGAACAGAATCTGTGCCTAACATTATAGGGCTTGCTGAATCCTGCGCTATCATAATGAAAAATCTGGAAAAAGAAAAAGCTCATATAAAAAGTCTCCGTGACCTGTTTGAGCATAGGCTGATTGAAGAGCTGGGCGATGTTAACATAAACGGTGATATTGAAAAACGTGTGTGCTCCATATCGAACATAGCCTTCAGATATGTAGAAGCTGAAGCACTCATGATTTATGCTGAAGATATATGCTGTTCCACAGGGAGCGCATGTTCTTCTGAAAGTGTTGACGCATCACACGTTCTCTACGCTATAGGCGTTAACCCTGTAGACCTTCACGGTGCTATCAGATTCAGCTTCGGCAGATTCAACACAGAAGAGGAGGTCAACAGAGCAGTTGATATTCTCAAAGAAAGTGTCGAAAAACTCCGTGCAATGTCTCCGCTGGTGAATAGATAGAGCATGATTTGTTCATTTGCGGTGGCTGATGACCGAGGAATATAATAACTATAAGGGGACAGCTTTTAAACTGTCCTCTTTTTTCTTTTTACACTACGCAACCCTTGGGGTTATCTTCCCTTTCATGGGATATTTCTTTAAGGAGTCAGGCTTTTCCGGCACAGAGATCGGGCTTTATATGTCTATCTTTCCCGCCGCTAAATTCCTTGTAACAAACTTGTGGACACTGATTTTCTCAAAAATTCGTCATAAAAAGATTTATATCGGAACATGCATCTTAATATCCTCAGTGTCACTGATCCCCCTGATATATACTACAGACAGATTTATTGTTGCAGTGATTATGGTGATATTTGCATCAACAAGGACAGGTGTTATCCCCGTCATGGACAGCATCGCAATATCAATGGACAGCGTCATTGCCTACGGCAGGCTGAGGCTGTTTGGCTCTGTAGGCTTCATAATAACCTCTATTATCAGCGGGATAATGGTTGATAACCTTGGGCTGAGCGGGTTTATATGGACTTTCACGGGGGCGGGTATCCTCGCAGCGCTTCCGGCGATTGCTCTTGACTACTCCTCAGAAACATTCACACCGACTAAAAGGTCTGAGCGAAAACTCACACCAGAACTGATAATTTTCTTCACCGGTGTGACAGTTTATCTGGCGTCTTACAGTTTTCTTTACAACTTTTTTAACATAACAGTTTCCGAAGCCGGCTACTCTCAGAGCTGGGCGGGTTATATGTGGGCAATTGGTGTTTTATCTGAAATCTTTTTCCTGTATAATCAGGATAAAGTATTGAAGCTATTTAATGTTAAAACTCTGATAGCTCTCTCTATGCTTCTTGCCGGAGTCAGATACGTTGTAACCGGATATTCAGATTCACTATGGATGCTTGCGCTGTTCTCCACGATGAACGGCTTTGCGTACGGAACATTTCATCTGGGCGTCATGCGGTACATCCGCCTGCATGTTCCCCAGAGACTAAAGCTGAAAGCGCAGGGGATTTATTCCGGAGTCGGGTTCGGGCTAGGCTCTATAACAGGCTCGGCACTGTCAGGACTGACATACGACATAAGCGGACTTACATCTGTCTGGATGCTCGCATTCGGTCTGAGTACAGCGGGGGCAGTGATCATTTACTTCTTTACAGGCAGAAAGAAGCTGTCAGAATATACGGTATAGGATATGAGCACTAATCAGAAAACAGCAAAGCTTCTCGAAGAGCTGGAGGCGGTTGCCTCTAAACTGGACATAAAATTACGCTATGAAGTAACGAAAGCAAGGGGCGGTCTCTGCACTGTTGACGGTGAAAAACTGTTTATACTGGACAGGAAATCCAGCAAAGAATATAAACTTCTTATCCTTGCCCGTGCCATAAAAGAATTCGATCTTTCAGACATCTATCTCAGTCCTAAACTTCGGGAATTCCTCTATGAAGAAATCTGACATACACGAAGTATATGAAATACTGGAAGATGTTTACAGGAATATGGACGAACCTTCTGTAACCAAAATATCCAAACAGACCAGACGTGACCCTTTCCGGGTTCTCATAAGCTGTCTAATCTCCCTGCGTACGAAAGATGAAGTCACACTCGCCGCATCTAACAGACTCTTTGCAAAAGCAGATACGCCCGAAAAAATGCTGACTATCCCTGCGGACGAGATAGCAAAACTTATATACCCCGCAGGTTTCTATAAAACAAAATCTAATACAATCACAAATATATGCAGAATACTGCTGGACGAATACGACGGAAAAGTACCGGATGAAATTGACGAACTCCTCAAACTGAAAGGTGTGGGCAGAAAAACAGCTAATCTTGTTGTTGTGGAGGGGTACGGCAGAGACGCAATATGCGTGGACACACATGTTCACCGGATATTCAACCGGCTCGGCTATGTAGCAACCAAAACACCGGACAAAACTGAGATGGAATTACGAAAACATCTTCCAATAAAATACTGGATACGCATCAATGAGATACTGGTATCATACGGGAGAGAAATATGTACACCTGTTTCCCCCCATTGTTCATATTGCAGATTGTCAGACATTTGTGATAAAGTTTCCGTAGACCGCCGGAGGTAGCATAAATGCGTCACCAGATTGATGAAAAAGATAAACAGATTCTGAACCTTTTGATGGATAATGCCCGGATTTCCTATGCAGACATAGCTAAGGCAGTGGGGATGAAATCACCATCCGTCATCGACAGAATCAAACGTCTGGAGCAGATAGGTGTCATAAAAGGATACAGTGCAGAGATAGACTACAAAATACTCGGTGATGACATAAATGCATTCATTGGAGTATCCATGGACAACGCAAAACACATTGAAGAATTTGAATCACAGCTCAAAGAGATAGACCCGGACGTTATAGACTGTAATCACGTCACAGGTGACTATACATTCCTTATCAGTGTTGTCACCAAAAACACCCAGTCCCTCAGCAAACTTATAAAAAAGATACGCAACATACCGGGTGTGGATAAGACAAACACTATACTTGTCTTCTCTACCCTTATGAACAGAAAAAGACAGGTATGACATTTAGCGTAATAATACCCGTATTCAACAGAACCCAAACACTTAAAACAGCCATAGAATCAGTTCTTGCGCAGAGTTTCCGCGACTTTGAAATCATAGTTGTGGACGATGGGTCGGATAAATCTGTCAGCTCGGCTCTGCGCCCGTACATGCCGATGATCAGATACATCCGCATAGAGAAGAACATGGGCGTAAGCTATGCCCGCAACATAGGGATAAGAGAAGCAAAGGGGCTCTACACAGCGTTTCTGGACTCTGACGACATATGGCTCCCGGACAAGCTCAGTGCTCAGCATGAAGCCCTCACAGCAACGAAGCTGAAAGTCTGCCACACAAACGAGTTCTGGTTCCGAAAGGACAGGTTTATAAATCAGGGGGCAAAACATAAGAGACACGGCGGCATGATATTTGACAAAGTTCTGGACTTCTGCCGGATAAGCCCCTCTTCCGTCGTAATCCACAGAGATGTTTTCAAGACATGCGGTGTGTTTGACAGCAACATGCGCACCTGCGAGGACTACGACCTCTGGCTGAGAATATGCTCAAAATTTGAAGTCTGCTACCTGCCGGAAAAGCATATAATCAAACGTGCAGTAACGAACGATCAGCTCTCGGACAGTATAAAAAATATTGAATATATCAGGCTTGTCTCACTAGCCCGATTCGTCAAATGCAAGAATATCAAACCAACACTAAAAGTACCTGCCATAAAAGAGATATCACGCAAAGCCCTAATTACAGCGGGGGGCATTAACAATTTTTAATCGTAAGACACTTGATTTTGAACCATCTTCATGTAAGATGCATCTTTAATTAAAGCAGGATAATAAAAATGAAAAACATATTGATATATATACTACTGGCAGTGTCGCTGGCAGCGTGCCAAACGGAGATAAAAGGTCCCGAAGAGGCGATGATACCATCGGTTCCCGAAGACTCTTTCACATTCTCACCTTTTGCTCACCCAGAATTCAAACAAAAACTTGATAAAACATTTGATATTTACACCGTGGTTAACACAAGCCATGAGTTCCGTTTCGGACCCCACGATACAGAATACGGTAAATATGACGTTATAGCTCTTGTTGAAAACAGTCGTTTTGACTATTACGTAAGGCTTTTTACCGGTAACTATAGAAAAGTTTTTCAGAAATGGCTGGATAGATCAAATGAGTATGTATATATCCTGCGTGATATACTCCGCCGCGAAGGTGTACCGGAAGAGCTTGTGTATCTCCCCTTCACTGAAAGCGGTTTCAACCCTGCAATAAGATCCAGAGCCGGAGCATGCGGAATGTGGCAGTTCATGAAAGGAACCGGAAAAGCCTATGGTCTGGACACTGATTTCTGGGTTGACGAACGCAATGACTTTGAAAAATCCACTGTTGCCGCAGCCAGACACCTGAAGGACCTCTATGAGTCTCTGGGTGACTGGTATCTCGCCATGGCAGCCTACAACGCAGGGCTAGGTAAGGTGCTGAACGCCATAAAACGCTACAATACAAGGGACTACTTTGTCATGAGTCAGCGGAAATACCGCTACCTTAAACTCGAAACGAAAGACTATGTACCAAAATATATGGCTCTCAGATATCTGGCAAGAAACTATCAGGAATACGGTTTTGACACGCCGAACGGACAGCCTCAGCTTTTCGACCGAGTAACCCTTTATCGTCAGGCAAACCTTTACGTTCTCGCAAAGATAATAGGCTCTGACATAGATACCCTCAGGGAGCTGAATCCCGAACTGATGACTCCCATGACTCCGCCTGTGGAAGAGTATTCAATGCGTATCCCATACGGCAAAAAGAAGATTCTTGAAGAAAAACTGGAACACATCTCTGACGCCGAACTTGCACAATTCCATATAGAATTCGCACGTAAAGGTCACAGCATAGCATCTTATGCAAAAAAATACGGAATGACCGCAAGTGCACTGAAAGACATAAACGGTCTCAGACATAACATGATACTTCGCGATACTTATCTCTTCATCCCTATCAAGAACGCATATGACGAAGAGCTGAACAGAATGTTTGTTCAGGAATTGAAAAGATATAACCCGAAAGTCCATATAGTCAGAAGCGGCGACAACATGTATCAGATAGCTCATAAATACGGAATGTCACTCTACGAACTAATGGCAATGAACAGAGATGTCAACCCTAAACGTATACGCCCCGGACAGTCGATCATCGTATCTGACTCTTACTATAACACGAGGACAAACAAAAAATCCGTACGCACCTATGCCAGCAAAACAAAATCAGGCTCATACGCAAAAATAACACATAAAGTCAGCTACGGTGAAAGCCTCTGGAGCATCGCCAATCAATACGGCACTACGATATCTCAGATAAAATCCAGCAATAAACTACGCAGTAACGTTATTCAGCCCGGCAAAGACCTTATTGTCTACAACTACAACTCTTCTGCCGCTGACGATGGGAAATACACCGTACGCAGAGGGGACAGCCTCTGGGAAATCGCCAGAAAATTCAACACCAGCGTTAACACCATAAAACGTAAAAATAACCTGAGAGGAAACAATATACATCCAGGGTCGGTGCTCGTAGTAGATTAACGCTTAAACAGTTGTTGAATTGAGCTAAAATAAATCGTATCATAAACAACACACAATAAATTAGCGTCGTTTTGCTTCAAAGGAGCAGAAATTGAAACATGATCTGATACAACTCGCCAAAAATGTTTTCGAACTGGAGGCAAAGGCAGTATCATCACTCACCAAAAAGCTCGATGATACATTCATAGAAGTGCTTAACATGATCTTCAACTCAAAAGGGAGACTTGTTATCTGCGGGATGGGTAAATCCGGACACATAGGTAAAAAGATTGCGGCAACCCTTGCAAGCACGGGAACACCAAGTTTTTTTATGCACCCGGGCGAGGCTTATCACGGTGACCTCGGTATGCTTACCGACTATGATATTATAATGCTTATATCAAATTCAGGCGAAACCGAAGAAATCATAAAACTAATACCAACACTTAAATACAGAAAAATCCCAATGATATCAATAACCAGCAATCCCTTGTCTACCCTGAGCAAACTCAGCGATTTTAACCTTGACATAGGGATGCATGATGAAGCCTGCCTGCTTGGTCTGGCTCCGACAACATCTACAACGTCAACTCTTGCAATGGGCGATGCTCTCGCAGTCTGCCTGATGCAGATGCATGACTTTAAGCCTGAGAATTTTGCGATGTTCCACCCCGGCGGAAGTCTTGGGCGCAAACTCCTTACAAAAGTAAAGGACATAATGGTAGACAAAAATCTCCCTATTGTTGCTCCGGAAACAGGATTTGCAGATATCCTGCATGTCATCACCCAATGCAGACTCGGCATATGCATAGTTATGGAAGGCGAAAAACTTCTGGGAATAATAACTGACGGTGACCTGCGTAGAGCACTTCTCAGCTCCGAAAGGTCAAGATTTGACTTTCAGGCTAAAGAGATAATGACAACAACTCCTATTACTATTGACGCTGATGAAAATGCAAGCGCAATAGAAGCCATAATGATAAAGAAAAAAAATAAATGAGCTTATCGTCACTGAAAACGGTTCTGTTGTCGGTATTGTTCAGCTTTACGACATAGGCAACATAAGCTAAGAGGTTAATATGCTTTACGAAAAGATCAAATCAGGTATGTTTGTTATGGCGGGACCGTGTGTTATAGAAAATGAATCCGTAATTATGCAGATAGCAGAAACTGTCAAAACAATCAGCGAAGAACTTAAATTTACTTATATATTCAAATCATCCTTTGATAAAGCAAACAGGACATCAATCAGCTCATACAGGGGACCGGGACTGGACGAAGGGCTCAGACTCCTTCAGAAAATCAAAGATACGTTTCAGCTACCCATAGTAACTGATATCCACGAACCATATCAGGCTGACGCTGCGGCGGAAGTTGCCGATATACTTCAGATACCTGCGTTTCTGTGCAGGCAGACAGATCTGCTTGTTGCTGCTGCAAAAACAGGCAAAATCATCAATATAAAAAAGGCGCAGTTCCTTGACGGAAACGATATGCTATACCCTGTGCAGAAAGTTGAGCAGAGCGGGAACAAACAGATCATTCTCACAGAAAGAGGATCTATGTTCGGCCCGGGCAGGCTTGTTGTTGATTTCACCCAGATAGTTGATATGAAAAAAATCGGCTATCCCGTTGTTATGGATGTCACCCACTCCACACAACGTCCGGGAGGTGGAGCAACATCCGGCGGAAAACCTGAATATGCTCCTTACATCGCAAAGGCCGCAAAAGCTGTTGGTGTTGACGGATTCTTCTTTGAGGTTCATCCAGAGCCGAAAGAAGCTCTCTCTGACGGTAGTAACATGGTCAGACTATCAGAGTTCAAAGAACTTCTCGCGAGCACTCTTTAATTAACATATAGACCTTGTCATTGCGAGGAACAACGTGACAAAGCAATCTTATAGCATGGAACGATAATTACAGTAAAAGATTGCTTCACTTCGTTCGCAATGACGGGAAGAGTGTCATTGCGAGGAACAACGTGACAAAGCAATCTTATAACATGGAACGATAATTACAGTAAAAGATTGCTTCACTCCGTTCACAATTACATAATCCGCGCTAACTACCACATAATCCATACTAGCAATGACATTTTGTAGTATTAAGTGAAAAGTGTTAACTTTATTTTGAGCGGGTAATGACAGCATAGGCGCTGTGGTTATGAATACTTTCGAGGTTCTCACTGGAAACTTCGAACCAGGTCACACGGTCTTCCTTCATGAGTTTTTCTGCGACATTGCGGACAACATCCTCGACAAACGCCGGATTCTCATAGGATTTCTCTGTAACATACTTCTCGTCTTCCCTCTTCAAAAGCGGGTATATAGGTGAGCTTCCGCAGGACTCTGCAAGCTCTATAAGTTCTTCTATCCATATCATCTTTTTCATACGGACACTGATAGATATGAAACTGCGCTGATTGTGTGCGCCATATTTACTTATCTCTTTGGAGCATGGGCACAGTGTCATCACAGGTACTTTAACAGTCATGACCTGATCACGACCTTCGTTGCCGGCAGCACCGAAATATCTGCATTTATAATCCATCACAGCTTCCAGCCCGGTGACTGGTGCTTTCTTCTTCATGAAATAATCAAAGGATAACTCGATATAAGCTTCTTCACTATCAAGGCGTTCCTGCATTTCATTCAGAATATCGCCAACAGTATAGAGATCGATGTTAGATGAATGTCTGCTGAGTATCTCCACAAAGCGGGACATGTGTGTCCCTTTAAAATTGTGGGGCAGTTTAACATACATATTGATAAGTGCGACAGTATGTTGGCTGCCGCGCTCTTTGTCTGAGAGCACTATGGGGTAACGAATATCCTTAATGCCTACTTTATCAACATCAAGGTTCCTTGTGTCACTCTGGCTCTGGATATCTTTCAATATTATTTTCTCTTCATCCGCTGATTCATAAGAAACTGCTGGTACTGCTGCCCCCCCTGAGGGTTTTTACCACCGAGGTGCATCTGAAGCCAGTAATTGCCATAGTTTTGCATCTTAAGTTTTTTGCCGTTTTTAACAGCGTCAAGATTAGAACTGAGCCTATCATCAACGGGGTTCTTTGCGACACCTTTTGAAAGCACTTCAACAGCTTTCGCCTTGTCACTTTTTTCTATGAGAAACCATGCATAAAGCGCATACATAAACGGCTCTTTCGGAGCTCCTTTGATTCCTTTGTCCATGACTCTTCTGACCTGTGCCATATCACCTTTTTTGTAATAAGACGCAGCAAGCATAGACATTGCCATCCAGTTTTTAGAAAATGCATTTTGCAGGTAAGGTTCTGCCTGATCAAATGATTTACTTGTATAGTAAAGAATACCTATCTGAGAGTCGATCTGTTCTTTAACCATAAACTGCCATTTTGCATAAGGGTAGCCCTCTTTCAGCTTCTCAACTGCTTTTTCAACTCTCCCCGCTTGGATGTCCTTTTCAACAGACTTAAAAAGTGCGGTGAGTTTTTTCATAAACTTTTTGCCTATGAAATAGTTGAGACCGAGTATACCCACAACCATTATAAATAGCGGCCAGAAAATCTGGTAAGTGAGGAAGTAAAGTCCGAGCGCGGCGGCGGTTGATATTGCTACTGATATTATGAGAGTATACATCTATATTTCTCCTGAGTGTTTTCAATCCAAGTAAGAGGCGAATTATAGCACTAACGCTTATTTTTTCAACTACAAACTGTGTCAATGGCACATGCCTGCATCCTAATAACGACACACGATTGTCATTGTAAGGAACAGTGCATGCTATGGAGAAAGAAGCACCATCACAGTCATTGCGAGAAACAACGTGACGAAACAATCTTACAGCATGGAACGATGATAACTGTGAAAGATTGCTTCACTCCGTTCGCAATGACATGATCCATATTAGCAACGGCTATTTTCTGTATTTGCAATGACATGGCAGGTGAACATCGTGAGCCGTAAAACGCGAAAATGCAGACAATTATTGCAATATAGTGTTAAGCCTCAAGGTGCCAACCTTGTCATTGCGAGGAACAGCGTGACGAAGCAATCTTACAGCATGGAACGATGATAACGGTGAAAGATTGCTTCACTCCGTTCGCAATGACGGGATCCATATTTGCAATGACTGTATTCGGAATTGATCGTCTAACCTGAAAATGCGTTGGGGATGTGGGTGAGAGTATCACCGTCTATGGATATAACATCAAACTGAGCAGGCATTTCGCCATTTTCCACCATATAATGCTGCGCAGTTTTAAACAATTTCTGCTGTTTGGAAAGTGTCACAGATTCATACCCAAGCCCGAACTTGTCCGTGCTTCTGGTTTTAACTTCAACAAAAATGAGCACACCATTTTTTTCTGCTATGATGTCAATCTCTCCAAATTTACAGCGGTAATTCATCTCTACAATAGCATAGCCCTGTTTTTCAAGGAAACAGGCAGCCTTCTTCTCTCCTTTTTTCCCGAAAAGAAGTCTCATTTGATGAAATTCCCACAGAATGAACGTCGGTGTAAAGGAGTAAGTCCAATTTCTTTAATCTTTTCGATGTGCACTTTAGCCCCATACCCCTTATTCGAGTACCACCCGTAATCAGGATGATTTATATGAAGCTTTGTCATGAGGGCATCCCGATAAACTTTTGCTATAATAGAAGCCGCCGCCACACACTGAAATTTATCTTCAGCTTTGAAAGGATGCTCAAGCGGAACTTTTACACCTTCCAGCTTCACTGCATCCACAATAACCTTGTCATAGCTTACGCTAATTTGCTCCAGAGCCAGCATCATGGCTTTTTTTGTACATGGGACAATGCCATACCTGTCTATATCTTCGTTACTGACGGCGCCTATACCAAAAGCAATGGCATTGGCACGTACGACGCCGTCCATAATTTTTCTTTTTTTCTCTGATATCTTTTTAGAATCAACAAGGCGCTCATCAGAAAAATTTTCAGGGAGAAGCACTGCTCCGGCAACAACCGGTCCCGCCAGACATCCTCTCCCGACTTCGTCAATTCCAACAATAAGCACCTGTCAGCCCTTTTTGGCTTTTATCATTCTTTCTATATATGTAGTGAGCTCATTCAGCCCTTCACCTGTTTTACAGGAGGTTTTGAACACTTCAAGCTCAGGATTAACACCTTTTGCATACTCCTCACACTGCTCCACATCAAAATCGACATAAGGGAGCAGATCGGTTTTATTTATGATAAAGGCAGAACCAACATGGAACATAACAGGATATTTCGCTGGTTTGTCAGCACCTTCTGTTGTGGAAAGGACTATAACTTTTGCATCCTCGCCAAGGTCGAACTGAGAAGGACAAACAAGATTGCCTACGTTTTCTATAATAAGCAGATCAAGGTCATATCCAAGCTCCGCCATACCTTTTTCAACGTCAGTCGCCTCAAGATGGCACCCCTGCCCGGTATTAACCTGAAACGCTGTAACTCCTGTAGCCTCGATGCGGTCAGCATCATTTGTTGTCTGCTGGTCACCTTCTATAACAGCTACTTTATATTTGTCCTTAAAGCTTCCGAGTATTTTCTCAAGTATGCTTGTTTTTCCACTTCCCGGAGATGATACAAAGTTCAGCACACATGTATTTTTGAACTTTTCACGCAGTTCAGCAGCCTTTATGTCATTTTTTGAAAGAATCTTAGTTTCTACATCAACTTTACCCATGATCAGTCCACCTCTATTTCAGTAATTTTAAGCTCTTCGCCGGTCAGCAGCTCCACTTCATATGAACCGCACTTACTGCATTTGAAAAACATCTCATCGTAAGTATCGATCACTCCGCACTTCTGACATTTGCCGGTTATCCGGACATCCTCAATAATTATTTCGGAATCCTTGATAATATTGTGATCCTCTTTTATGGCATCGTATGCGAACTGGAGAGAGTCAATTTCTATCCCCGCAAGTCTGCCTATCTGAACAAAAACTTTGGTAACCTTTTTCGCCTGATGGTTTGCGGCTGTCTCTTTGACAATCTCTATCAGGCTCGCCGCTATGCTTGCTTCATGCATGAATCAACCTTCATCATTTATTTTTCATCCCGTATTTTGTAAGTTTGATAAGTTCAAAAACCCTTTCGACATCAGCCCTCAGGTTGTCCAAATCACCGGAATTATCTATAACATAATGAGCAAATTTAAGCTTTTCGTCCAGAGGCATTTGCGCATTAATTATCTTTTTCGCATCTTCTTCTGTGATATTATCCCGCTCCATCACACGTTTAAGCTGCGTTTCAGGATCTGTATACACTACTATAAGTTTGTCGAACCTGTCCTGTGAACCAGCCTCAACAGTTACCGCCGCCTGTGTGATAATAACTGCCTTATCGTCACGCCCTTTTATGCGCCCGATCTCTTTCCGTTCATACTCACCGATTGCTGGGTGTACTATCTGTTCAAGTTTCTTCAGCATGACAGGGTCGTTAAATACTATCTTTCTTATGGCTTTTCTATTCAGAGTTTTATCGTCATTGAGCACATCTTCGCCGAACAGCTCCACAATACTGCCGTATGCTTTCTGTCCTGGCTGCATAACGATTCGGCTGATGTCATCCGTATCAAGAATATAACACCCGAGTTCTTCAAAAAATTTTGCTGCTGTGCTTTTGCCGGAGGCGATATTACCTGTTAGACCTAAATACACAAATCACCGCTTATACTTCATAAATATTTCTAAACACTTGTACTTTCTGTTCATCCGTGAGTGTACTCACCAGAACACAAAGCTCGTCCGGCCGGTATCCTCTACAGCCCCAGGGGCGTTTTTCATAGATAGCGCAGGTTTTATCATCAGAAAGATATCTGCACCTTTCGCCGGCTTTTTTACCTATTTCTTTTATGTCGAAAGCGATACAGCATGTACCGCACTTCAGGCATTCTATCTTTGTTTCACCAGACTGTGACACAAGCCCCCTCACTTCCGGCTGATTTAATCCACACCATTTATGATTTTATTAGTGAGTCTGCCGATCCCTTCTATCTCGACCTCTACGACATCTCCGGCGTCAACTCTGCCGACCCCTGCGGGGGTTCCTGTGGCGATAACATCACCAGGGAGCAGCGTCATTATCCCGCTCATAAACTCTACGATAGCGGGTATGTCAAATATCATCAGGTCGGCTGTCCCGTCCTGAACAGTTTTACCGTTTTTTATGGTCTTAACGTGGGCTTTTCTCCAATCGAACTCAGTCTCTATGAATGGTCCGATTGGTGCAAAGCTGTCGAACGATTTTGCACGGGTAAATTTCGTGTCGATCTTCTGAAGGTCTCTTGCGGTGTAGTCGTTCATACAGGTATAGCCAAATATGACGCTTTCTGCGTCCTCGCGTTTAACCTTTCTGCATTTTTTCCCTATCACAATGGCAAGTTCGCCTTCATAGTCAACCTGCTCACTCTCCGCAGGTATGGCAACTTCCCCTTTGTGCGCATTCACAGCAGTAGACGGTTTAAGAAATATCATAGGAATCTCCGGTACGTCATTCCCCAGCTCTTTTGCGTGGGCGACATAGTTCCTTGCGATACATGGAAACTTGGAAGGTAGCACAGGGGGGAGAAACTCTACGCCATCGGCATCAAACTCTCTGTCTGTTATGACAAAATCATCAAACATTGAACCTTCCATCTCTTTGATTTTACCATCAATAAAAACACCCTTCTTCTCTACTTTTCCATCCTTAAACCTGCAAAATTTCATTTCGCCCTCTTATAAATACTTCTCTTTTATATATTCTGCCGCTTTGTCCAGAGTGTTTAACTCTCCGGAGGCCATCAGCGGCTTAACCTCTTTTAATATCTCTCCCATCATGGGTCCCGGCGCAACGCCGAGCTCCTGCAAAACAGCTCCGTTCAGCCTTTCAGGCAGATTAAAGTTTATGTACGGAAGCTGGGACATAACACGGAATTCATCATCTTCTACACGGCACTGGTCAACACCGTCACAGCCGGAACGGATTATATAAAGCCGTATTCCATCATCGAGCTCATCAGGATATTTATATATCAGTTTTCTTATGGCTGTGTCATCACTGTTTTTAAGCAACTCTGCCAGCTCTTTGGTAAAAACAGATATGCGTTCAGCCTTCTTTTTCATACTGTTAGGAAAATTAAGTTTACCGGCCAGCTTGTTTTTCTCTTCCACACTAAGCCGGCAGAAGAGAGAAGATGCAAAAAATACCAGCCCGCGTCCTGCACATGCCGCCATCTCATCGTAAGCATCGAGTGACATTCCGCCTGTTATAATGCTGAAAACACCTGTTTCTTCCATCTGTCTAAGCGAATCACACGCATAATCCCCCTTGAAGAGCTTGTCCAGTTCGTTAAAAATGCGCTCAGATGCTGATTGGCTTAGGAGTTCTTTCTCCTGACGCATCTTTTCAAACGTTGCATCAGATGCAGTAAAGCCAAGCTGCGCCATAAAGCGAAAACTGCGAAGTATCCGCAGCGGATCGTCTCTGAAGGTGCTTTCGCTTATATGCCTTATCACCTTACTGTCAAGGTCTGTCCTGTCGCCGAAAATGTTACCTCCGGTATCCATAGCAAGGTTATTTATAGTAAAATCCCTCATCTGTAGGTCTTCTTCGAGAGTTTCGCCCCTAGGTTTTGAAATATCTATCTCTGTGTTCCCCCGAACCAGTCTGATATTGTCTTTAAACTCAACCCAGACTGACGGGACTGCTTCTTTCACGGCAGTTGCAAATTCTTTATAGTCATGGCTGAAACAGACAAAATCAATATCCTGAATCTCCCTGTCGAGAAGAATATCGCGAACACACCCCCCGACAAAATAAGCATCATACCCACCCTCAAGCATCACTTTTTTCAGTTCATAAAAGAAAGGGATTTTAAGGAGATTATTATACATGATAAAAGACGCTCCGATATAAACACGACTTTAATGTATTGACATGTCGGTCTTTGCTAAAATAAAATATATGTATTGTTTGCAAAACCCTTACCTCCGCAAGGATATGAAATGAATTTACTTATAATATCAGATACACACACTGATTCAATAACAAAACTCCCCCCAGCTGTTATAGATGCGGCTAAAAAAGCAGACGGCATTATCCATGCCGGAGATGTTGTCAGCTATAAGGTCATAAGCGGTCTTATAGATATTAACCCGAATGTTTACGCAGTGAAAGGAAATATGGACCCAGCATCAGGAGAAAATGTCCTTCCGCTCAAAAGAGTGCTTGAAGCAGAAGGGGTTAGAATAGGCATCGCTCACGGCGAAGGGAGCCCTCAGGGCATAGAAAACCGACTTCTCTATACCTTCGCAGACGACAAAGTGGACATTATTATATTCGGGCATACACACGTCCCCTTCTGGGGAGTGATAGGAGAAGTCCACTTCCTTAACCCCGGCAGCCCCACAAACAAACGGACAGAGCCGCAGCACTCTTATGCCATCCTAAAGCTGGATGATGGAAAATTTGACGCAGAAATTGTGAGGTTTTAAATGAAAATAGCTATCATAGGCTCCGGAAGCGCAGGCATGACCGCAGCTTATAACCTAATAGACAAAGATGTTACAGTGGACATGTTCGAAAAGGGGAACGGGCTTGAATCCAGAAACCGCAACGAGGTTATGGAAGGGTTCGGCGGTGCAGGAGCATACTCCGACGGCAAGCTGACACTCACAACAGAATACGGCGGATGGCTGACAGACTATATGCCCGAACGTGAGCTCGAAGAGCTTATAAAAGAAGCGGACGACATGTGGAAAAGCGTAAGCGGTGTCTTGGATCTTTCCTCCGGTGCAGACTATGAGGCAACCAAAAACCTTCAGTACGAATGCTCCAAACACGGACTGCGCCTATATCCTGCAAAGATACGCCACCTCGGCACAGACAACTGCCTGCTCTTTATCGAGCGTCTTTACGAGATGATAAAAAAAGCTGAAAACATTAATCTATTCTGTAATGCAAACGTAACAGATCTCATCGTTGAGAACGACACTGTCAAAGGGATAGAGCTGAATATCAACGGCATATCTGAAAAGCGCTACTATGACAAAGTGATAGCAGGTGTCGGCAGAAGCGGTAACGCATGGATGCAGGACATGGTGCGCAAATACAGCATAAAAAATGACCTTAACCCTGTTGACATAGGCGTGCGTGTGGAAGTGCCGAGAGCTATCACGGACAAATTCACCAACAACCTTTATGAATTCAAAATAAAATACTACACAAGCGAGTTTGAGGACGAGGTACGCACATTCTGCGTTAACCCAGGCGGATTTATCTCTATAGAAAAAAACACAGGCGGGCTCCTTACAGTAAACGGACACAGCTATAAAAACAGGCACAGTGATAATACTAACTTCGCTCTGCTGGTTTCCACTAAATTCACCGAACCATTTGATGAGCCGCTTAAATACGGACGCTACATCGCAAACCTGTCAAACATGCTCGCAGGTGGTGACAATGTCATAGTACAGAGATACGGTGACTTCGTGAGAGGGCGCCGCTCCACCGAAAGCCGCATCCGCAAGAACTTCGTCCGCCCCACCCTTAATGCACTCCCGGGTGACCTGTCTTTTGTTCTCCCATACAGATATCTCCACAACCTGCGAGAGACCATCGAACAACTCGACAAGGTTATGCCAGGCATGGCAGACCCAAACACACTCATGTATGGGGTCGAGGTTAAATTTTATTCTGTCAGGATAAAAGTTGATAAACACATGCGGGCGGAATCTCTCGAAAATCTATACTGTACAGGCGACGGAGCCGGACTTACCAGAGGTATCATTCAGGCAAGTGTTTCAGGGCTGATTGCCGCAAAAGACATTTTGCAAAGCAAGTGACTACACAGACAGCGTCATTGTAAACACAAAAAAGAGTCATTGCGAACACAGAAAGATGTCATTGCGAACGAAGTGAAACAATCTCATAACATCAACCTCAGCCGGAGGAACATGATTGCTTCGTCACATTATTCCCAACAATAACACTCTTCCCGTCATTGCGAACGAAGTGAAGCAATCTTACAACGTCAACCCAGCCGAAGGAATATGATTGCTTCGTCACGCTGCTCCTCGTAATAACATAGTGAGCAGAAACAAAAAAACCGCCCCGAAAGGCGGTTTATGTAAACTAAAATATAGCGTTTTTGACTATCCCGGCAAGGGAACTCGCCCCTTCCAGCTTATACACCTGCTTACCGTCCAGAACAACAGCAGGCGGGTTAATTGTCCCGTAAACCGCAGGAGCTGTCTCTTCAGAAATATCAAGAAGGTAAAGGTCAACTTTATTACCGTATTTCTCCCGTATTTCTTCTGCTTTTAACGGAGTCTCATTATCCTCTGTCCCGTCATAAAATACTTCAATTTTCAACATAATGAACCTCCTTTACAAAAAATATATGCCTGTCACCTTTACACCCTAATTATAACATCTGGGTAAGCATCTGCAAGATTTCATGCTTTTTGATAATCTATACATACTGACAAAACGGGTATATTATAAATATGAACATAGACCTATGGCTGATTGACTTGTGTTTTCTACTGTAGTATTTTAGATTTCTGCGTGCGCAAAATCACCTTGAGAGGTTATAAGCAATGCTTAAAAAATATCTGATAGCACCCGGTCCAACTCCGGTACCGGAAAAAGTGCTCCTTGAGATGACAAAACCTGTCATCCACCATAGAACAAGCGAGTTTTCAGCCACATTTGAAAAGGTCGCAAACGGACTTAAAAAAGTATTCAGCACAGAACAGGACGTTCTCATGCTTGCCGGGAGCGGTACTGCCGCCATGGAAGCCGCTGTTGTCAACACCCTTAACCCTGGCGACAATGTTCTGGTCATCAACGCCGGTAAATTCGGTCAGAGATGGCGTGACATATGTAAAACATACGGCATACTCGTTTCAACCATAGATATGGACTGGGGCAAAGCTGCAAAACCAGAAGAGATAGAGCAGTTTCTCAAAGCCAACCCTGACACAAAAGCAGTTCTGCTGCAAGGGAGCGAAACATCCACAACGGTATATCACCCTGTGGAAGAGATAGCCAAAGTAGTCAGGAAGAATGAAAATACTCTTTTAATCGTTGACGGAATCACATCCATAGGCGTGCATGACACTAAATTTGACGAGTGGGGCATAGACATAGCAATAACTGGCTCACAGAAAGCCTTCATGCTCCCCCCTGGTCTGTCTCTGATATGCCTCAGCAAAAAAGCTTGGAACTTTGTTGAAAAATCTACAATACCAAGATATTACCTCGACCTGCGTAAAGAGCTTAAATCTCAGAAGCAGGCGACCACAGCCTACACACCTGCCCTCACACTCATCAACGGTCTTGCCGTTGTCCTTGAAATGTTCGAAGAGGAAGGGCTTGAGAATGTATATAAAAGACACGCTGTAAACGGCGAAGCGACAAGAGCCGCTGTGAAGGCTATGGGCTTCAAGCTTCTGGCTGAAACTCCTTCAAACGCAGCGACAGGCTTTTACCTCCCCGAAGATATTGATGGGGGTAAACTTGTTAAGTTCATGCGTGAAAAGGTCGGCATCACATACGCAGGAGGTCAGGACCACCTGAAAGGCAGGATAGTCCGCATATCCCACCTCGGATATCATGATGCTTTCGACACTATCACAGCCATCAGCGGTCTTGAAATGGGGCTGCGCAAATTCGGAGTAGACATAAAACTCGGCTCTGGAATAGCTGCGGCAGAAGAGATACTTCAGAATTATATAGGTGAATAAGACTAAAGACCGCCATTAACGGTCTAAAATCTGGAGAATAAATGACAGGAAAGATGATGCCGAATGCTGCGGGAAATATAGCCCCTGGCAGATCGGTCAAAATGAACAAAATCGAGCACAGCATTAAAAACTCCGTGCTTGCCTATGGGTATATGGAGATATTTCTCCCTGTATACGAGTATTATGACATCCTGAAAGAAACTACTTTCAACTTTAAGGATGAAAACACAATACGCTTCATAGACAGAAACACAGGAAAATCCCTTGTCCTCAGACCGGACTTCACTCCTCAGGCGGCAAGATATTTTGCCAACTATATGGCTGACTTTCCCCTTCCGGCAAGAGTCTGCTATGACGGCAGGGTATTCCGCAACGTAAACCTCAACAAAGGGATAAAATCTGAACAGCTTCAGGTGGGAGCCGAACTGTACGGCAACGACAAACTTGATGCTGATACAGAGCTTCTTATGCTTGCGAAACGTGCTTTTGGTGATCTGAAAATTAAAGGGTGCAAGTACGTATTCGGACACAGCGGTTTTACCAGACGTGCCCTTGAGCTTGCCGGAGACAAAAAGACAGAATATCACAAACTGCTTGATGCCAAGAATGTTGACAGCATTAAAAAGCTGATAACCGGCAGCAGTGAGGCTGATAAGTTTCTTGCTTTCCTGCCAAAAGCCTTCGGCGGTATCGAAACTATTGAAAAAATAATTTCGTCCTGCGCTTTTGACAAAGAGCTCTCCGAGCACATAGGCTATATCAGGTCACTTTTCAGAAACCTTATATCACTGGGCTTCGACAAAAATGATCTTATATTTGATGCTTCAGAGTCCAGAGGGCTTGACTATTACACAGGGATCACATTCGATATCCTCCACGCAGAAGTCGGCGAAAACCTTGCCGGAGGCGGACGTTACGACAACCTGACTAAAAATTTCGGGCGCGACGTACCCGCATGTGGCGTGGTGTTCAACATCGAAGAGATATACAGAGTGGATAAATCCGACATTAAGCTGAAAGAGATAGACTGGCTTGTTGTCGGTAAAGAAAATTTCGCAAAAAGCGAGCATCTCCGGGGGGAAGGCTATACTGTCTTTTACGCCGGAGACGAGCAGAAAAAATCCGAGCTCGAAAAGAGCTATAGTTTCCGAAACATACTTTCATAGAGGTAAATCAAATGAGTTGTACTATTGTACTGGGCGCCCAGTGGGGCGACGAAGGGAAAGGTAAAGTTGTTGACCTCAGCACAGTTGATGCTGACGTAGTAGTTCGTTCATCCGGCGGTCATAACGCAGGTCACACTGTTGTTGTCGGTGACACTAAGTATATCCTCCACCTTATTCCTTCCGGTATAATCCACAAAGGGAAGATAAATATCATAGGCAACGGTGTCGTTGTAGCACCTGACGCACTTATCGAAGAGATGGAAGGACTTAAAAAACAAGGCGTAACATTCGAGGAAGGAAGCTTTTTTATAAGCAAACGTGCCCATGTTATCATGCCTTACCACAAAACAATCGACGTTCTCCGTGAAGAGCTGAAAGGGAAGAAAAAAATCGGAACCACCGGACGCGGAATCGGACCCACATACGCTGATAAAGCAGCAAGAACAGGTATCAGAATATGCGACCTTTACGAGCCTGAAGTCTTCCGTGAAAAGCTGGAACAGAATGTCCGTGAAGTTAACTTCCTGCTTGAGCACCTTTATAAACACGACAAAATTGATGCTGAGAAAATTTATAGTCAGTTCATGGAGTACGCAGAGGTCATTAAACCTTATGTCGCAGAAACAGCCTACCTCGTAAACAAACTGTACGATGAGGGCAAAAAGATCATGATGGAAGGCGCTCAGGGCGTCCTGCTGGACGTTGACTTCGGTACTTTCCCGTACGTTACATCAAGCAGCTCTTCAGCAGGCGGCGCATGTACAGGAACCGGTCTCTCTCCACGCAAGATTGACAACGTTATGGGCGTTATGAAAGCATATTCCACCCGTGTGGGCAGTGGCCCCTTCCCGACAGAACTTCTTGGTCAGACAGGGGAAGATCTGCGTCAGGCAGGTGGAGAATTTGGAGCTACCACAGGACGTCCGAGACGTTGCGGCTGGCTTGACCTTGTTGCAATGAAGTTTTCCGTCGTAATCAACGGCATGAACTCCATAGCCCTCACAAAACTTGACGTACTCTCAGGCATGGAAACACTCAAGGTATGTACCGGATACAGATATAACGGTAAAATACTTGATCAGTTCCCTGCTGAAATAAAAGCACTCGAAGAGTGTGAACCAGTTTACACAGAGCTGCCAGGGTGGACAGAGGACATAACCGGTGCAAAATCTTATGACGAGCTTCCTGTAAACGCACGTAAATACATTCAATATGTCAGTGACTTCCTAGGCGTAAACTACTCTCTGATAAGCATTGGGAGCAAGCGGGACCAAACTATTAAATTAAATGAAATTTTTTGACAAAAAGATGTTGACATAGGAAAGCTGCTTTGATATAACCTACATCTCGCTAGGAAAGAGAGGAACGAGCCATTAGCTCAGTTGGTAGAGCAATTCCCTTTTAAGGAATGGGTCGTTGGTTCGAGCCCAACATGGCTCATGTCTGTCCCCATCGTCTAGCCTGGCCTAGGACATCGCCCTTTCGAGGCGACGACTGGGGTTCGAATCCCCATGGGGACGTTTTCTCCTCTCACGAGGCGAGAGCTTCAAACTGAAACAAACGTTTCAGTGTTTAAAGCAGCGTAGAAAAGATTCTTCGGAATGTTTTCTACAATCCGGGTGGTTAGCTCAGCTGGGAGAGCATCGGCCTTACAAGCCGAGGGTCACAAGTTCGATCCTTGTACCACCCATTTTTCTAACCGGGGGGCGTAGTTCAGTTTGGTTAGAACGCCGGCCTGTCGAGCCGGAGGTCGAGGGTTCGAGTCCCTTCGTCCCCGTTCCATAGAAAAGCCTGATACGAAAGTGTCAGGCTTTTTTTATTTAAAGATTGCGCTCGCACGATGTTCGCCTGCAACGCCATTACAAGCATATATTATATCATTGCGAACAAGGTTAGCACCTTGAGGCTTAACACAATACTCTAGTAATTATCCACGCTCTCCCGTTTCACGGCTCACGATGTTCGCCTGCAACGCCACTGCGAAAATATATTATGTCATTGCGAACGAAGTGAAGCAATCTTACACTACAAGCCTACTCCAAAATCATAGATTGCTTCGTCACAAGGTTCCTCGCAATGACAGGGTTAACACTAAAGAACGCCATTACAAACACAAAAACTGTCATTGAAGGCAAATGACGTTAATTGCTAACTTTACTTGAAAAAAATCAAAAAACTCGACATAATGTCCCCCTAGCCTTATTGGAGGATATAATTGTGTCTGAGACCATATCTATCAAAGATGTAAAGCACATCGCAAACCTCGCTCGGCTCAGTTTTGACGAAGCCGGAGCAGAAAAACTTAAAGATGACCTTAACAGTATACTGGGATACGTGGACAAGCTGAACGAGCTGGACACATCCGATGTTGAGCCGACATCCCATACACTGGATATATATACTGTAACAAGACCGGACAAAGCAGAGCCTTCTCTCACTAACGAAGAAGCGCTGGCAAACGCTCCCCAATCTGAAAACGCACACTTTAAAGTACCGAAGGTGATGGAATGAGCTTCTTAAACAAAAACCTGAAAGAGCTGACCGACGGTCTGGCAGGAAAAGATTTTTCCTCTAAAGAGCTTGTGCAGTTCTATCTGGACAGAATAAAAAAATACGACAGCGAAATTCAGGCGTTCAACTACATAAACGAAAACGCACTGAAACAGGCGGAAGCCATAGATGCAAAAAGGTTAAAAGGGGAAACTCTGCCTGCTTATGCCGGTGTGCCTGTTGCCCTGAAAGACCTGCTGATAACAAAGGATATGCCTACAACATGCAGCTCAAAGTTTCTGGAAGGTTTCAAGCCCCCTTTTAACGGGACAGCCGTAAGCCTCCTCGAAGAAGCGGGATTCATAAACCTTGGCAAACTCTCCATGGACGAATTCGCCATGGGGTCTTCCAACGAAAACGCAGCATTTAAAAAGACACGCAACCCATGGGATACAACAAAAGTTCCCGGCGGTTCATCAGGCGGTTCAGCCGCATCCGTTGCCGCTGGTCTCGCACCTGTCACACTCGGCAGCGACACAGGCGGTTCCATACGTCAGCCCGCATCGCTTTGCGGTGTTGTCGGCATGAAGCCCACATACGGACGTGTATCACGTTTCGGGCTGGTAGCTTTCGCATCATCCCTCGACCAGATCGGCCCTATGGGCAAATCTGCGTTCGACCTTGCGTCCATACTTTCTGTAATAGGAAAGCACGACAGCAAAGACTCTACTTCTGCCAACGTTGATCAGAAAGATTATACCAAAGACCTCACCGACGATGTTAGAGGGATGAAAATCGGTATTCCTAAAGAATATTTTGCAGAAGGGCTGGCACCTGATGTTAAATCCGCTGTGGCAGACGCTATAAAAAAATATACTGACCTCGGCTGTGAGATGGTTGATATCAGCCTGCCTCACACTGACTACGCACTTGCGACCTACTACATTATCGCAACAGCAGAGGCGTCCAGCAACCTGGGGCGCTATGACGGCGTGCGTTTCGGCAGACGTGCTGAGGCTGACAATCTGCGTGACATGTATTTCAACTCACGGACAGAAGGCTTCGGAGAAGAGGTCAAGAGACGCATAATGCTCGGCACATACGTTCTCTCTGCCGGTTACTATGACGCTTATTACCTGAAAGCACAGCGTGTCAGAACACTCATTAAGCAGGACTTCGTTGAGGCGTTTAAAACTGTCGACGCTATAATCTGCCCGACATCACCAACAACCGCTTTCAAAGCCGGTGCAAAAACAGAAGATCCGCTCCAGATGTATCTGAGCGACATATATACGCTCTCCCTGAACTTATTCGGCGGGTGCGGACTTTCCTTACCTTGCGGATTTGACAAAGACGGCATGCCGATAGGTGTTCAGCTTATGGGTAACTATTTCGAAGAGGGGAAAATACTGAACCTTGCCCACGCTTTCGAGCTGGCAACAGACATCAGCAGAATCCCTGAAAAACTTAAAATATAGGTATTTAGCATGAATTACGAACCTGTTATAGGACTTGAAGTACACGTTCAGATGGCGACAGAATCAAAGATATTCTGTACCTGTTCTAATAAATTCGGCTCAGCCCCGAACACTAACGTCTGCCCTGTTTGTCTCGGTATGCCCGGTGTTCTACCTGTGATGAATGAAAAAGTTATGGAATTCACCGTTAAGGCGGGGCTTGCACTTAACTGCGAAATCAGAAACAAATCAGTCTTCGCTCGGAAGAACTACTTTTACCCCGACCTGCCGAAAGCTTATCAGATATCTCAATACGAACTGCCTATCTGCGAAAACGGCTATATTGACATCGAGCTTGAAGACGGAACACAGAAAAGAATCGGAATAACCCGTATCCACATTGAAGAAGATGCAGGAAAGCTTGTTCACTCCGCAGACGGTTCAGGCGTTGACCTCAACCGCACGGGAACACCCCTTATGGAGATAGTATCAGAACCTGACCTGCGCAGTGCCGAAGAGGCAAAAGCATATCTCCAGAAGGTTAAAACCATTCTTAAATATGTGGAAGTATCCGACTGCAACATGGAGGAAGGTTCCATGAGATGTGACGCCAACGTGTCGCTTCGTCCTGTCGGTCGCGAGAAATTCGGTACACGTGCAGAAATTAAAAACGTCAACTCTTTCAAAAACGTTGAAAGAGCTATCAAATACGAAGAGAAACGTCAGGCAAAACTTCTGGATGAAGGTGGGACTGTCGTGCAGGAAACACGCCTTTTCAACGCAGACACAGGCACAACAGCCTCCATGCGCGGAAAAGAAGATGCCCACGATTACAGATATTTTCCGGATCCTGATCTTGTTCCACTTGTGCTTGAAAACGAATTTATAGACAATATAAAAAACAGCCTGCCGGAGCTTCCTGATGCTCGGATGAAACGCTTCATGGAAGAGTTCTCTCTCCCCGCATACGATGCAGCTTTCCTCACATCCGAAAAAAACTATGCAGAGTTTTTCGAAACAGCTCTTAAGGCTCATAACAATCCGAAAGGTATCAGCAACCTCATTATGACAGAGCTTATGAGACACGCTAACGACAAGCAGTGCGAAATCAATGAAGCAGGTATTTCACCAGAAAACCTCGCCGAAATTGTGAAACTTCTGGATAGTGGGACAATCAGCGGCAATATCTCTAAAAAATTGTTCGAAGAGGTGCTTGAAAGCGGCAAAAAACCTTCTGTCATTGTTGAAGAGAAAGGGATGGCGCAAAACTCTGATGAAGGAGAACTTGAAAAGATCGTTAAACAGGTCATAGATGCTAATCCTGACGAAACAGAGCGTTTCCGTGCCGGCGATAAAAAACTTCAGGGATTTTTCATGGGACAGATAATGAGAGCGTCCAAAGGGAAAGCAAACCCGGGTGTCGTCACTCAGCTTCTGAACAAACTGATAAAGTAACTCAGCGAAAATAATAATATAATCTATGGGGGTTGAAATGCTTGAGAAGATAGACCATATAGGCATAGCTGTCAAAAATCTTGAAGAGGCTACAGCCTTTTACAAAACTATGGGCATCGAACCTTACCATTTTGAAGAGGTTATAAGCCAGAGAGTTAAGGTCGCTTTTATAAAGATCGGCGAATCTAATATAGAACTTCTGGAGCCAACTTCAGATGACAGCCCCATTGCAAAATTCCTCGAAAAGAAAGGGGAAGGGATCCACCACATCGCCTATCGTGTTGATGACATACAAAATGCTCTGGACGCACTCAAGGCAGACGGAGCAAAGCTCATAAACGAAGAACCAATGGACGGGGCTCATGGAATGAAAGTAGCTTTTGTTCACCCCAAAAGCGTAAACGGCGTGCTCACAGAGCTTTCACAGTTGCAAACAAAATAATAAAAAGCTGGCAGACATTAAACTCTTTTAGATTATATACCTGAATATTTCACTTAAATGCTGCCGGCTATGACGACTGGAGACTGCCGAGCGCAACAGAATTCATATCCATAGCGGATTACAGCACTCGGGAACCTGCCGTCCTCAGCCTGTTTGTTAACTATCTCATAAATATAAACTCTGGTTTTTACTGGTCATCAACAACAGATTCTATAGACCATGATTACGCAGTGAGATTCTCCGGTGCGGAAGGTCTTTTAAACGCTACGGCTAAGTCAGGCACATGGTCTATAAGATGTGTGCGGAGTACGCCATAGTCTGTAAAGCTATGCTTATAATAAAATTACAGTATATTGTAATGAAAGTGTTTTAATAAAGGTGTAATCATCGATAATATGATAATAAGCTGAGTTAAGATTTAATTTACCTACATATTTTGAATATGCTTTATTAGCAATCACATTGCCATCATAACTTACGTATGAATTATAGTACGCATATGCACCGTCATACTCAATATAATAACTGAATTCATCGAAATCGCCCGTATCAAGAGCAACCCCTCCGTTGCAATCCAGATAAAGCTTTGTGACCTGAGAAGTGCCCTCAAAAGTTTTTGTGTCGTATACATTTATAGCAGTAGTACCTGCCTCGGTAGGTTGTTTATTAACAGAGCTGCTCCTTCCGCTGCTTCCGCCACATGACACGATCAAAGAAACAATAAAACAAATCAGAAAAATTCTTACCATCTTCATAGCATACCTCATATTTTTTTGTATGCTACATTATTCACAACATATACACAATGCGAAACCCACATTAAGAAAATTGCCAGGTAAGAAAATCCCCCGCCTGGAGGTGCCTTAAAAGACAGTCATATCAATGACTCACGGGGGATATCACAAAAAAAGATCTTAACGATCATACCTCTGCCCTACACCCCAGGACAGAGGCAACTATATAAATTCACTTCCTGCTGTTTTTTTCAAAGCATAAACCAGCTTCCGATGACAACGACAATAACTCCACCTGCCATGGGAATAAAAGTACGCTTAACCACTTCGAAAGGCGAAACGTCCGCAGTCCCAGCACATGCCAGAACAACCCCGGCGACAGGAGAAAAACTTCTGAAAAGCCCTGCAACAAGCTGCATAGGCAAAACAAAAACAACTGCTTTTAACCCAAAAGCAGCGGCGGCATCCGGTGCAAGATTAGCAAAACTAAAAAAAGCAGCATTTCCGCTACCAGTCATCAGTGCAGTAATACCGATAATCAGGACAATAACGATCAGAAGCCCGATAGCCGGCAGACCAACGCCATGCGCACTTGATAAAAGCATGTCAATGAAACCGACAGCCTTAAGCCCCAGTGCGAAAACCTCTGCCGCAAAAATCAGTGTTACGATTCCGGCAAGAGTGTCCCCCATCCCTATGAAAAAGACTTTCACATCAGCCATAACTTCTTTTGCCTTTCTCGTGTACACAAGCTCGAAAAATACTGCAACGATAAGACTGATAAACATAGCCGTAACCACATTAAGCTTTATACTCGCCACAACAAACTTACTGAAAACCAGCAAAAGGATAAGCGGAAGCGTCGGAAGAATAGCGTACAGAGCGGGAACTTTGCGTGCGGATTCTTGCTTGCTGCGAAATTCTTCGAGCTTTTCAGAAACATCACTGCTTTCAAGGGCACGTTTATCAAAATATCTCTGAACAAAAAAATGCAAAACAGCAATAACGATCATAGCCGGCACAGCAAGCATAAGCTGCTCTGAGACAAAATACGTGCTGGCATCCATTCCCGATGTTCTTGCCCCGAGCAGGCTGTTACCGGATGCAGGCCCAAGATCCAGACACGCCGTAGTAGCAATTACAGCAGCAGAACTGGCAGGAGTTGCTCCGAGCCTTATAAGGATAGGAAACATTGAAATTAGAAGCAGCATAGCCAGACCGGAAGCACTCGGTATAAATATATTCAAAACCTGCCCCAGAAGATAAGCAAGGGCAATGACAACATAAGGGCTCCTCAGCTTACTAAGCGGCTTAACCGTCAGGTCAACCATAGCTCTTGCGGCGCCTATGTGCCCCATATATTTTGCAAAACCGCCGGCAGCCATAATAATCAGCCCGAGTTTTCCGACACGTCCTGATATAATTACACGGATCATATCAAAAATATCAAATACTACCCAGCCTGTACTCTTGCTTTTTGCCATCGAAACAAAATCGTTCCCCTGAAAAGCGGCTATAGTGAGCAGAAGCAGCCCCGCCGCAAAGATAACTGTTTGAGTCTGATACTTTTTTACTATCAGGTATCCGGCAGCACAGACAATAAGTATTGTCAGTATATGTACCATTTTAAAACCTCCAAGATGTTTGAACCGCAGTTTATAACGAGACAGGCAGAGGAGATGGACATACATCCACTCTCACAGATTCTCAACTGCTGCTTTATAATCTTTTCGGTTCTGCAGAACCCTGAATAAAAAATGCCTAATTTTTTATTATACTATCTTTTATATATTTTCGCCTTGATACTGTCAAGATTATTTTAGAGGAATATTTATTTCTATGGAAGTTTGAAGAAACAGCTTACAAGATAAGTTTACTAAGTACCGATGTCAGCAATACTGCGCTCAGCATCGGAATAGCCGTCCGTTTAATTATTTCGATGGGGTCAACTTCTGACACTCCGGCAACAGCTATCACAACCCCGGAAACAGGTGAAATACTCCTGCAAAGCCCTGTAGCAAACTGAACAGGTAACATCAGAGAAACAGCCTCATAGCCTCCCCCGGCTGCAATATGCATAACAAAACCGGAAAAGCCAAAGAAGGACGCATTACCGCTGCCGGTGATGAACGATGCAAAACCAACCAGCGAGATTGTCACAACATAAACCATCACATTGCTGCTCTGGGCAAAATGAAGAAGCCAGTCCATCAGACCAACAGCTTTTAACCCATACGCAAAAGTCTGGGCAGCAAAAATAAGCATCACAATCGACGAAAAGGCGGTTCCCATCCCGTTAAAAAAAGCTTTAACTCCTGCAAATGTCTTCTTAAGATTAAATATTCGTAAATATTCAATGACAATGCAGATAGTCATACTCAGAAAAACTGCCGAAACAACATCAAGCTTCACACGCCCAGAAATAGGATCACTCAGTCCAACAAGCAGAAAGACCGGAAGCATGGGAAAAAGGGCGTAAAAACCTGGCACATCCCTATATGCCGGACTGTCATGGTGGGCGGTAAAATTTCTCTGTCCGGCGAGAATATCCCTCCTGTCGAACCCTCTCTGCACGTAATAATGCAGTGCCCCGGTAAACAGCATCACAGGAAATGCGATAACAACCTGGTATTTTGTAAAATATTCGACAACACCTATCCCGAGAAGTTCCGCCGCAATATTCGTTGACGGGGACGCCGGCCCCATGTCGAGAGCTCCGGCTGTGGCTATAACAGCAGCGACACTCGCAGGGCTCAGCCCAATACGCACAAGAACCGGATAAACAGATACCATAAGAAGTATCCCAAGCCCTGAGGCACTAGGTATGAAGATGTTAAGTATCTGCGCTGCAAAATAAACAAGTACAAGGACAAAATATGGTCTCCTCACAAGCAGAAGAGGTTGAGTAACAACTCTTATCATAGCCCCGGCAGCACCTATATATTTCATATAGGCAGCAAACCCGCTTGCACTCATAACGACAAGCCCCACATCCGCAAGCTTTCCCGTCATGATATGCTTTATCTGGAGGAACATATCAAGAAGCACTGTACCAGATGAGTCCACTTCATCTAAAACCACAAACTCATGACGCCCGCAAAAAGATGCAATACCCATCAGAATAAGCCCGGAAGCAAAGAGAACAGCTGGCGGTAAATACCTTTTAAAGATCAGATATCCGGTCAGCACCACAACACATAATGTTGAAAAAAATAACATCTCTACTCCGGCTTAAAACTGTCTCAACTCCAGTTTACATCAGCAGGATATCTTTCAAAAGCTTAAATCTCTCTTCAAACTGACGAAGATCGAGAAACTCTTCAGCAGAATGCGACTTACCGCCCGGCAGTCCCATACCGCACAAGGAAGGTACGCCGAACGCAGAAGGAAAAGAAGCATCTGAGCCCCCACCGGCAAACACCCACTTAACCTCAACGCCATTCTGCCTGCCAAGTTCATCTATTTTTTCGCATATCTCTTCTGTTTTATCATTGGGCATCATTGGCGGTCTGGTTATTCCACCTTTAAGGTCTATTTTAACTTTTTCATCAAATCCGGTCTTAAGCTTTTTCATGATTTTGTCATGCACTTCTTCGCCGTCTTCCTGCCTGATAAACCTGACATCAACTTTCATCTCAGCAAAGTCAGGGATGCTGTTTACAGATGTTCCCCCCTTCACTACTCCGGGGTTAAGATATACACCCTTCTCATTATCAACCATAGACTTGAAGAAAAGAATCCAGTTCGCGGCTTCTGTAACTGCGCATATTCCCTCTTCGGGATTATTACCGGAATGGGCAGCCTTGCCGTGAAATTCTATAAAATAACGGGAAGAACCCTTACGCTGATTAAGAAAGGCGCCGTTCGCCCTTGCAGGCTCCACAGCGAAAGCGAATTTTGATTTACGGGAGAGCTCTTCTATGATTGGTCTTGTATGCAGGCTTCCTATCTCTTCCTCACCATTAAAAAATACAGCATATTTTTTTTTCAGCCCTTGCTCTGCATGCAGCTCCCTGAGAACATGAAGAAGAAATACACAGCCGGACTTCATATCAGCAACACCCGGTCCATAGCAGAAATCACCTTCAATACTAAAAGGTCTTTTCGCAACCTCCCCTTCGGGGAAAACCGTGTCAAGGTGACACATAACGAGCACATCGATATCATCATGGTCGGCGTTGTATGCAGTAAAGCTTTTACCAAGCTCTCCATCAGGCTCATACCATTCAATATCCCACCCCATAGAGGCATATCTGTCGGCAAACCACTCCCCTACAGCATCGACGCCTTTTTTATAGTATGTACCGCTGTCAATATTTACGACTTCTTCCAGTTCATTCAGAAAAGCAGCTTTATCGATCACAGCATCACCTCATAAGAAAATTTTTAATTATATTCTTTTTTAACTTTATTTCCTTGATACTGTCAAGAATCCATTTATAAAATAACTCGAGGTTCAACTGTCAGGTGACAGCAGGAGGAATATATATGTCTGTGCGAAAGGGATATTATGGAACAAAGAAGAGGGACTTAGCGGACAGCTATTTTTACAAGCTTGTGTATATCAGGAACAAAAATAGTGTTCTTTTTTATCTCAACGCCAATATCTTTAAGCTTTTTAAGACATCTGGAAAGTGTCTCCGGAGTCATAAGGAGCCTTGCAGCAACAAGATGTTTATCGTAGGGCAGATTAACAATCATCTCCTTTCTGGATCGATTATCCCCGATGCTCATAAGAAACTCAACAAGCCTCCCCATTGCAATATAAGGGTCAGTAACAATATCATTGTCGGCAGTCACGCTGTACTGCGTATCCTGCTCAATAGCCTCTTTTACAGCTTCCTTGTCTATTTTATACGCCATATCATAGGCAGATTTAGGTATCTGATAGATCAAAGCCGGTGTGATAACCTGTGCGGTAAATCCGTACTGCTTTGCAGAAAGAATCTCATCTTCGCCGACAGATTCATTGGCGGCGGCAACACGCACAACGCATTCTCCCCCATTTTCGTTGATTCGGGATATCTTCACCCAGCCTTCGCTTACTACAAAAGCTTTGCTGACATCATCCCCCTGCATATACAGAAAATCATACTTTTTAAAAGTTTTTTCCGATGCAGAGCTTAAAAGTAATTCTTTTATCTGGTCATTAAGAAATGCAAACATATATTATTATATATTCTTTTTACCTCGGGCGTCAACGGCTTTATCTAAAGCTAAACTACTGGTGCCCTTTATAAACGCAGAGCACATAATAAAGTTTATCTATACTCTTTTAAATTTCATGACAGCAAATTCAAAAATCTGATCTGAAAAGATAGCGAGCAGAGCAACACAAATCCCCCCCTGCAAAACAAAATAAAAATTATTATTAATAAGCCCAGATATGATTGGTGCACCGAAACCGCCGGCCCCAATTGTTGCCCCGATGGTTGCTGTCCCGATGTTTATAATAACGGATGTCCTGATACCGGCTATTATTATAGATGCCGCAAGGGGCAGTTCTACTCTGAAGAGCACCTCTCTGTCATACATCCCTACGCCTCTGGCTGCATCCCTGATGTCTTTATCCACAGACTCTATCCCGGTTATAGTGTTGCGGACTATAGGAAAAATCCCGTAGCAGAAAAGAGCTATAACCGTGGGCTCCCTGCCAAACCCAACAAGCGGTACAGCAAGGGCAAGAACCGCAACAGGGGGAAAAGTCTGCCCCACAGATGCCAGCATATTAACCACAGGTAGAAAACTACGCCCGGCACGTCTGGTAACAAATACTCCCAGAGCAACACCTGTTACAGCGGCAGCAAATGATGAACTCCCCACAAGAAGTATGTGCTCCAAAGCCAGCGTCAGAAAACTGGATCTGCCGTATAGCACCTGCTCAGAGCTGAATCCGCCGCCGGAGCTTCCCTTCATGATTGAGAGTGACCCCACCGCAAGCAGAAAGAGCACCCCTGTAAAGGCTATCCGCCTGCCACTATTCACTCCCAGCCTCCAGAATCTTTTGTATATCAACTTCCCCGACAACGACATCGCCCTTTGTCACCGGCAAAACAACAACCCCATGCATAACAAGCTTTGACAATGCATCTTTCAGGGTACTATCCTCTGAGATAGAATACTCCGCAGTATCAACTTCTGACATGTTATCCTCAACACAATCTCCGCCGGAATTATCAGATTTATTCAGCCAGCCTTTCAGCTCGCCTTCATCATTCACAACCCAGAGGTAAACTTTACCGTCAAAAAGTGTCTCTGCTTCAGACATCTCAGCATGAAGGCTAACAACGGCGGTCTTCTCCATTATCTCGTTTGCATATTTACGTGAAAGATTTTTCAAAGCCCGGTCTTTACCCACAAATTTTGCAGTAAACTTGTCTGCGGGGCTGCTCAGGATATTCTGAGGAGTATCATACTGCATTATTCTGCCGTCTTTCATGATAGCTATCTTAGTGGCAAGCCTGACAGCTTCATCTATGTCGTGGGTTACAAATACTACTGTCTTTTTCAGTTTCTTCTGGATGCGCAGAAGCCCCTTCTGTAAAGATTCTCTGGTGACGGGATCAAGCGCACCGAACGGCTCGTCCATAAGGAGTATCTCAGGTTCTGCGGCAAGTGCTCTGGCAACGCCAACTCTCTGGGCTTCTCCACCCGAAAGCTGTGACGGATATTTATCCGCATATTCCGCCCCAAGTTCCACAAGCTCCAGCAGACTGTCAACCTGCGCTTTGATCTTCTCATCTTTCCACTTAAGCAGCTTCGGAACAACGGCGATATTCTCCCCCACCGTCATATGCGGAAAGAGACCAATGCTCTGTATCACATAACCGATTCTGCGCCGGAGGATCTCCGCCTTCTGGTCTTTGATATTCTGCCCGCGCACATAGACATCCCCCGACGACATATCAATCATCCGGTTGATCATCTTAAGAGTGGTGGATTTCCCGCACCCTGACGGGCCGATTAAAACACACATCTCTCCTTCGTTTATACTCAAACTGATGCCATCCACAGCGGTAGCTTCACCATATTTTTTTGATAACTCTCTAAGCTCTATCATGAGCTGCTCCTTTACTGAAAGAGATTAGGATCTGCATAATGCTGTCTGCCAGCACAGCCATAATTATAGTTGGTATAGTACCCAGCATGATAAGCGGAACCGCCGACTGACCAAGCCCTTGAAATATGAAAACTCCCATCCCGCCGGCACCGATGAGGGACACCACAGCAGTGTTGCCGATGGACTGTACCAGAGCAATACGCACGCCGTTCAGGATAACAGGCATACTTAGAGGAAGCTCAACTTTGAAAAGCATATACCGTCTGGTCATGCCCACCCCTTTTGCCGCCTCAATAACACCATCACCGATATTTTTTACCCCTTCGTAAGTATTCCTGGCAATTGGCAGCAGTGAGTATAAAAACAGAGCAATCACAGCAGGAGCCCACCCTATGCCTGAAACTCCAGCACTTTTCAGAATAACAGAATTTGATGCCGCCCATGCGAGTGGAACCATCAGGAGACCGAAGAGAGCAATGCTTGGGATAGTCTGAACAATATTAAGAAAACTGAAGAGCTTCCCACCTAAAGAGGAACGCCTCGCAGATATGATCCCGATGGGAATTCCGGCAAAAACTGCAAGCATTATAGAACCGAAAGCGATATAGATATGGCGCAGTAATTCACTTGAGAACCTGTCGTTGTAATTGGCGTATTCCACCATAACAGAAACATCATTTAACAAACCACCAGCTATTACACAAACCAAAGGCATATACATAAGAATGACAAGGAAGAAACGTTTTAATGAGCCAGAAGAAGCATACGCCTGCATAAAAAAGAGCATACATCCCAGTGCAAACATCCAGAAGCCTGTACTGAAAGACACTCTGGCAAAAGGACTTTCAGCGGCAACACCTGAAGCATACCCACCCACAGCCACGCACGTCAGGCAGAGAACTGCTGAAACAGCAGATATGCGTAAAAAATCCAGCCTCTTATATGCGCCTGATAAAACCACAAAAGCCAGCATTAAAACAACAGCAGCCGCCGGAATCCCAGCCTCGCCAATACCTACCGGAGAGCCGGATAACAGCCGATTTGCCTTATTCAGAATAAAATTATCTATGCCCATACCGGAAAAGCAGAAAACAAGAGCGAGTATATCAACTCCCGAAGGCATATTATTTTTATTAAAAATTATTTTATGAAATCCATGTTTTTCAGATACGACTTCGCCACTTTTCCGGCAGGAACGCCGTTTACAGCTATCTGTGCATTCAGGCGTTGCAGTGTTGCCATATCAAGAGTCTGAAAGACCTCGCTAAGTCTTTCTTTTATCTGAGGGTACTGCTTCAGAACAGATTCCCGCACAATGGGCACAGGTGCATAAACAGGCTGAACCTCTTTTGTATCTTCAAGTATCTTAAGCCCAAGTGCGGCGATGGCTCCGTCTGTGCCGTATGCCATAGCGAAATTAACTCCACTCGTCCCCTGAGCAAGAGCCTGTTCTGTCTGAGCTGTGTTTCCGCCGGAAAGGATGATGAGCTGGTTGTCACTGAGCTTAAAGCCGTATGCTTTCTGAAAGGCGGGAAGCGTGTCAGGTCTGGTGGCGAACTCCTCAGAGACAGCTATTTTAACTTTTCCGCCTCCTTTGACATAATCCGCCATATCTTCGAGGGTATTTATTTTGTTCTTTTCAGAAAATCTGCCTGTAACGGCTATCGCCCATGTATTATTTGCAGGTGACGGGGTCAGCCAGACAATTTTGTTATGCAGATAATCAAGCTGTTTAACATCAGCGTAGCCCTTCTCCCAATTCTTATAGGCTGCTTTATCTGCATCTTTGAAAAGGTATGCGCCGTTTCCGGTATATTCAGGATAGATATCAATCTGACCTGTGATAATCGCCTGTCGAACTATATTTGTCGGCCCGAGCTCCGTCTTATCCTCAACAGGCACTCCGGCATCACCAAGCACAAAAAGAATCATATTGCCGAGCAGCGCCCCCTCTGTATCTATCTTTGAACCAACCCGGACAGGGTCGGCAAGAGCTGTCACAGCTGCAAAAGCTGTAAGCAGACCAGCAAGAAGAAGTCTTTTTATAATAAACATCCTGCCTCCTTTTTCGAATCTAAATATTTCATATTATAACATTCTGACTTATTTCTGCCACCGCATCATAAGCCGACACAAAAAAAGCCCCTGCTATTTTCTAACAGAGGCTTTTTATTGTAATAACATTTTATAATTTTTATTTTGGCATTACGCCGATCTGGAAATACTCAAAACCCATTTCGTGCAGTTTCTTTGAGCTGTACTGATTCCGTCCGTCAAAAATGACAGGATTTTTCAATCTCTTCTTTATTTCATCAAAATCCGGACTTCTGAACTCTTTCCACTCAGTAACGAGTATCATAGCATCGCATCCGGTGAGGGCTGTATATTTGCTGTCAAGATACTCTATCCCTTCCACATCTTTCAGGTAACATGTCTGCGCCTCATGAAATGCTTTCGGGTCATATGCCTTCACTTTAGCACCTTTTGCCACCAGCTCTTTTACGATAGTGATCGATGCGGCATCACGCATATCGTCTGTTTCAGGCTTAAAAGAGAGACCCCATACGGCAAATGTCATACCTGAAAGGTCTTCTCCGAACTTTTTAAATATTTTTCTGGGGATACTCTTTTTCTGGTCATAGTTGACCGCTTCCACAGCTTCCAGAAGTTTAGGCTCGTATCCGTTCTTGTTCGCTGTCCGTACAAGAGCCTGCACATCTTTAGGGAAACAGCTTCCGCCGTATCCGCACCCCGGGTATATAAAACTGTAGCCGATACGGGAATCACTCCCTATGCCGACTCTTACTTTATTAACATCAGCCCCCACAAGCTCGCAGATATTCGCTATTTCGTTCATAAAAGATATCTTAGTAGCGAGCATGGAGTTTGCAGCATATTTTGTCATCTCTGACGAGCGCACATCCATGGCTATAAATCTTTCATGATTAACAGTAAACGGAGCATAAAGCTCTCTCATGACATCAAGAGCCCGTTCATTATCCGCACCCACAACAACCCTGTCCGGCTTCATAAAATCATTGACCGCAGCACCCTCTTTCAGAAATTCCGGGTTTGATATCACATCAAATGATATGTCTGCACCACGCTCTTGCAGAACACGGCTCACAGTCTCCCGCACTTTATCTGCTGTGCCGACAGGTACGGTTGATTTATTTATTATGTATGTGTGTTTTGTAATATGTTTGCCTATCTCTTCCGCAACAGCGAGAACGTATTGCAGATCTGCGCTTCCGTCCTCCCCCATAGGGGTTCCCACTGCGATGAAACATATATCTGTTTTCTCCAGCGCATTCTTTATATCAGTGGAGAAGATGAGCCTGTCCGCCTTATTATTTTCTATGACGATACGTTCAAGACCAGGTTCATAAATAGGTATGATACCGTTGTTAAGCTTATTTATCTTATCTTCGTTAACATCGACACAAATAACATAGTTTCCCATTTCAGCAAAACATGTTCCGGTCACCAGACCAACATAACCTGTTCCTACTACAGAAATATTCATTATATCCCACCCTTCCTCTTCAATAAATTATCGAAGTATTCTATTGTTTTTACAATACCTTCCTCTAACATGACAGCGGGCTCCCACTCAAGTTCACGCTTAGCGAGAGTGATGTCAGGTTTCCTCTGCATCGGGTCATCCTGCGGCAGTGGTTTGAAAATTATGTTATTTTTATTTCCGATAATCTTTATGACAAGTTCAGCAAGTTGTAAAATAGTAAATTCATTAGGATTTCCGAGATTCACAGGACCGGTGAACCCTTCAGGGGTATTCATCATCTTCATAAATCCGTCTACCATATCATCCACATAACAAAAACTTCTTGTCTGTTTCCCTTCGCCGTAGATCGTTATATCTTCGCCACGGAGTGCCTGCATAATAAAATTGCTGACAACTCTGCCGTCCTGAGGATGCATTTTGGGCCCGTAGGTATTAAAAATACGGACAACCTTTATATCCAGCCCGTGCTGACGCTTATAGTCGAAGAATAATGTTTCTGCACACCGTTTCCCCTCGTCATAGCAAGCCCGCACTCCGATAGGATTTACAGACCCTTTGTAGCTCTCCGGCTGAGGGTGGATTTCAGGATCACCGTAAACTTCCGAGGTGCTCGCCTGAAACACCGGAATCTTAAGCCTTTTGGCGAGACCGAGCATATTTATCGCACCCATAACTGATGTTTTAGTTGTCTGTACAGGGTCAAACTGATAGTGCACAGGGCTTGCGGGACATGCAAGGTTATATATTTGATCCACTTCCACCGAGAGCGGAAATGTCACGTCATGGCGCATGAATTCAAAATCTTTATTGTCCATTAGTTTTTTGATATTGTCTTTTCTGCTGGTAAAGAGGTTATCCACACAAAGCACCTCGTGCCCCTGTTCAAGAAGCCTCTCGCAAAGATGGCTGCCGATGAAACCGGCTCCGCCAGTGACCAATACTCTTTTCATATCGACTCCGCTTTTATACAATTTACAATATATTTATCACAAAAGAGCCTTGAATACCACCACCTCAAACAGAAGGAAGTATATTATAGGCATTTGGAATATAGGCGATATTTTCAGCATTTTCAGCAAGTTTTTCTGCGTCTATTAAATTGGTAAGCTTTATGAAGCCCATTCTCACGCAGTCTGATTCAGGCAGGTCGGTATAGAGGTAGACGTCAAAACTCTCCAGCTTTGACCTAAGGTTATAGGCGGTCTGTCTGTTTATCTGGTAATCAGTTAACAGCTCTGTCAGCATAAGGTCTGCTGACTTTCTGTCAAAAAATTCTTTAAAATAGTCGTTGCCGTAGCCGTCGCCGCACTCTGCAAAAAAGATAACTTTTGCGTTATCTGCGAGGATCGGCGATATTCTATCCAGCGACTTCTGAGCCTGCACCATATTGATATCCTTCGGGTGCCCGCCTGCGGATAAAAACGCAAGATCGTATTTATTCTCTACTTTCACTGCTGAAACAGCGTCCAGCATCTCAGTCGCTTTTATGTGGGACATAAACAGATCGCCGCAGGTCATCCCTACAACATCCCCTGCATTATCAAGAATAGTATTTACTGCAAAAAATGTGTGTTCCGAGCGCGCAATCATAACACTTTCCACCAGATCATCATGAACCGGATTGTTGCGTAGATTGCCTGTAACAGCTTTTTCGTGGCGTTTTTTTGCAACAGGGTCGAGGGCAAGTTTATGGTTTGCCATAATAGTCTTTTTGGAAGCAAGCCCTGGGACAATGAGCTTCCGCCCGCCGCCGTAACCCGCAAAATAGTGATAGCTAACCGAACCGATAGTTATAATCGTATCGTGTTCACGATAAGCCTTGTTTATAAGAACGGTGGTCTTCCGTTTTGTAATTCCATAAAAGTCGTGATCATCGTAATTATCGCAGTCATGGACAATCAGCTTGTCTTTATGCTCACGATAAATATCTGGTGTGAAAATAATTTCAAGTTCATCTTCTGTGGGTTGTCTATGTGTGCCGACAGCAACCACCATATTAAAATTTTTATTCTGCTTCTCAATGGATTCTATAATATAAGGCAGAATCTGCCCTGCACCTGACTTGCGTGTTATGTCCGGCAAAATGATAAGAATATTCTCTGCATCCTCTAAGACTTCATTAAGTCCGTAGCTGTATACAGCATCATTCTCCATAATGTCTTTTATCCTGTCTTCCGGCAGAACATCTGTATCTATCTTTGAATCCAGCACATCTGCCGGTTTTGGTATCTGGAGCAGAACATGCTCTTTCCCGCAGGGGATGCTGAGCTTATCCGCCGATTTTGGACATGGTGCGTTTGTATCCATCATTTCTTTTCTCCAAAAGCACTTTATGCTCCTGATCCTTTATATTCAGCCCCTCTTCTATAGCTTCTATCAGTGCATTTCTGTCCTGATTCTTTATTGACGGCACAAGGTCGATCTCCGCGTCTGAAAGGAGGCAGGGACGAAGCTTCCCGTCTGATGTCAGACGAAGTTTATCACATTCACTGCAAAAGTGGTTTGATATAGGAGTGATAATGCCGATCATGGCACCGTTGCTTAGTTCATAGTTCTGAGCGGGACCGCCAAGCCTTGTTTTCTGGGTCTGCTTAAGGTCATATTTGCTTTTGATAATCTCCAAAATATCTTTACCAAAAAGGATATTCTCCTCTTTCCATTCGCTGAAGTTACCAACAGGCATAAACTCTATAAAACGGGTGATAATGCGGTTTTTAGCAGAAAACTCACAAAAGTCTAATATTTCGTCATCATTATACCCTTTGATAACTACCATATTGGTTTTAACAGGACCGATACCAGCACGCTGGACATGCTTAATGCTGTCAATGATCTTTTCAAGTTTGAAGCCGCCGGTGATATCTTTATATCTCTCTTCCTGAAGGGAGTCGAGGCTGACGTTCACACGTTGAATTCCGGCACTCTTGATCTGCTCGGTAAACTCTTTCAGAAGCGCACCGTTTGTGGTCAGCGTCACTTCCTCAAGTTTTTCCATCTTTCCAAGTCCCTCAAGGAATGAACCTATCCCTTTCCTTACAAGCGGTTCTCCGCCTGTAACGCGAACCTTTTTCACTCCGAGAGAGCAGAAAACATCTACAGCAAACAAAAGCTCTTCATAAGAAAGTATATTCTCGTGTTGCAGACATTTAAAATCTGTAGTAGGCATGCAGTATTTGCATCGGAAATTACATCTATCGGTTACAGACACACGGAGATACTTGATCTCTCTGCCAAACCGGTCTTTCATATTATTATGCGTAGACATCATCTTCATTTATCTCCCTTTTACGTCCGAATGCTTTCGCAACAAGAACACTGAGTTCATAGAGGAATATCATAGGACCTGACATCATTATCTGGGTAAAAACGTCAGGAGGAGTAAGCACTGCGGAAAAAATAACTATACCAAAATAAGCATAGCGTCTGTGTTTTCTCATCATGGCTGCTGTGAGAATACCCATTTTCGCAAGAAAAAGGACAAACACAGGCATCTCGAAAACAAGCCCGAAAGCCATTATAAGCCTTGTAACAAAGCTGAGATACCACTGTATTGACAGGTTTGCCGTCACATACCCCTCGGCGTATCCCAGAAAGAATTTAAAACCAAACGGAAAAACAACATAATAAGCAAAGCTCGCCCCGAGAAAAAACAGAAGGGACGACATAAAAACGAATGATACTATGTATTTCTTCTCCTGAGCATAAAGCCCCGGAGCTATGAACTTCCACATCTGATAAAAGATAAAAGGCATACTAAAGAACACAGCAACAAGCAGAGACAGCTTAAGCTCTGTGAAGAACCCCTCTGTAAGCTTCAAAAGCGCCATAGAAGAATCCTGCGGCAGAAGAGGAACTATCGGTGCTGTGATAAAGTCCATGAAGATAAAACTTTTCCAGTACACAAAGCTGAATACAACGACAAGAACTACTATGACCCTAATGAGCCTTTTACGTAATTCTTCCAGGTGAGTGGTAAGTGGAAGAGCCTGTTCAACCCCCTGTTCCTTATCCCTGGACATTGTCTTTACCCTCAGCTTTTTCTTTTGGAGCCTCAGCAGTTTTCTCTTGCTGTTCAGCAGTTTCAGTCTTTGCATCTGCCGGCTCAGCGTCAACAGTAGTAGCATCTTTGTAATGCTCGTCATAAACTTCCTGAGCCTTTTTAGGGGCAGGTTTTTTAGCCGGTTCCGTATCGATATCAAGATTAACTGCATCTTTAAAATCAGTCATATACTTCTTGAATTCGGCATACCCCTTGCCGAGCCCTTTCGCAACTTCCGGCAGTTTTTTAGGACCGACAACAATCAGAGCGACAGCCATTATAAGGATTATTTCCGACATTCCGAATCCGAACATATTCAACCTCGTCTATTGTATATAAATTTGTCTTAATCAATAAATAAGACGGCACTTCTGATAATATTAAAATTGAGCTAAAAAGCAAGATGTATATCAAGTATTAACACACCAGAAACCTTGTTTACACAAATTGTTTGCCCTGTTATATTTACTCATTATGAAAGAACACTACCACGGACACAGAAACAGACTCAAAAAACGCTTTTCAAAAGAGCCGGAATCCCTTTATGACTACGAGGTTCTGGAGCTCCTGCTGGGTTATGTCCTCAGAGGCAGAGATGTTAAACCTCAGGCAAAAGAACTTCTGGAACGTGCAGGGA